>JAJZTZ010000090.1:4627-9152 GCA_021847305.1 Pseudomonadota bacterium | reverse complement strand
CCACGCACCAACTGGCCGACACCCTCGACACCCAACCGGCTGAACAACAGGCTAAAACGCTCAAAGACTGGGAACACGGTACCAATACTGACAACCCCACTCAGTCCTCAGTCCCCAGATCTCAGTCCTCCCTGCTGGTGCAGGATGCACCAGCAGGCATCCTCCACACCAGCGGAGACAGCCTCACCCAAACCGCCGCCCACAGTATCAACCAGATTGCGCAACAGGACATTCAGCACACCGCCGGCAAGCGCTGGCTCGCCAACGTTAAAGACAGCCTAAGTCTCTTCGTGCACGGCATCAAAGACAAAGTGAGCCTGAAGTTCATTGCCGCGCAGGGGAATATCCAGATGCAGGCGCAGAGTGGCAGTATTGAGACCACGGCGGCCAAGAACCTCACCATTCAGGCACAGGGAAAAGTCACCCTCAATGCCGGTAACGAACTTCTCATGACGGCAGGTGGCGCGTACATCCGCATGGCCGGCGGCAATATCGAGATTCATGCGCCGGGCATGGTCAGCCGCAAGGGCAGCGATCATGCGGTGAGCGGACCAGCTAGTATGTCAGTGTCACCACTGATTTTTCCGCAAGTGCTCGAGGGGGCTGCATACAGCCAGAAACTGGATTGGGAAAGCGATGCTGATGCGTGGTTACCCACCCCGCATCAGAAAATGACAGTTGCTGTTAAGCAGCAATCACCGCTGGCTTTGCTCGCTGGCCATGAAATTCAACCCGAAACTCAAGGCGTGCTTTCCATGCAGCAAGACTCAGTGCTTTACCACGCTAACATAAATGGCAACTGGGGCCAGGAAGAATACATAGAATACCCTTCCGCCCCCGAGGATGAAGACCATGAGTAATGCAACAGACGTCTACGTGGTCAAATCAGGCGATACCTTGTCTGGCATTGCCAACACAACAGGCCGATCCATTAGTGATCTTATACGGCTCAACGGCATCAAGAATCGCAATGTCATCCAGCCCGGCCAGGTACTGTATTTGCGTGAGACCACGGTTTTTGCGGTACAAGTCCTGTTTCTGGATGCGCTACGTTATCCCATTGCCAACCTTAAATACCGTCTTCTCTTTGATGGTAAAGTGGTCACGGGGAAAACCGGCGACAACGGCCTGTCGCAGGAAATTGTGACTGCCGGGGCCAATTCGCTCATCGAGATCAAAATACTGGACCTCTACGGCAAGTGGCTGCATTTGAGCACGGCACTCTCTGATTACGGCAGAAAGCGCATTACCCTTGTCAGCCCCTACCTTGTCTTTGATGGGCAGCTCGAACCGCATCCACCCGGTGCGCCCAATCTGCCCGGCCCCAGAAAAAAGCCTCTTCCCGATGCTCCGGGTGCTCCACCGCCCTTGCCGCCTGTTCCTCCAGGATCGCCCAGCAAAAACAATCCGCTCATCCGCCCGAACAAAACTCATGGCAAACACGGCGAATCCATCCTGCAGATCGGTATCGACCTGCCGCAGGATTTGCTGGCCTATATGCAGGCGTATGATGGCGAGGCGATTACGGAAAAGGATTGGGAAAAATTTTCCGGTGATTTGGAATGCGAAACTAACGTCCTTAAAGCCATTGCTAGAGTGGAATCTGGTGGCAGGGATGCCTTCTGGACCATTAACGACAGTACACAACACAGAGCCACAGCACCAAAGATTGTGTTTGAGAGGCATCATTTCCATGATCTGACTAAAGGAAAATATGACAACACGCACCCTGACATTTCATCCGAATTTCCCTATGTAAGGCGAAGGGATCATCTCCTTGGCTCAGCCTACAACAAACTGCCCGATGGAAAAGTCGACCAGGATGATTTGTACGACAACAAACAAGACTACCTGAGGCTGATCCATGCTTATCGGCTCGACAGGGAGGCCGCACTGATGGCCACTTCATGGGGGAAGTTTCAGATTCTGGGGAGAAATTGGCAACTGTGTAAAAGCCCTGATCTTCAGACATTTGTTAAGACCATGTGTAAGAACGATGCCGGACAGATAGAACTCTTAGCCAAGTTCATCAAATTTCAGCCCAGAAAATGGAAGGACAAACATAACCACGCTCTGGGCAGGGAAATATCGTTGTGGGATGCCGTAAAAACCAAAAACTGGTATGCCATCGCGTTCAATTATAACGGCCCAAAACAACAGGGCTACGACAAGGCAATCAAGGATGCTTATGAATATTATTGCAAGAAATCTGGTTAGCATGGCACTGCTGCTGTGGGGAACTACAGCCAATGCGGGTCTTATGGTGGACCAGAAATACAATGGTTACGATAAAAATCGAACAAAAATGAGTATTGATGAACTCAATGACCCAGACTACAGCAAATTTATTAATAAATGGGATAGAAGCGTCCGCCAAGCAATCGCGGATGACAACTCCGGAATCGCACCTGAAGGTGAGATGGGTGGCTTAAACAGCGGCCACATCCTCTGGAATGGAAAGAATTACTATGCGTGGGCAGTGCATTACTGGTCTGCAGCACAAGATCATGAATACGATGCGGCAATTGCAAACAAGCGAAAATCAGTGGCTTTGCCCGGCGGCGGCGTCTGCGCCCTTTACGTCCACGACCAGAACCTGAACAAACTGGCTTCGCTCAAGATCGATCTGCCCGAGAACAATCACGGTACTTGGTGCAATGGCATCGACGGCATGGGTGGGGCGGGTAAAACGGTGGATGGCGTGTTGGTGTCGCTAAGTTACTACTTGGCCGGCAAAAAACCCGCCCAGCGCGCCGAGGATATTGGCAAAGGCTGGCGCTACATGACAGTGCTGATTCGCTTCGAGGAACAAAACGGCAAACTGGTTCTCAAGCAAGATGACAGTTGTTTTGGCAATCCCAATCAGATAACTGACATCCCTTCTGCACGCAAGGCGCTGGCTCGGTGTAGTGCTCAAGCGAAGTAATGGTGTTTTAAATATATCTGTACCCTTATTCATGGCGGCTGGCGCGCCTGGCTTGAAGTTCGAAACATATAACTAAAATAACAAAATAGTTAAACTATACTTTAACTAAATTCCTATTTTAGGTATATTTATGGAGGATTAGGGAAAAAGAGATCGCTATTATGCGGGTATCCAAAGAAGAGTTGATTGCTGTTCTGGCACAATTCAACCCCTGGTGGCGGGGAGAGGCCATTGCCGATTTGCCCGGCTGGCGCCGGGCGGCTTTTCGGGAGTTGCATAGCTGGATGACGGCGCCGCCTGCGCCGCGCGCTGTATTGCTTTCCGGAGCGAGGCAAATCGGCAAAACCACCTTGATGCTGCAGGCGGTGGATGCCCTGCTTAAATCCGGGGTTCCTCCGGCCAACATTCTCTACGCCACTTTTGATCATCCCATTCTTAAAATGGCGGGCATTGATGCGGTGCTTGCTGCCTGGCGGGAGCGAGAGCCGCAAGCTCCGGGGCAGGAATATCTGTTTCTGGACGAGGCGCAATTCATTCGTGACTGGGGAACCTGGGTCAAACATCAGACCGATTTCCAGAAAAACCGGCGCATCGCGTTTACCGGCTCCGCCATGCCCTTGCTGGAGGAAGGGCAGGAATCCGGCGTGGGCCGTTGGCATACCATTCGCCTTACAACCCTCTCATTCTACGAATACCTGCAAATCAAGCAGGTGTCGCTGCCAGCTCTGCCGCGCATGAAATCCCTGCGCGACCTGTTCGACTGGACGCAGGCGGAGTTCTACCGTACCTCTGAAATTGCCGCGCCTTACATCGGTCATTTTCATGAATATCTTGTGCGTGGCGGGTTTCCCCAAACGGCGCAGGTAGAAAGCATTACCCAGGCGCAGCGGCTGTTGCGCGAAGATATTATCGACAAAGTACTCAAACGCGACATGACAGCGCTGTTTGGCGTGCGCCGCGTGCTGGACCTGGAGCATACATTTCTCTACCTGTGCATGCACGACGGCGGCTTGCTCGACATGGCGGACCTGTGTGCCAATCTGGAGGTGAAGCGCCCCACCGCGCAACATTTCATCGAGTTACTCGAAGCCGCGCATCTGATCTACCGTTTGCCCCCTTACGGCTACGGCAAAGACATTTTGCGCGCCCGCTTCAAAATTTACCTCGCCGACGCGGCAATCGCCCCTGCCGTCATGCTCAAGGGCAAAGCCCTGCTGGAAGACCCGGCTGCGCTGGGCGTGGCCACCGAAACAGCGGTCTTCAAACACCTGTTTGCCCGGTATTACGCGCAGAACGTGCGATTCACCTACTGGCGTGGTAAAAAAGAGCGTGAAGTGGATCTGGTAGCCGAGGTAGGCAGTCAGACCATTCCGTTTGAAGTCAAATACCGCACCCAACATACCGGCGCGCGCGAACTGAAGGGCTTGATCGAATTGCTGGAACAAAAACACCTGTCGCGCGGTTATGTCATCACCAAGGAGTTAAGCGATTTCGGCCTGTTGCCAGGCGTGCCGCAGCAGGGCGATGTACCGTCACAAATCATGCGTATTCCGGCAGCTTTGTTGTGCTACTGGATGGGCGCTTCGGAAATTGATATGG
>JAJZTZ010000090.1:0-4617 GCA_021847305.1 Pseudomonadota bacterium | reverse complement strand
TGACTATCCGGCTCACGCTATGAGCCACTACGGGACTATGCTGCACAAAACCGGGCACTGCCGGTAGAATGGTCCTCACAAAAAAGAAATGATCGCCCCCTATGCCCACACTCAACTGGATCGGTAAAGAAGCCGTAGTCAAACACCACAAGGATGTGCCTTTTCGCCTGCTGGAGCCGGTGCCGGAACTGTCTTGTGGCAATGCAGACAGCGGCAACCTGATCGTGCAGGGCGACAACCTGCACGCCCTCAAGGCCCTGCTGCCGCGCTATGCCGGGCAGGTCAAATGCATCTACATCGACCCACCCTACAACACCGGCAATGAAGGCTGGGTTTACAACGATAACGTCAACAGCCCGGAAATTCGCAAATGGCTGGGCGAGGTGGTGGGCAAGGAAGGCGAAACGCTGGACCGGCACGACCGCTGGCTGTGCATGATGTATCCGCGGCTTGTCCTGCTGAAGCAGTTTCTGCGCGAGGACGGCGCGATTTTTGTTTCCATCGACGACAACGAAGTGGCGACGCTGCGATTGTTGATGGATGAGATTTTCGGGGCGAAGAATTTCGTCGCGTCGGCAATCTGGAACATGATGGACAGCCCAAAGAACAGTGCTCGACACCTGAGTGAAGATCACGAGTACGTAGTTCTCTATGCGGCCAACAAGGAGAAATGGCGCCCAAACCCTCTGCCTCGCAGCGAGGCGATGATTGCGCGATACAAGAATCCCGATAATGATCCGCGCGGCCCATGGTTGCTCTCGGACTTGGCCGCGCGAAATTTCTACGCGCAGGGCAGATACCCAATCACTACGCCATCGGGAAAGGTGATTGATGGCCCACCATCAGGGAGTTACTGGCGTGTAAGTGAAGATAAGTTCTGGGAACTGGATAGGGACAATCGAATCTGGTGGGGGAAAACCGGGAGCAATCGCCCAGGCATAAAGCGGTTCCTTACCGACGTGAAAGATGGGGTCGTTCCACGGACGCTGTGGCCCTGGCAGGAAGTTGGTAGCACGCGACATTCGAAACAGGAGATCAGCCAGATTCTCAACTTGGGAGCATCAAGCGATCTTTTCGTTACCCCAAAACCTACCGCGTTGATACAACGCATTCTTCAAATCGCTACAGACTCGGAATCCCTCGTGCTAGATAGCTTTGCAGGCTCTGGAACGACAGGACACGCAGTTCTCAAACAGAACGCAGAAGATGGCGGTCACCGCAGATCGATTCTGGTTGAGATGGATGAGGGCATCGCCAGCAACCTGACCGCTGAACGAGTAAAACGTATCGCCGTCGGGTACACCAACGCCAAAGGTCAGGCTGTCGAAGGCCTTGGCGGCGGCTTCCAGTTCTGCCGCCTGTCCGCCGAACCCTTGTTCGATGCCGACGGCCAGATCCGCAGCGATGTGAAATTCGCGCAACTGGCCGAGTTCGTCTGGTTTGCCGAAACCGGCACGGGCTTTACCGGCACTGCCGATTCGCCGTTGCTGGGCGTGCACGAAGGCCGCGCCATTTATCTGCTGTATAACGGCATTCTCAAGGACAAATCGGTGGGTGGCGGTAATGTGCTCACCGGCCCCGTATTCGATGTGCTGCCCAAATTCGCCGGCCCGAAAGTGATTTACGCTGCGGCCAACCGCCTGGGTGCGCGCGCTGCACGCGAGGGTATTACCTTTAAACAGACACCTTACGCACTGGAGGTGTAGCGATGAATTCCGGGCGCAAGGTCATCATCATAGCTGGCCCCAATGGCGCGGGTAAAACGACCTTTGCCCGTGAGTTTTTGCCCAATGAGGCGGACTGTCCGGTGTTTGTGAACGCTGATCTGATTGCCGCCGGGCTGGCGCCTTTTGCCCCGGATACGGCAGCCGTACAGGCGGGACGCCTGATGTTGCAGGAGTTGGCCCGGCATTTTGCCAATCGTGAGAGTTTTGCCTTTGAGACCACCTTGTCCGGGCGCGCTTACCTGCAGCATATTCGTGCCTGGCAGGCAGCGGGGTACCGCGTGAAGCTGATTTTTCTGCAATTGGATAGCCCCGATGAGGCGGTTGCCCGCGTTGCACTGCGTGTTCGTCAGGGCGGGCACAGTATTCCCGAGGCCACCATCCGGCGGCGATTTTTTGCCGGATGGCAGAATTTCGAACTTTTGTATGCACCACAAGTCGATGCCTGGGCATTATATGACAACGCCGGCGCTCAGCCGATACTGCTGGACTGGAACGAGAAGCCATGAATAAACAACCGATTGAAGCGGCACACGATGCTGATTTACGCCTGTCGCAACAAGCCATGCAGCGCGCAGCCCAGCGCGCGCGCGAGTTGGCGGCACAAACTGGCACGGCTATCGTGATCGGCCATCATGGTGTGGTCGAACTGGTTAACCCGGCAACCGGGACGGTGGCCATTACGGTGAATGAGCCATCGTCACCCTACGGGGGCAAGCCATGACCCCGTTTGCGCCCAAGCGCTATCAACAGCAGGTGCTCGACAGCGTGGAAGCCTATTTCAAAGCCTGCCACGAACTGCCGTCACCCTCAATTGCCTTCACCGCCACCACCGAACGCCTGTGGGGGCGGGGTAACCCGTACAACCCGCTGTCGGGCTTTCCGGCCGACATGCCGTACTTCTGCCTGCGCGTGCCCACCGGCGGCGGCAAGACCTGGCTGGCGGCAAAAAGCGTTCAACTCGTTAACACGCACCTGTTGCGCTGCGAACACAGTGTGATTGTGTGGCTGGTGCCCAGCAAGCCGATCCGTGAACAGACCATCAAGGCACTGAAAGATCGCAACCACCCCTATCATGCCGCACTGCGCGAGGTGGGGCCGATCACGGTGCTGGATCTGGAGGAAGCCAAAAGCGTGACCCGCGCCACGCTGGACAGCTCGACCACGATTATCGTCGCCACACGGCAGGCGTTTCAGGTGGAGGACGAGGAATCACGCAAGGTGTATCAGTCCAGCGGCGCGCTGATGCACCACTTCGATAATCTTTCGCCCAGCCAGCGCGATGAACTGCTGACCGATGGCGAAGGCAGCGAACGCACCACGCCCTATTCACTGGCCAACGTGCTGCGCCTGCGCCGCCCGTTCGTGGTGGTGGACGAGGCGCACAACAGCCGCACCGAACTGGCCTTCGATATGCTGGCGCGCTTCCGCCCCAGCGGCGTGATGGAGCTGACCGCCACGCCCGATCTGGAGCGCACACCCAGCAATGTGCTGCACAGTGTGTCCGCCGCCGAGTTGAAGGCGGAAGAAATGATCAAATTGCCGGTGGTGCTGGAAACCGAGCCCAACTGGCAGCAGTGTCTGGCCGATGCCATTGGCCGCCGTGATGCGCTGCACAAGCTGGCGGATGAAGAGCGCCGGGCCGGTGCGCCTTATCTGCGGCCGATTGTGCTGATTCAGGCCGAGCCCCGCCGGGCAGGGGTTGAGACGCTGGATTTCGAGAAGGTGCGGCAGGAGCTGATTACCAACCACGCCATCCCCGCCAGTGAGATTGTGGTGGCCACGGGCGAGGAAAAAGGGCTGGAACAGATTGATGCGGACTACAGGCTGGGTATTGCCGACCCGGCCTGCCCGGTCAAGTTTGTGATTACGCAAAAGGCGCTGGCGGAAGGCTGGGATTGCCCGTCTGCCTACATTCTGGTGAGCATGGCTGCGTTGCATTCGGCTACGGCGGTGGAACAATTACTCGGTCGCGTGCTGCGGCAGCCGGATGCCAGCCACCGGCAGGCGCGGGCGCTGAATCAGTCATACGCTTTTGTGGTGTCGCGCAACTTTGCCGAGACCGCCGCTGCCCTGCGTGACCGCCTGGTGGCAGGAGCCGGGTTTGAGCGGCGCGAAGTGACAGAATTTGTGACCGCCGCCAAATCCGAACAGGGGCGGCTGGACCTGGAGGGCCACGCCGGGCGCGTGGTCGTTCGTCCTGTTGCGATTACCTTGTCTGAAAAGCCCATTCTTTCGAGTGTGCCGAAGTCGGTGCGGGACAAGGTGAGCTGGGACAGCAAGCTCAATACGCTGACCATCAGCACCCCGCTGACCGAAGATGAAGCCGAAGTGCTCAAAGCCTCGGTTACCTCGGAAACCGCTGCGGCGGCGATTGTGGAAGCCGCCGAAGTCAGCCGCACCACGGCGATTGAGTTTTTCCGGACGCCCGCTGAGTTGGGAGAGCGCTTCCGCGTGCCCCAGCTGGCCTTGCGCGTGCAGGGCCAGCTGGCGCTGTTTGATGACCCGGAGGTGCTGGAGTACCCGTGGGATTTGTCCCCTTATGACGCTGCGCCGACAGCCGATGACCTGACTGTCTTGGGTGCGGCGTTGAAAGTATCAGAAGGCGGCGAGATCGATATCGACGATGGCGGGCACATGGTGTCGCGCTTTTTGCCGGAGTTGCAGCGTGATCTGGGGCTGGTTTACCAGCCGGAAAACTGGGATACCGTGCGCCTGGCTACCTGGCTGTGCCGCAACCTGCCGGAGCCGTCGCTTACCCACGCTAGCAAGCAGGCGTTTGTGGCTGCCTGGCTGAGCGAATTGCTGCGCCGGGAGGGCATGACGCTGGCACGCGCCAATCTGCAGAAGTTTTTGCTGCGTAATCTGATCGAGGCGCGTATTCGTGAACTGC
>JAJZTZ010000089.1 GCA_021847305.1 Pseudomonadota bacterium | reverse complement strand
GGGGGTGGACATCGCGAACGTGAACAAAATGACTATTGTATCTGGCGTGGCGCTGTTGCTGGGGCATGCTGGACTGACCCTGGCTGATACCACGACTACCAGCGGCTCCACCACAACCGGTTCCACCACGACTACCACTTCCACTACCTCGCCCACGGTATCCCCCAAACCCCTGGGGCAGGCCATGACCAGCGTCGGTGGCAACCTGCAGAAACGTCCCGACAATTCCGGCCTGAATAACGCGATGAATCGTCTGGAGCGCAATCAGGAACGCTACGAGGCCAACCGTGTTGAGCGGGCAGAAAAAACCGAACGTGTTGAAAAGGCCGAGCGCGTTGAAAAGGTGGAACGCCCGGAAAAAGTAGAGCGTCCGGAGAAAGTCGAGCGCCCGGAAAAGGTCGAGCGGCCGGAAAAAGTTGAACGTCCGGAAACCGATTAACCGACTCTTACACCGCGGGATAACACATGAAAAAAACACTACAAATCGCCCTGGTATCCGGGGTTGCCCTGACCGCCCTGTGCGGTCAGGCGGCCATGGCCAGTGAGCCGGGCAACTTCACACTGATCACCGGTTTTGACTACAGCTCCGGCAAGTACGGCGGCACCGACTCTACCGATATTCTCTACATTCCGTTTACCGGCAAGTACGAGACCGGTCCGTGGACCCTGAAACTCACCGTGCCGTATATCCAGATCACCGGTCCGGGTAACGTGGTGCGCGATGTCGGTGCGTTCCGCTCGAGCTCCTCAACTACCCGCACCACCGAATCCGGTCTGGGCGACGTGGTGGCTCAGGCAACCTACAACGTCTATACCAGCGGTTACGTAAACCCGTTTATGGTCGATCTCACCGGTAAGATCAAATTCGGTACGGCTGACGAAACCAAAGGTCTGGGCACCGGGCAGGACGACTACGCCGCGCAGGTGGACCTGTACAAAACCATCGACAAATTTACCGCCTTCGGTACGGTGGGTTACAAGGTGTTCGGCCAGCCGACCGGCATTGTGCTCAATAACGTCTGGTACGGCTCGTTTGGCGGCAGCTACAAGCTTAGCGACGTCAACAGCGCCGGCCTGATTATGGATCTGCGCCAGAAAGCCACGGATACCGGCTACCGGCAAGAAGAAATGACCGCCTTTGTCAGCCACAAGATCGACAAATCCTGGAAAACCCAGGCTTACCTGGTCAAGGGCTTCACCAGCGGCAGCCCCGACTGGGGTGCCGGCGCCATGGTCATGTATGCATTCTGATCCGGTCTGATCGGGTAAAAAGTCAAAAGCGCCTCGCAAGAGGCGCTTTTTTTTATTGGCCTGCCGGGACAGCGGGAGCAAGAGTCGTAAGTACCGCTACTGAGCGGCAATCAGCCCCTTGTCCTGCAAGTCCTTCACAAAATTCAGCATCACATCTTCCACCACATGACCAAACGCATCCGACGGTGTGGTGGGGGTCAGCCCGGCGGGCGGCGTGTTATGGCCAATCGACGTATGAATGGCATGCATGTACTTGTAAGTCTGCTGCTTCGTGCCGTTTTCATAGGTGCAGGTGAATTCATAATTGTCATCCACCATTGACCCTGCCGCGCCAAACGTAAGCCCGGTGCCAAACCCCTTGGCGCGTGCAGCGGCGAGATCGGCAATATTGTTCGCCGTAACCAGAATAAGCGGTGTGGTCACCTTAGCCGAAGGCGTGAACACCCCCGTCGCTCTCAGCGTTTGCTCCACATGACTGCGCAACTCATTGTCCGCCAACGGAAGCGGTTCGCCATTACGCTGAAAATGGACCTCCACCTTGGTCGCAATCGGCTGCGCCAGTCGATGCACTGTCTCATAACTTGCCTTGTGGTACTGCGGATCAACATACGACTGCACCGAAACGCAGCCGGATAGGGCAATGCTGGCAGTGGTGAGAGCGAGAGCGAGGAAGCGTTTCATTGGGTCTCCTTATGGGATGAATTTGGGGGGAGCGAAATGATTAGTTGATTGGCTTCTTTCGGCATTGCTTTACCAAGTTGAGAAATGGCTGATGCAAAGTTGCTTCCCGACCCACACCGAGACAACTGCAAAATTTCATTTAAGCCCGTCTGGCTTGATAGGGTGATTTCTTCATAGCGGCAGATAGGTAGTTCTTTATTGTTCTTGAATCTGCGATCAGGACCACCTGATTTGTTGACGTATCTCCAAGTGCGGTCAACTATCTCCGCATCGCGAGGGATAGGATCAGTCTCTATGAACCGGGTCTCGTTTACAGCGATACGAAGATCAGGATAACTAACTGCGCCAACTCCGTCTGCATCATAGACGAGAACTCGATCAGGAAAAAAATGCAGAGTTTGGCGGCCTACGCCAATTGAGATTGTTTCAATATTTGTTTTGACATAGGGCGGTTCTGATTTGTGTATAAAAGTATGCTTCCTGCGAATAATATTACTGGCGCCTGCATGATATTTTCGATCATAAACCTCGCCCGATGCCTCGATATGCCAGGTAGCGGCACTATCAGCAAGTTGATTGGCTGCGTTAAGGAGTTGTGCATATGCATCCTCTAACTCAGCATCGAAATCGTAAAAGAGGACAACCGTTTTTTCTAAAGCGTCGCGTGTATAAGCTATGTATGTGGCAATAGCTCCAGCAACAGCAAGCATGAATATCAGCCACGTAGACCAGCCCATGAAGAAACTCATGCTGATCATTATGGTCGAGGCTATCGCCATACTTGGCCATAAGCGCATTTTCGCGCGCTTACGGTTGAGTTCATCGAGAAGTTCGCGTGAAGAGGAGTCAACTATTTGTGAAATGTCTGCGGACTCGATTTCTTTAAGTGGAGCATGAGTTTCAGGCAACGCCTGCGACGATTGTGGGGATGGCGCTGGCGGAGAAGAATGACGGCGCGAGCCTGTAAATGATGGCAGTGTGGCACGATAGTACAGCCCATCTCTTCCCATGTGGACATAATTGCCTCTGGGGCCCATCCCAACACGAAGACCTTTGATTCCGGCAGAAATTCCAATGCCGGATTTCGACAAATTAAATCGAAGTGGGCCTACGCTGATGCTCTTTCTTAGGTAAAAACCCATGGGTTAGACTTTCAGGGGAGGTGGCACGATAGTCGTCACAATGTAAGCAGGATTCTCACGAATAACGTTTAGGTGTTGAATGGTCATTGGTTTTATGTGAGCACGTTTGAATTTGCTGACCCGCCAACTTATCGCGCAGATTCATCTGAGTGATGAACAATTCGGCACAAGGCCCTGGGTATGAATAACTGCAATGGCAGGCACATCAACCCTATTCATGATCATGATATTGTGTCGATGCATTTGTGACAAACAGGTGTGCTGATTCACCTTTTCTCATCTTTTCCTGGGGCGTCGGAGCGCTTTGCCGCGCAGGCAGGCAGCGCGAAGCAACCATAGCTTGCCCGGCCCTTTCCGAGATTGACGCCCTACATGGCGAAACCTATAGTGCACAGAGGGGATTTTTATAACCATGTCGTCCTGTGTGATCTCACGGGTTCCATTTTGGCGAAAAGGCGATGCCGGATACGCAGATGTTTTTGTTGCGCGAAGAGTTTGGGCGGTTGATTGACGCGTTGCGTGATGCCGGCTATGACTGCGTGGGCCCGCAGGTGCGTGACGGGGCGGTGGTGTATGAGCGGCTGGATGACGTGGAGCAGCTGCCGCGCGGCTTTACCGATGAGCAGGCGCCGGGGCGTTATCGGCTGGCGCATGGCGGACATGAGCGGTTTTTTGCCTGGGCCAACGGGCCGCAGGCGCTGAAACCGTTGGCGTTTGCGCCGCGTGAGGTGGTGTGGCAGGCGCAGCGCCAGGAAGGCGGCATTGCCTTTGAACCGGTGGCGCCAGCTGTGCGGCCGACGGCGGTGCTGGGAGTGCGGGCGTGCGATCTGGCGGCGCTGGCACTGCAGGATGCCCATTTTCTGCGCGACGATGTCACCGACGGCCATTACCGTGCCCGGCGCGAGTCGCTGTTTCTGGTGGCGGTGAATTGTTCGCACAGTGCCGCGACCTGTTTTTGCGCGTCCACCGGTGACGGGCCGGCAGTGCGGGCCGGCTACGACCTGAAGCTGGACGAACTGGATGAGGGGTTTGTAGTGGCCGCCGGCAGCGTGCGCGGGGCGGACCTGCTGACACAACTGCCGCTGCAGCCGGCCATGCCGGAGCAAATTGGCCGGGCAGCAGAGCAGACGCACGCGGTGGCAGCCAGCCAGACGCGTACTATTCCGGCTGGAAATCTTTACCCGGCCCTGCTGGAAAAACTCAATTCTGCCCGCTGGGACGAGGTGGCGAGCCGCTGCCTGTCGTGCGGCAACTGCACTTCGGTGTGCCCCACCTGTTTTTGCCATTCGCTGCACGACGAAGCGAGCCTGGATGGCGAACGGGTGGAGCATGTGCGTCAGTGGGATTCCTGCTTTACCAGCGGCCACAGCGAGCTGCATGGCATTCCGGTGCGCGGCAGCACGGCGTTCCGCTACCGCCAGTGGCTGACGCACAAGCTGGGCAGCTGGCATGAACAATATGGCCGGTCGGGCTGCGTGGGCTGCGGCCGTTGTATCAGCTGGTGCCCGGCCGGCATCGACCTGAGCGCCGAAGTGACGGCACTGCTGGGGGAGGCGTCATGATCCCGACCGCGTTGCAGCCGTACGAGGCCGAGGTGGTAGAAAACACTGTGGAAGCAGAGGGCATTTTTACCCTGCGCCTGCGTTTTACCGATGCCGATCTGCAGCGTCGCTACAGTTTTCAGCCGGGGCAGTTCAACATGCTCTATCTGTTCGGCGTGGGCGAGGTGCCGATTTCGATTGTTTCCGACCCGCTCGACGAGCACTTGTTTGACCACACCATTCGCACGGTCGGCCGCGTGACGGAGGGGCTGAGCCGCCTGCGCGCCGGCGACCGGCTCGGTATTCGCGGGCCGTACGGGCGCGGCTGGCCGATGCAGGCGGCACGCGGCAAGGATGTGGTGGTGGTGTCGGGCGGGCTGGGCTGTGCGCCGGTGATGTCGGTGATCAACTATGTGACGCGGCGGCGCGGCGAGTTCCGCCACCTTAACGTGGTGCAGGGGGTGAAGGCGGCGTGCGACCTGATCTGGCCGGATAAATACGCTGTCTGGCAGAACCAGCCGGATACCTCGATCGTGATCAGCGCCGACAGTGCCGATGCAGGCTGGCCGCACCACACCGGCTCGGTGCTGAATCTGTTCGACTCGCTTACCTTCGACCCGGCCAATACCGTGCTCATGACCTGCGGGCCGGAAGGGCTGATGCGCGCCGCCTGCCAGAAAATGCAGACGCTTGGCGTGGCGGCGGAAAACCTGTGGCTGAGCATGGAGCGCAACATGCACTGCGCCGTGGGGCAGTGCGGTCACTGCCAGTTCGGCGGCGCGTTTGTCTGCCGTGACGGGCCGGTGTTCAGTTATGCCGAAATCGGCCATCTGCTCGGCAACAAGGGGGTGTGACATGGCCAAACCGACCATTGCGGTGCACAAGTTTGCTTCCTGCGACGGCTGCCAGCTGGCGTTTCTTAACGCCGGTGAAGCGTTGCTGGAGCTGGCCGGGCTGGTGGAGATCGTGCATTTTGCCGAAGCCGGGGCGTGCAACGTGGCGCAGCATGTGGACATTGCCTTTGTTGAGGGCAGCCTGACTGCGCCGCATGATCTGGAGCGCATTCAGCAGGTGCGCGCCAACAGCGATTACCTGATTACCATCGGCGCGTGCGCCACCAGCGGCGGGGTGCAGGCGCTGCGCAACCTGGCCGCCGACAAGGCCGACTGGCCCGCCGCCATTTATGCCCGGCCGGAATACATCCACAGCCTGGCTGATTCCACCCCGGTGAGCGCGCATGTGCATGTGGACCTGGAGATCTGGGGCTGCCCGGTGAATGGCAAACAGGTGCTGGCGGTGGTGCGTGACCTGCTGTTTGGCGTGCAGCCGCGCCTGCCGCAGGAAAAAGTGTGCATGGAGTGCAAGCGGCGCAATGCCGTGTGCGTGATGGTCAGCCGCGGCGAAGCCTGCATGGGGCCGGTGACCAAGGGCGGCTGCGGCGCCATTTGCCCGCACATGGGACGCGGCTGCTATGCCTGCTACGGTCCGGCGGAAAACAGCAATACCGCCGGTTTGTCCAATCGCCTGCATGGTATCGGCTACACGGGCACAGAGGTGCAGCGGCGCTTCTGGCTGATTAACAGCGGCGCGCCGGAATACCGTCAGGCGGGAGAAGACAATGGCTGAGCCGGGCGGAAAAACCAGCCGGATTCACGTGCCCGTGCTCACGCGGGTGGAGGGCGAGGGCGCGCTGGAGCTGGAGATCGCCAACGGTGTCATCAGCTGCCTGCAACTGCGTATTTACGAGCCGCCGCGATTCTTTGAAAAATTCCTCGAAGGACGCGGTTATGCCGAGCTGGTGGATATCGTCGCGCGCATTTGCGGCATTTGCCCGGTGGCCTATCAGATGAGCGCGGTGCAGGCGATCGAGCAGGCCTTTGCCGCGCAGCCGTCGCCGTGGGTGCAGGCAATGCGCCGGCTGCTTTATTGCGGCGAGTGGCTGGAGTCGCATGCGCTGCACATTCACATGCTCGCCTTGCCGGATTTTCTCGGCTTTGACAACGCCATTGCCATGGCTGCGGTTTATCCCGACGAAGTGCGGCGCGGCCTGCAGCTGCAAGCGCTGGGCAACCGCATTATTGCCTTTCTCGGCGGCCGTTCGGTGCACCCGGTGGGGGTGCGGCCGGGTGGCTTTTATCACGCCCCGTCGGCGACGGATGCGGCACAACTGGCGGCCGACTGCGCCGCCGCCCTGCCGCAGGCCGAGGCGCTGCTGCGTTGGGTGGCCACGCTGCCCATGCCGGACGACGAACAGGACTTCACCAGCGTCTGCCTGCGCCACGCCGACGAATACCCGATGAACGGCGGACGCATTGTTTCCAGCACCGGGCTGGATATCGTCATTGAAGACTACGCCGCGCATTTTGCCGAAAGCCATGTGCCGCATTCGACCGCGCTGCATTCTCATCTGCACGGCCAGCCTTATCTGGTCGGGCCGCTGGCGCGGCTGAATCTGAATCTCGACCGCCTGCCGGAAAGAACGGCGGAGCTGCTGCAGCAGACCGGTGTGCGCTTTCCCAGCCGCAATATGTTTCATTCCCTGCTGGCGCGGGCGGTGGAGATTCATGTGGTGCTGTCCGACGCGGTGCGGCTGTTGCAGGGCTATGCCGTGCCCGCTGCGCCGGCCGTCGAGGTGCAGCCGCAAGCCGCCACCGGCTACGGCTGCACCGAGGCGCCGCGCGGCATTCTCTGGCACCGTTATGCTTTCGATGCGGCGGGTGATATCCGCGCGGCTACCATCGTGCCGCCCACCAGCCAGAACCAGGCGCGCATCGAGCAGGATCTGCACGCCGCGCTGCTGGCCTATGGCCTGGAGCGTCCGGACGAGGCGCTGCGTGCCCGTTGCGAGCAGGTGATTCGCAATTACGACCCGTGCATTTCCTGCGCCACGCATTTCCTGCGCCTCAAGGTCAGGCGCACATGATCGCGGTGATCGGCATCGGTTCGCCGTTTGCCGGCGACAGCCTGGGACTGCAGCTGGTCGAGCAGTTAAAACTGCGCTTTGCCAACCAGCCGGAGGTGACATTCAAGCTGCTTGACCGGCCCGGTCCGCTGCTGCTGGAGGCGATGCGCGGCTTTGATCGGGTGCTGCTGGTTGATGCGCTGCTGGGTGAGCCGCCGGGTACCCTGCGGGTACTGGCGATAGACGATTTGCTGGACAATGCCGGTGGCGTTTCCAGCCACGCCTTCGGTGTGGCTGAAACGCTGGCGCTGGGGCGGCAACTCGCCATGCTGCCGGCGAATCTGACCGTCTGGGGGATCGGCGCGGCGCCCGATGCGGCGCCGGATGTGCGGGAGCTGGAGCGACTGGCCGGGCAACTGCTGCAGCGCCTGACCGGCTGGCTGCAAAATCGGACCGCCGGCAGTAATTGAAGACCCGCCCTGCATGGTTCTGCAATACGCCATGCGCTATACTTGGGCGCATTCAACGATCCCCACGTAAAGGTTTATCATGCGTTTGGCACTTTTTGATCTCGACAACACCCTGCTCGCCGGCGACAGCGATTTTTCCTGGGCGCAATACCTGATCGAACAGGGCGTGCTGGACCGCGAAGTGTACGAAGCACGCAACGAGAAGTTTTACAGCGACTACAAAAATGGCACGCTGGATATCCACGAATTTCTCGAATTCCAGCTCAAACCGCTGTCGCGCCATCCGCGCTGGCAGCTGGATACCTGGCACGCCGATTTCATGGAAAAGAAAATCCGCCCGATCATTCTGCCCAAGGCGCGTGAACTGGTGGCGCACCATCTGGAGCAGGCCGATCTGGTGGCGATTGTGACTGCGACCAATTCCTTTGTGACCCGGCCGATTGCCCAGGAATTCGGTATCCAGCACCTGATTGCCACCGAGCCGGCGCACAAGGACGGCGAATTTACCGGCGGCGTGAGCGGCATTCCCAGCTTCCGCGAGGGCAAGGTGGAGCGGCTGAAGCAGTGGCTGGAAGAAATCGGCAGCGGTTGGGACAAGGTGAGCGAAAGCTGGTTCTACAGCGATTCCCTCAACGATCTGCCGCTGCTTTCCATCGTCAACAATCCTGTGGCGGTTGATCCCGATCCTACGCTGGAAAATCACGCCAGACAGGCCGGCTGGCCGGTCATGAGCCTGCGCGGCTGATCCGTCGCCCATGTTGCGCGTCTTTTTGCCGCTGGGGCTGGCCGCTCTGTTGAGCCTGGCCCTGGGGCTGCTGTGGGGCAGCGGCGGATTCTCGCTCGACGCCCTGCAGCTTTACTGGGGACTGCGCGCACCGCGCACCTTCGGTGCCTTCGCCTGCGGCGGTTTGCTGGCGCTGTCTGGCGCGCTGCTGCAACTGCTGCTGCGCAATCCCTTGGCCGAGCCTTACATGCTGGGTGTGTCCGGCGGCGCTTCGGTGGCTGTGTTTATTGCCGTGCTGCTGGGCGTGGGCTGGAGCTCGGCCTGGTGGGCCGGAGCAGCGGGTGCGCTGCTGGCGCTGGCGCTGACTTTCATGCTGTCGCTGTCGGTGCGCGGCTTTCGCGCCGAGCGCCTGCTGCTTACCGGCGTGGCGCTGGCGGCCGGCTACAGCGCCCTGATTGCC
>JAJZTZ010000088.1 GCA_021847305.1 Pseudomonadota bacterium | reverse complement strand
CTGAACAAAAACCCGGTGATTGTCGCCACCGATGAAAAACACGTCATTCTCGGCAATGGTGATAACGCTTATGTTGACGACATTCCCGAAGGCAGCCCGACCGAATGGCAGGTTTACCGCCAGGGCAAAAATCTGATCGACCCGGAAACCGGTAAGTCACTGGGTTACGAAGCGGTCTACCTGGGCGACGCCCGGGTCACCCGTTACGGCAATCCGGCCAGCATTGAGATTACCAGCGTCAAACTGGAAATCAACAAGGGCGACCATCTCATGCCCGCCGTACATGATCTGTCGACCTTCGGCTATGTTCCCCACGCGCCGGCCGACGAACTCAATGGCAAAATCGTTTCCGTCTATGGCAGCGTGTCGGACATCGGCCAATACAACATCATCACCCTGAACCGCGGCAGTGACGAAGGCGTGGATAAGGGTACGGTAGTAGCCATCTATCGCCAGGGCCAGAAAGTCGGCAACCTGACCACCCCGGAAGAGCGTTCCGGTCTGGCCATGGTCTTCCGCGTCTTCAACAAGGTGTCCTATGCTCTGGTGTTGAACGCGACCCGCGCCATGTCCGTAGGGGACAGCTTCCACAACCCCTGATCCGGCTCGCCCGCATGCATCCGGCTGAAACGGACCTGCCGTTCTGGATTGACCTGGCCCTGATTTCGGGGCTGGGGCCGGAGCGGTTACGCCACCTGCTCAATACCTTCGGCTCACCGCCCTCCATTTATTCCGCCAGCAGCACGCAGCTGGAAAAAGTCCTGCCGCCGCCACTGGCACAACGCATCGCCAGCGGCATTGATAAAGCCGCGGCAGAGCCGGTCATGCGCTGGCTGGAAGAAGACCCGAACAACCACATCCTCACCTGGGCCGACTTTGACTACCCGCAAGCCCTGCTGGATATCCATGACCCGCCGTTTCTGCTGTATGCCAAAGGGCGCCTGGAACTTGCCAACCGTCCGTCGCTCGGCATTGTCGGCAGCCGCAATGCCACAGCCGGCGGCGAAGAGACGGCAGAAGCCTTTGCCGCGGCGCTCAGTCAGGAAGGCCTGACCATCGTCAGCGGCCTGGCACTGGGCATCGATGCCGCAGCCCATCGCGGCGGGCTGCGCGGGCAGGGCTCGAGCATTGCCGTTGTCGGCACCGGTCTCGACCGCGTTTATCCTGCCCGCAATCGCGAGCTGGCGCACCAACTGGCCCAGGACGGTCTGATCCTGTCGGAAAATCCGCTCGGCACCCCCGTGCGTGGTGGCCTGTTTCCGAAACGCAACCGGCTTATCAGCGGCCTGTCGCAAGGCGTCCTGGTTGTAGAAGCGGCACTGGAAAGCGGCTCCCTGATCACCGCCCGCGAAGCGGCGGAGCAGGGGCGCGAGGTGTTTGCCATCCCCGGCTCGATCCACTCGCCGCTGTCGCGCGGCTGTCATGCGTTGATCAAGAACGGCGCCAAGCTGGTTGAGTCGGCGCAGGATGTGCTCGAGGAACTAAATCTCGAGCCGTCGGTCCCTTTTACTCCATCGCCCGAGAGCGACGATGCACCCCGCCTGCTGCAACGCTGCGGTTTTGATCCTTTCACTCTGGATTCATTGCAGCAGATCAGCGGCGAAGAAACCTCCCGCCTGAGCGGGATGCTGTTAAGCTGGGAACTGGAAGGTTGGGTCAGCCCGCTAGGCGGCGGTCGCTATCAGCGGCGCCGCTGATCCGGCCGCCCCATCGAACCACGCGCTGCGGTATAATTGCTGATTTTATTGAACTTAATAAGTAGTTACGCATGAACGCCGAACAGGACATCCAGACCCACCTGAGCACCCTGCTGCAAGCAGCACTTGCTTCCATTGCACCCGACCAGGCCTGCCCGAACATAGTTCTGGATCGCCCGAAACAGTCCGAACACGGCGACTTTGCCAGCAACCTGGCGCTGCAACTGTCCAAAGCGCTGCGCCGCAATCCGCGTGAAATCGCCAGCCAACTGGTTGCCGCGCTGCCGGCCTCGGATCGCGTCAGCAAGGTAGAAATCGCCGGCGCCGGTTTCATCAACTTCTTCCTCTCCAGTGCGACCCGCTTCGAAGTCGTCAATCGCATTCTCGCTGCAGGCACACAGTGGGGCCGCGGCAACTGGGGCGAGAAGAAAAAGGTCCAGGTCGAGTTCGTTTCCGCCAACCCTACCGGCCCCCTGCATGTCGGCCACGGGCGCGGTGCCGCCTACGGCGCCAGTCTGGCAAACATTCTCGCAGCAGCAGGTTACGACGTTCATCGCGAATACTACGTCAACGACGCCGGCCGGCAAATGGACATTCTTGCCCTGTCCACCTGGCTGCGCTATCTGGAACTGAACGGCATCAACATTCCCTTCCCCGGCAATGCCTACCAGGGCAGCTATGTGCGCGACATGGCGCAACAGGTCATGCAGGCACACGGCGACCGTTATGTGCATCAACCCTGGACCGTCATGCAGGGTGTGCCGGATGCGGAAACGGATGCAGAAGGCCACCTCGACGCCCTTATTGCCAATGCCAAGCAACTGCTCGGCGCCGATTACGCCTACATCCACGGCCACGCGCTGACCGAACAACTGGGGGACGGCCGCAATGACCTGATGGAATTCGGCGTCGAATTCGACACCTGGTTTTCGGAAAAATCACTGTTCGACGGCGACCATGTGGAGCGCGCTGTTGCCGAGCTGGAGCAGCGCGGCCACATTTACGAGCAGGACGGAGCCAAGTGGTTCCGCTCCACCGCCTTCGGCGACGAAAAGGATCGCGTGGTACAGCGGGAAAACGGCGCTTACACCTACTTTGCTTCTGACATCGCCTACCATCTGAACAAATACGAGCGCGGCTTCGACCGCATCATCGACGTCTGGGGCGCCGACCACCACGGCTACATTCCGCGCGTCAAAGGCGCCATCCAGGCCCTTGGACTCAACCCGGAACAGCTGGAAGTGAGCCTGGTACAGTTTGCTGTACTCTACCGCGGTGACGTCAAAGTCTCCATGTCCACCCGCTCCGGCTCCTTCGTCACCCTGCGCGAACTGCGCCAAGAAGTAGGTAACGATGCCGCACGCTTCTTCTACGTGCTGCGCAAGAGCGAACAGCATCTGGATTTCGACCTCGACCTGGCCAAGAGCCAGAGCAACGACAACCCGGTGTATTACATCCAGTATGCGCACGCCCGCCTGTGCAGCGTACTGGCGCAGTGGGGCGGGGATGTCAGCGAGCTCCAGGGCACCGACCTGAGTCCGCTCACATCGCCCCAGGAACAGCAGGTGCTGCAACGCCTGGCGGAATTCCCGGAAATCGTCCAGGCCGCCGCGCGCGACTATGCGCCGCACATGATCGCCTATTACCTGCGCGATCTCGCCGCCGACCTGCACAGCTATTACAACGCCACCCACTTCCTCGTACCCGAAGAAAACATCAAGCTGGCACGCCTGACGCTGGTCGCGGCCATTCGCCAGACGCTGCGCAACGGGCTGGCACTGCTCGGTGTTTCCGCTCCGGAAAAAATGTGAGACTGATACATGGCACGCGATTACAAAAATTCCTCGTCCACCCGTAAATCCGGCGGCGGATCTGGGAGCGGCCGTCCGCTGCTCACCGGTATCGTCATCGGCCTGATTCTCGGCCTGGGCATTTCCGTCGGCGTGGCAGTCTATCTCAAGGGCGCGCCCAGCCCCTTCGTCGACGTATCCAAACGTCACGAAGACCAGAGCCAGGCCGCCTCTGCCGCGCAGGCCTCGGCCACCCAGGCGGACAAGCCGAAATTCGACTTTTACACCATTCTGCCGGGCAGCGAGGAAACCCTCGATGAAAAGGCTTCTGCCAAAGCCGCCAGCGCCACGGCCGCCGCGGCCAGCAGCAAGAATACCTATTTCCTGCAAGCCGGCGCCTATCAGGATGAGAACCAGGCTGACAACCTGAAAGCCAAACTGGCGTTATTGGGGGTAGAGGCCATCATTCAGACGGCCCAGGTCGGTGACAAGGGAATCTGGCACCGTGTACGAATTGGTCCGTACAAGTCGCTCGACGATCTGAGCCAGGTACGCGCCAACCTGCAGCAGCAGGGTATCGAAACCAGTATCATCAAGGTCAGCGAAGCCAAACCCTGACCGGTCCACACAGAGGAGCACCAAAAATGAAAAAATGGGGAGTTATCGGTTTATTTCTGGCCTGCCTGGGTTTCATGAGCGTCACCGCGCAAGCCGACGACAGCACCTTCCGCACGCTCGACCCGGCCATGCCGACCGAGACCGGCAAGAAAATCGAGGTGCTGGAGTTCTTCTATTACGGCTGCCCGCACTGTTTCGATCTGGAGCCCTACCTCAATCCGTGGGTTGCCAAGCTGCCGGCCGACGTCGAATTCCGCCGTATTCCGGCGGTTTTCCGCGACAACTGGGCACCCTATGGCGCGGTCTTCTTCACCTTCAAAGCCATGGGGCTACTGAACAAGCTGCATAGCGACTTCTTCAATGCCATCCATGTCGACGGCCTGAATCTGACCAACGACAAGGAACTGGGCGACTGGGTTGCCAGCCATGGTGTGGACCGCAAAAAATTCCTCGCCACCTATCACTCCTTTACCGTCCAGACTGAAGTCAACCGTGCCCGCCAGCAGATTGTCGACTACCAGGTCACCGGCGTGCCCACCGTCGTCGTTGACGGCCACTATCTCACCTCCAGCAGCATGGCCGGCGGCCACCCGCAGCTGATCGGCGTGCTCGACAAGCTGATCGCCAAGGCACGGCAGGACCGCGCCCAGCAAAACAAGAAGTAGCATGCGCGTCTTTATTACCGGCGCCTCCAGCGGGCTGGGGGCGCAACTGGCCCGCTGCTACGCCGCGGAAGGCGCCACCCTGGGTTTGCTCGGACGCGACAGTGCCCGGCTCAAGGCCCTGGCAGCGAGCCTGAACGTGCCCCACAAGATCTATGCGGCTGACGTAACCGACGCGCTCGCCGTGCGCCAGGCCGCGGACGATTTCATGCAAGCCTTTGGCACCCCTGATCTGGTCATCGCCAATGCCGGCATCAGCGTCGGTACCCTGACGGAAATCAGCGAGGACATTCCGGTTTTTGCCCGTGTGTTCGACACCAATGTAATGGGCGTAGTGCACACCCTGCAGCCTTTCGTCCACGCCATGAAAGACCGCGGCAGCGGTACGCTGGCCGGCATCAGCAGCGTCGCCGGCATCCGCGGACTGCCCGGCTCGGGCGCCTACTCCGCCTCCAAAGCCGCCGTCACTCGCTATCTGGAAAGTTTGCGGGTCGAACTGCGCCGCAGCGGCGTGCGGGTCTGCACCGTCGCGCCCGGCTATATCGAAACTCCGATGACAGCAGTCAACCGTTTCCCCATGCCATTCCTGCTTTCAGTCGAGAAAGCCGCCGCCCGCATTAAGAAAGCCCTGCACAAGCAAAAAAGCTACGTTACAATCCCGTGGCAGATGGGTATTGTTTCGTCTATCCTGAAACTGTTGCCCAACGTCCTGTACGATGCATTGTTTTCCCGTGCACCGCACAAGCCGAGAAATCTGATAAAGACATCATCATGAGCGCCGCTGACCGTATCTCCGTTATCCTGATCGACGATCACCCGCTGTTCCGCAAGGGCCTGATTCATGTGCTGTCGGTCAAGCCCAATATCCATGTAACGGCCGAATTTGCCGACGTTGCCTCCACCCGCGACTGGCTGGCTGCCGGCAACAAAGCCGACGTGGCACTGCTCGACCGTTCCCTGAAGGACGAAGACGGTCTCGAACTGGTGCCCGATCTTAAGTCGAGCGGCATCAAGATCATCATGCTGACCATTGCGGAAGAGGACTATGAAATCCGCGACGCCATTGAAATTGGCGTGGACGGCTACGTGCTCAAGACCAGCGAAGCGGAACACATCATGCAGGCCATCACCGCCGTACACCAGGGCTCCAGCATGTTCCCCGGTCACATCATGCAGAAAATGGCCAAGGGCGAACTACACCACGGCGTGTTCGACCGCCTGTCGCCGCGCGAGCTGGAAATTGTCACCTACGTGGCGCGCGGCATGTCCAACCGCGCCATCGGTGATGAACTTAATCTGTCGGAAAACACTGTGCGCAACCACCTGCGCAGCGTGCTGGAAAAACTCGGCCTGTCCAATCGCGTGCAGGTAGCCACACTGGCTCTGAAACAGGGGCTGGTACGAAAAGAGTGAAAGTGAAGCGGATTCACCACAGCATCACATTCTGCACACACAATTTGGTAGCAAAATACCAACCCCTGTGTTATATTCCGTCCTGCAAGTGTGATGCTTGTTTCTGTTCACTGATAGCCCCGAATTTCGGGGCTTTTTTTTCGCCTGCCATACACAATTCTAAAAGCATATAAAATACCAAGAGGGGTGCAGTGCGCCCGATACAATTACACGCTCCGCTGACAGAGGTGCCCCATGACTGCCGCCGAACTCCTGGTCAAATGCCTTGAAGCCGAAGGCGTGCGTTTCATTTTCGGCATCCCCGGCGAAGAAAATCTTTGTCTCATGGATGCACTGCTGGATTCGCCCATCAGCTTTATCACCACACGACACGAGCAGGGCGCCGCTTTCATGGCCGACGTGTATGGCCGGCTCACCGGCCGCCCCGGCGTATGCATGGCAACCCTGGGGCCTGGTGCCACCAATCTGGTCACCGGGGTGGCAGATGCCAACATGGACCATGCCCCGCTGGTAGCGATTGCCGGTCAGGCCGCCACCAACCGGCTGCATAAGGAATCGCATCAGGTACTGGATCTGGCGGCCCTGTTTGCACCCATTACCAAATTCTCCACCCTGATCCTCAACCCGGAAATCGTGCCAGAAGTCGTGCGCAAGGCATTCAAGGTCGCCAAGGAAGAAAAGCCCGGTGCCACCTTTATCGAATTTCCCGAAAACATGGCCGCCATTGAAATCAATGGCGAACCGTTGCCGGTAACCGCGCCGGTCATTCCATACCCGTCGCATGCCCAACTGGAGCTGGCCGCCAGCATCCTGGATCAGGCCCATTTTCCGCTCATACTGGTGGGCAACGGCATTGTCCGCGCCGGTCAGTGCGATGCCCTGATGCAGTGTGCGGAAAAGCTCAACATCCCGGTTGCCACTACCTTCATGGCCAAAGGTGCCATTCCTGCCGGTCACCCGCTCACGCTCGGCACAGTCGGCCTGCAGGCGCACGACTACATCTCCTGCGGCTTTGAACGCGCCGACGTCATCATCTGCGTCGGCTACGACCTGGTGGAATACCACCCGCACCTGTGGCACCGCGACAAAAACCGTAAAATCATCCACATCGACACCCAGCCGGCCGAGGTCGACACGCACTATGCCATCAGCTGCAGCGTCGTGGGGGACTTCAAAATCGCCCTGGAACAACTCGCCGGCATGGCCCGCACCCACCACGACACGCCGCACACCGGCCTGCGCAACGCCATTTTTCGCGAGCTGCATCTGGAAGACGACGACCCGGGCTTTCCACTCAAGCCGCAACGCATCATCGCCGATCTGCGCAAGGCCATGGGCGATGACGATATCGTCGTCTGCGATGTGGGCGCACACAAACTGTGGATGGCGCGCATGTACCCGTGTACCCGCCCCAACACCTGTATCATTTCCAACGGCTTCGCCAGCATGGGTATTGCCGTACCCGGCGCACTGGCGGCCAAACTGTGCTACCCGGACAAAAAGATCGTCGCCGTCACCGGCGATGCCGGCTTCATGATGAATTCACAGGAAATCGAGACCGCACTGCGCTGCCAGACCCCCTTTGTCATCCTCATCTGGAACGACGGCGGCTACGGTCTCATTGAATGGAAGCAGCAAGTGCATTTTCAGCGCACCTCCCACGTGCGTTTCGGCAACCCTGATTTCGTCAAATATGCCGAGTCTTTCGGTGCCAAGGGCTACCGCATCGACCGCGCCGCGGACCTGCTGCCTACTCTGGAAAAAGCTTTGCAGGACAACACGGTCAGCATCATTGACTGCCCGGTCGACTACCGCGAAAACCTCAAACTCACTGCCAAACTGGGCGAGATGGTCTGCCCAATCTGAAACTTGGCAAGCCATCTATATTTATATGGCATAATAGGCTAACGTCAAGATAACTGGGTGCAATACAACCATCAGGAGGCAGTCAGCGTGTCACGTACATTAGAAATCAAACGGCTCAGCACCGGGACCGTGTTCAAGATCATGCTGATCGGGGGATTCTTCTCACTTATCCCCTTTTCCGTTCTTATGGGCATCCTGAGTCTGTTTGGCGCCTCAAGCGTCACCTGGAACAATCAGCCTTTAACCGGTGTTCACGGTTTGATCGCTGCCCCCTTTATCGGCGCTTTCACCGCCCTGTTAATTTCCGGCCTCTTTGGACTTTTCATTGCTGCCGGATTGTGGCTCTACTCAAAATTCAAACCACTTACCCTGCATTACCATGAAACCGGCGAGTAGGGCACACCGATCGCAGCCGACAGCCCATTCACGCGGATCGTTATTTTTTCAGCCCCATGTACCTCCCCGAACACTTCAGCGAAACCAGCCCAGACCGCATTGCGGCATTGATCGCCGACCATTCTCTGGGCATGCTGGTAACAGCCCCAAGCGGTCTGCCGTTTGCAAGTCACCTGCCATTTCTTTTTGACCAGGCAGCGGGACCCAAGGGTACGTTGCTGGCACACATGGCACGGGCAAATGAGCAATGGCAGCACCTTTCCGCCGGTAGCGAAGTTCTGGTGGTATTTCAGGGGCCCCACGCCTATGTTTCGCCGACCTGGTATGCATCAACGGGTGTGCCAACCTGGAATTATGCCGTTGTGCACCTGCGCGGCAAGGCGCGACTGATTGAAAGCGGGCAGGAACTTGAGACGCTGCTAAAGCGACTCACCCAGATTCATGAAGCGCACCAGCCAAGCCTGTGGCAGCCGGAGCAAGACGAAGCACGCCGTGCGCAGCTGCTTGGCATGATCGTCGGCTGTGCCATCGAAGTGACGCAAATTCAGGCAAAATTCAAACTCAGCCAGAATCGCCCGCCAGCCGATCAGCGCAACGTCATGGCCCATCTGGGCGCTTCCGGCAACGCGGCTGAAGCAGCAGTTGCCCAACTTATGGCCGAGGTACTGAAGAATGTTGAATAAGCTGTTTGCCATTTATTGCAGTTCGAGCGGCGTATGACGCAACGCTCTTTTTCAGCACAATTGTTCGGCCTGCTTGGCTGGTTACTCGTTGTTTCCGTGGCTGCCGCGCTCGGTGCGTTTGCCTCGGTCGAAGCACCCCAGTTCTATACGCAATTAAGCAAGCCATCCT
>JAJZTZ010000087.1 GCA_021847305.1 Pseudomonadota bacterium | reverse complement strand
ATTAGTAGCGGTAGTGCTCTGCCTTGTACGGGCCTTCGACCGGCACGCCGATATAGGCTGCCTGGGCCGGGGTCAGTTCGGTCAGTTGAGCATTCAGCTTCTTCAACTGCAGACGCGCCACTTTTTCGTCCAGGTGCTTCGGCAGCGTGTACACGCCCACCGGGTACTTGTCGGTGTGCTGGAACAGCTCGATCTGGGCAATGGTCTGGTTGGCAAAGGAGCTGGACATCACGTAGGACGGATGGCCGGTGGCACAACCCAGGTTCACCAGGCGACCCTTGGCCAGCAGAATGATGCGCTTGCCGTCCGGAAAAATGATGTGGTCAACCTGCGGCTTGATCTCTTCCCACTGGTATTTCTCCACCGAAGCCACGTCGATTTCGTTGTCGAAGTGACCGATGTTGCAAACGATGGCCTGGTCTTTCATCTTCACCATGTGGTCGTGGGTAATGACGTGGTAGTTACCGGTTGCAGTGACGAAAATATCGGCCTTGTCGGCTGCGTATTCCATAGTCACCACGCGATAGCCTTCCATGGCGGCCTGCAGGGCGCAGATCGGGTCTACTTCGGTCACCCACACCTGGGCGGACAGGGCACGCAGCGCCTGGGCAGAGCCCTTGCCCACGTCACCGTAGCCGCACACCACGGCGATCTTGCCCGCCACCATCACGTCGGTGGCACGTTTGATACCGTCTACCAGCGATTCGCGGCAGCCGTACAGGTTGTCGAACTTGGACTTGGTTACCGAGTCGTTGACGTTGATGCCCGGGAACTTCAGTTCGCCGCGCTCGTGCATCTGGTACAGACGGTGCACGCCGGTGGTGGTTTCTTCGGTCACGCCCTTGATTTGCGCCAGACGGGTGGAATACCAGGTCGGGTCGGTCGCCAGTTTGGCCTTGATGGCGGCAAACAGCACGGTCTCTTCTTCGCTGGTCGGCTTGGAAATGACAGAGGCGTCCTTTTCGGCGCGTGCGCCCAGGTGCAGCAGCAGGGTAGCATCGCCGCCGTCGTCCAGGATCATGTTGGAATAACCACCGTCCGGCCATTCGAAAATCTTGTGGGTGTAATCCCAGTACTCGGTCAGGGTTTCGCCCTTCACTGCGTACACCGGGATACCGTCCGCCGCGATGGCCGCAGCAGCATGGTCCTGGGTGGAGAAGATGTTGCAGGACGCCCAGCGCACTTCGGCGCCCAGTGCAGTCAGGGTTTCGATCAGCACGGCGGTCTGAATGGTCATGTGCAGCGAACCGGTGATGCGCGCGCCCTTGAGCGGCTGGCTCTTGGAATACTCCTCGCGGATCGCCATCAGGCCCGGCATTTCAGTTTCGGCAATGCGGATTTCCTTGCGGCCCCAGTCGGCCAGGGCCATATCGGCCACTTTATAATCGGTAAAGCTCATGTTCTTTTCTCCAAAATACAGGCTGTTTACTGACAGCCTGTCGGTAGGTGTGTAATGCGGCGACTTACAGGCCTGCGTCGGCTTTCAGTGCGGCGGCTTTGTCAGTGGCTTCCCAGGTGAATTCCGGCTCTTCGCGGCCGAAGTGGCCGTAAGCGGCGGTCTTGAAGTAAATCGGGCGCAGCAGGTTAAGCGACTGGATAATGCCTTTCGGACGCAGATCGAAGTGTTTTTCGATCAGGGCCACAATCTTCTCGTCGCTCACCTTGCCGGTGCCGAAGGTATTGACCATCAGCGAAACCGGACGGGCCACGCCGATGGCATAAGCCACCTGTACTTCACAACGATCGGCCAGGCCGGCAGCCACGATGTTCTTGGCCACATAACGGCCGGCGTAGGCGGCAGAACGATCCACCTTGGACGGATCCTTGCCGGAGAATGCGCCGCCGCCGTGGTGCGCGGCACCGCCGTAGCTGTCCACGATGATCTTGCGGCCGGTCAAACCGCAGTCGCCGTTGGGGCCGCCAATCACAAAACGGCCGGTCGGGTTGATGAGGAAGCGCACATTGCCGTGCATCAGTTCCGGCGGCAGCACCGGCTTGATCACTTCTTCGATCACGGCTTCGGAGAGCTGGGCATGTTCGATGTCCGGGCTGTGCTGGGTGGACACCACCACGGTGTCAATCGCCACCGGCTTGCCGTCGACGTATTTCACGGTCAGCTGGGATTTAGCGTCCGGACGCAGCCACGGCAGGCGGCCATCCTTACGCAGCTGGGCCTGACGCTCCATGATGCGGTGCGCGTAGTAAATCGGCAGCGGCATCAGCGACGGGGTCTCGTTGCAGGCGTAACCGAACATCAGCCCCTGGTCGCCGGCCCCCTGGTCCAGGTCCATGCCCTGACCCTCGTTCACGCCCTGGGCGATATCGGCCGACTGGCGGTTCAGTGCGGTCAGGATACCGCAGGACTTGTAGTCAAAACCAATTTCAGAATCGTCGTAACCGATGCGCTTCACGGTCTGACGGGCGATGTCCATGTAATTGACTTGCGCGTTGGTGGTAATTTCACCGGAGATCACCACCAGACCGGTGGTGACCATGGTTTCACAGGCCACGCGGCCTTTCGGATCCTGTTCCAGGATTGCATCCAGCACGGCATCGGAAATCTGATCGGCAACCTTGTCGGGATGCCCTTCGGAAACAGATTCGGAACTAAACAGGTATTCAGCCATAAACCACTCCAAAAGCAGTGGCCGGGGCGGGGGATGTGTGGTGTAGCAGGATTGCGCCTCACCCGTCCATCCCGTGTCCGGCACGGGGTTAACAGGTGAGCGTCGTTATTTCTCTGGTCGAGCCTGGCGGTCAGATAACCGTCGCAACGCCCCTCGACTTCACCCATTATACATCAGAAGAAACTGGAATATTCAAACTAGCAGTCCGGCCACAACTGCGCAACCTGCAGGCACAGCCGATTTTTGATACCATCAGCACATCCGCCACAGACCAGACCCAGCCCAGACCTGCCTTGCTTACCCTGTTCCGCCTCGTCGCGCTCTTACCGCTTCCGCTGCTGCACCTGCTGGGCACGCTGCTGGGCTGGGCGATGTATCTGTTTTCCCCACGACTGCGCCAGCGCATCCATTCTTTCGCCGCCCAGAGCGGGCTTGCCGTCCGCCCGCTGCAAAATGCCGCCGAAATGGGCAAAGCGCTGGCCGAACTGCCTGCCCTGTGGCTGCGCCCGCACGCCCGCACCGCCCGGCTGGTGAAGGATGTGCAGGGCTGGGAGCTGATCGAGCAGGCACAGCGCGCCGGCACAGGCATTATTTTTCTGACCCCGCACCTGGGCTGCTTTGAAATCACCAGTCACTATTACGCCTTGCGCCACCCCATCACCGTGCTGTTCCGCCCGCCCAAACTGGCCTGGCTGGCGCCGCTGCTGACGCAGGGACGGCAACGCGACAACATCACCCTGGCGCCGGCCAACGCCCACGGCGTTAAACAGCTGTTGCAGGCGCTCAAGCGCAAGGAAGCCATCGGCATCCTGCCCGACCAGGTGCCGGGTGCGGGCGAAGGGACGTGGGTGCCGTTTTTTGGTCGCCCGGCTTACAGCATGACGCTGGCTGCCAAACTGGCGAGCAAAAGCGGCGCCACGGTACTGATGGTGTATGGCGAGCGACTGTCGCTGGGACGCGGCTACCGCCTGGTGATCCAGCCGCTGCAGCAGACCTTGCCGGCCGATATCGTGCAAGGCACGCGCCTGATCAACCAGGCCGTGGAACAGCTGGTACGTCAGCTGCCGCAACAGTATCTGTGGAGCTACAACCGCTACAAACGTCCACGCGGCGCGCCGGAGGCCCCGGCATGCTGATCCGGATCGGGCTGTTTTTCATGTGGCTGGTGCAATTCCTGCCCTGGCGTCTGGTCGCCGCTATTGGTCATGGTTTAGGCATGGTGTTTTACTGGCTGGGCAAAGAACGCCGCCGGGTCGCCCGCATCAACCTGCGCCGCTGCTTTCCGGAACTCGACGACACGACGCGAGAAAAGCTGGTACGCGCTCACTTTCGCGCCTTTGGCCGTTCGCTCATGGAGCGCGGCATCCTGTGGTGGAGCAGCCCGGCCCGCCTGAAAAAGTACGTTACAGTCAGCGGACTGGAGCACATTCCCACCGACCGCCCGGTCATTATCCTCGCGCCGCACTTTCTCGGGCTGGACGTAGCCTGGAGCCGCCTGACCCTGGAGCGTCATCTGGCCTCGGTCTATGCCGAGCAGAAAAACGAGACATTTGACGCCGTGCTGCTCAAGGGCCGCAGCCGCTTTAACGCGCCGCTGCTGATCTCGCGCCTCGACGGGCTGCGCGGCATCGTCAAGGCACTCAAGTCCGGCGTGCCGTTTTATTACCTGCCAGATCTGGATTACGGCCCGCGCGACGCCATTTTCGTGCCGTTCTTCGGTGTGCCCGCCGCCACCATCACCGGCCTGTCGCGCCTGGCCAAACTGGCCGGCGCCGCGGTGGTGCCCTGTGTCACCCGCCAACTGCCCGGCGGGCGCTACAACGTGACGCTGCTGCCGGCCTGGGACAATTATCCAAGCGGCGATATCGAAGCCGACACGCGGCGGCAGAACGATTTTATCGAACAGCAGGCGCGCACCATGCCCGAGCAGTATTACTGGCTGCACAAACGCTTCAAAACCCGGCCGGAAGGAGAACCGCGTTTCTATGACTGAATTCGCCAATCCCGGCATGACAGAAATCTGCCAGCACCTCAAAACCGTTCGCACCATCGCCGTAGTCGGCCTGTCACCCAAACCGGGCCGTCCCAGTTTTGGGGTTTCGCAGGCCATGCAGCGCTTCGGCTACCGCATTATTCCGGTACGCCCGCTGGTGAGCGAGGTGCTGGGCGAAAAAGCCTACGCCCGCCTGAGTGACGTGCCGGACAAAATCGACCTGGTCAACGTGTTTCGCGCCGCCGAGCACATCCCCGCTATCGTCGAGGAGTGCCTTCAACTACAATTACCCGCTATATGGATCCAGGAGGGCATCCACGCCCCGGAAGCGGCGTTACGTGCGCGCGAAGCCGGTATGTGGGTGGTCATGGATCGGTGCATCTACCGCGATTACGCAGGATATTGTCTGTAATGAAGCTCAATTTCACCAAAATGCACGGACTAGGCAACGATTTTGTCGTGTTCGACGGCATTAATCAGAACATCGATCTCAGCCCCGTCCAGCTGGCGCTGATTGCCGACCGCCATTTCGGCGTGGGGTGCGACCAGATTCTGCTGGTGGAACACCCCACCCGGCCCGACACCGACTTTCGCTACCGCATTTTCAACGCCGACGGCGGTGAAGTGAGCCAGTGCGGCAACGGCGCGCGCTGTTTTGTGCGCTTTGTGCACGACCAGGGCCTCACCGACAAGACCGAGATCCGCGTGGAAACCGCTTCCGGCATCATCGTGCCGCGCCTGGAAGCGGACGGCATGGTTACCGTCAACATGGGGCCGCCGCGCTTCGAGCCGAACGAAGTGCCGTTTACCGCCGAACAGCGGGCACTCACTTACGAACTGCAGCTGACCGGCGAAACCGTGGAAATTTCCGCCCTGTCGATGGGCAATCCGCACGCCGTGCAGATTGTGGAAAATGTTGAAACCGCGCCAGTCGAACGCCAGGGACCGCAAATCGAAAACCACATCCAGTTTCCCCAGCGCGTCAATGCCGGCTTCATGCAAATTGTCGACCGCCATCACATCAACTTGCGCGTGTATGAACGCGGCTCGGGCGAAACCCTGGCGTGCGGCACCGGCGCCTGCGCCGCGGTCGTTTCCGGCATCACCCGCGGCTACCTCGACCATACCGTTGAAGTACAAACCCGCGGCGGCAAACTGCGCATCCGCTGGGAAGGCGAAGGTCAGCCGGTGTGGATGACCGGCCCGGCCGCCAGCGCATTCAGCGGCACACTTGATCTGGATGCCATGGCTGCCGCCTGCCCCTATTACGAAATATCTCAGCAGTTCAAATAAGATCCAGGGAGGAAACAATGAACACAGAAGAAGTAATTGCTTACCTCAACGACCATCCGGAAGTTGCCGAGCAAATCCTGACCGAAGTTCAACTGCCTGACCCGCATGACGGTCGCGCTATTTCTATCGGCGAGCGCCAGGTGATTGCGTTGCGCGACAAGGTCAAGTTGCTCGAGGTCAAACTGTCGCAACTGGTGCACTTTGGTGAAGAAAACGACGCCATCACCGACAAACTGCATCGCCTGACCCTGGCCATGATGATGGCCCGCAGCCTGCCCGGCCTGTTCAATGCCGTGCACTTCAACCTGCGCGAGGACTTTGCCGTGCCGCACACCGCCATGCGCGTATGGGGCCTCAAGGGGCATGACTCGCTGGTGGAGTGCAGCGCGGTGGACGCCGCCGCAACAGAATACGCTGCCGGACTCACCCACCCGATCTGCGGTGCCGACGCGCCGGAAAGCGTCCGCGCACTGTTTGGCGACAGCGCCGCACACCTGCGCTCTTTCGCACTGATTCCCCTGCGGGCGGAACAGATGGGCGGCATTCTCGCCCTGGCAAGCGAAGATGCCGAGCGCTTTTATGCTGAAATGGGCACCCTGTACCTGCAACGTCTGGGCGAACTGCTGAGCATCGCAATCACCCGCGTCGCTTAAACCTGTCGTAGCGAGGAGCCGGCCATGGCAGACGATCTGCAGCAGCCCGAAACCGACCGGCTCATCACCCAGTTTCTCGGCTTTATCCAGTCAGAACAGCGCTACAGCCCGCACACGCACGACAACTACGCCCGCGACCTGCAGACATTGCAAACGCTGGCGGGCAAAACGCCGCTCACCGAACTCTCCAACTTCGACCTGCGCGGCTTTGTTGCCAGATTGCACGGCAAAGGACTCAGCAGCGCCTCCCTGGCGCGCCACCTGTCTGCCTGGCGCAGCTTTTACCGCTATCTCAACCGCCAGCGCCTGTGCCAGAACAACCCCTGCCTCGGCATTCGCCCACCCAAAGCAGCGCGTCGCCTGCCCGACGCCCTGTCACCCGACCAGACCCAGCGCCTGTTCAGCCAGCCGCCCGAGACCTGGCTGGAAACCCGCGACCAGGCAATGTTCGAATTACTCTATTCATCCGGCCTGCGCCTGTCCGAACTGACCGGTCTTAACCCCAACGATATTGACCTGCATGATGCGACCGTACAAGTCACCGGCAAAGGCAACAAACAACGCCGTGTCCCGGTCGGCCAGTATGCCCTGCAGGCATTGCAGCGCTGGCTGCCGCTACGGCAGGAAAAAATCGCAGCGGACGAAACCGCCCTGTTCATCAACCAGAACGGCAAACGCCTCAGCTCGCGCCAGGTCCAGAACCGTCTGAAAACGCTGGGCATCCAGCAAAACATCCCGGTCGGCCTTCATCCCCATATGCTGCGCCATTCCTTTGCCACTCATGTGCTGCAATCCTCCGGCGACCTGCGCGCCGTGCAGGAAATGCTCGGTCATGCCAGCATCAGCACGACACAGGTGTATACCCATCTGGATTTTCAGCATTTGGCGAAGATTTATGACGCCGCACACCCTCGCGCCAAAAAGAAGTAATCCCGGTGGATTTTAGTTCCGGCATAACGCCGCTTCGCGGCATGAGCCTTCACTGCAACACGTTTCACTTGTTGTGTCTCCGGCCGCTGCGCTTAACATTTGCTACGCAAATATTAGCCTACGACGCAACAAGCCTTCGGCGTGTTGTCAGCATTTGGCAAAGATTTATGACGCCGCACACCCTCGCGCCAAGAAAAAGGAGTGAGGAGTGAGGAGTGAGGAGTGAGGAGTGAGGAGTGAGGAGTGAGGAGTGAGGAGTGAGGTGTGAGGTGTGAGGTGTGAGGGGTGAGGGGTGAGGGGTGAGGGGTGAGGGGTGAGGGGTGAGGGGTGAGGGGTGAGGGGTGAGGGGTGAGGGGTGAGGGGTGAGGGGTGTAAAAATTTCACCGCCCGCACCCGACCGGGTCAAGCGGTTTTTCACTCAGTCCTCAGCCCTCAGTCCTGTCAAGCCTCGTCTTATTGCTTGACCGCTTCCACCGGGATCGACAGCGTTACTTCGTCGCCGACTGCCGGCACATAGGCGGACATGCCGAACTCAGAACGTTTGATCACCGCATCCGCCTGAGCGCCGCATTCCTGCTTTTTGTTGATTGGGTTTTGCCCACAGTGAAAGTTGCTCACTTTCAGGGTCACCGGCTTGCTCACGCCCAGCAGGGTCAATTCGCCGTCCACGCTCACCAGTTTGTCGCCGTCAAAATGCAGCTTGCTCGACTTGTAAGTCATGGCCGGGAATTTCTCGACATTGAAGAAATCCTTGGTTTTCAGGTGCTCGTCGCGGGCAGCCCAGCCGGTACTGATGGAGGCGGTGTCGATGGAAATGTCCACGCTACCGGTTTTTGCTGCCGTATCCAGCACCACCTTGCCGGTGGTCGTATCAAAACGGCCATGCTGCACGGAGAAGCCCAGGTGGTTGATGGTGAATTGCGGCTGGGTATGCGATGTATCGATCACATAGGTCTCGCTTTGCGCAAAGGCAGGTACAGCAACAAACATGACAGCAAAGAGTGCATTACGAATTTTCATTTGAATCTCTCCTAAGAGTTAAGGCTGCCCGGTCAGCAGCATACTGAACTTCACTTCCACCGTATTTGCCAGAGTGGAGGTATCTTTCCAGTCCCCCTCACCCAGCGCAAAATCCAAACGTTTGAGCGGCACGCTGCCTTCCAGGCGCCAGCCGTCAGACCCTTCACGCTTTGCCGTGAAGTAGGCGCTCACCGGCCGGGAATGCCCTTTCACGGTGAGATTTCCCCACAAGGCGTAGCGACCGGTTCCAGCCGCCGCAACGCGGCTGGTGACAAAGCGCACTTCGGGAAAGCGTTTGACGTCGAACCAGTCTGCACCGGTGGCAATTTCATTGCCTTCGTCGCTGTTGGTATCAATACTGGCAGCATTGATCACCAGACTGGCCTGGGCGGCTGCCGGATTGGCCGGATCAAAACGGGCGGTTGCCTGAAATTTGCCGAACACCCCTTCGGCCGGCACGTTCATCTGCCGGTATACAAAGCTGATTTTGCTTTTTTCCGCCACCACCTGTTGCTGCGCGTGTGCCGGCAAGGCCAGCAGCAACAATAACCACAGCAGTTTTTTCATCTTCAGCCTTTCCGCCGCAAATGCGGCACCATGCGGGCCAGGACATCGTCCCGGTCAATGAAATGATGTTTCAGCGCAGCCGCCACATGCAGAATCACCAGCACCAGCAGGCCGTTCGCCAGCACGGCATGGACATTTTCCAGGGTATGTCCCAAAGCCTTGTCCTTCCCCACCAGGTCGGGCAACTGCCAGATACCCAGATACACCACCGGAAAACCCTT
>JAJZTZ010000086.1 GCA_021847305.1 Pseudomonadota bacterium | reverse complement strand
AGACCCAGCACTACATCGCCTTCCTGGATGGTCTGGCCGGTAATGATGGCGGTCTTTTCCACCACGCCTACGGCAAAGCCGGCCAGGTCGTATTCGCCGGGCGGATACATGCCGGGCATCTCCGCCGTTTCGCCGCCGATCAGCGCGCAGCCTGCCAGTTCGCAGCCCCGGGCAATGCCCTTGATGACATCGGTGGCGGTGGCGACGTCCAGCTTGCCGCAGGCAAAGTAATCGAGGAAGAACAGCGGTTCGGCACCCTGTACCAGAATGTCGTTGACGCTCATGGCGACCAGATCCTGACCGACCGTGTCATGTTTGTTCAGATCAAACGCCAGCTTCAGCTTGGTTCCCACGCCGTCGGTGCCGGACACCAGCACCGGGTCGCGGTATTTCTTGGAGATTTCCACCAGTGCGCCGAAGCCGCCGATGCCGCCCAGCACTTCCGGGCGCATGGTACGCTTGGCAAACGGCTTGATCGCCTCGACCAGGGCATCCCCCGCGTCGATATCGACACCGGCATCGCGGTAACTCAAGGCGGTTTTGTCTGTGGTGTGGCTGCTCACGCTATAATCTCGCTCTGGTTGCACTCAATAGTTGTGTATTTTACCCCAAATCGGTCCCATAACCATGCAGCAGTTACTGCTTACTCTGACAGATCCACCGCCGCCGTCATTCGACAATTTTGTCTGCGGTAAAAACTGGGAAGTGCTGGCCACGCTGCAAAAGTGGTTGCAGCAGGGCGCGCGCGAAACCAGCCTGTATCTGTGGGGGGACCCCGGTAGCGGCAAAACTCATCTGCTGGCTGCTGCGCATGCAGCCGCACAAAAAAACGGCCTGGTCTGCGCCTGGTTACGCGGCGATGATCTGCTGGCCCAGCAGCAAATCGACGTTCTACCACAACTGGTGCTGGTTGATGATGCCGGGCAGCTGACCGGGGCGCAGCAGATTGCCCTGTTTGATCTGTATAACCGGCTTGCGCAGCAAGGTGGCAACCTGATTGCAACCGGGCAACTGCCGCCGGCGGAGCTGGAGGTGCGCGAGGATCTGTCCACCCGGCTTGGCTGGGGGCTGGTGTACCGCCTGCAATCTTTGAGCGAGGCTGATAAGGTCGCCGCCATGGTGGCGCATGCCGAGTCGCGCGGTTTCAATCTCTCGCTGGAAATTGCCCAGTACCTGATGCGTCACTGGCGACGTGACCTGCCGGCGCTGATTCAGGCCGTGGACGCCCTGGACCGCTATTCGCTGCAGCAACGCAAGCCGGTTACCCTGGCGGTGCTGAAACAGGCGCTGCTGCAAGTCGAATAAACATTTTCTTCTTTTCCCGCTCCATGATGATGGCATAGGTATCTGATTCGTCTTAATAATTTCAGCTGTAGCCGTCTCCGGGGGAGGGTGCTACACTGAAAAAAAGAATAATTCCGGAATCTCGAATCACCCCAATCTTTGTGTTGTCGCAATCGCATGACGCAAACGTCTTTCGCTCTGATGGCGGCTAGGCTGCTGTAGGCTGCGGCGAGACGGGGGGCATGGTTCAGGCAATTTCCCCGGTTAGAGAGGGAAAAAATAATAACGATCCGGATGGTCAGAGACAGTATGAGCGTAATTTTCAATCAAGCGCAGAAGAAAGCGCCAATGCGGTCCCACTTCGTGGTGGGGATCGGTTTTGCCATTCTGATGCTCTGGCTCGGTTTTTCCGGCATTTTTGCCGTCAGGCAGCTGCGCGAAAACCGGGTGCTCACCGTGGAGCTGATTTCAGTAGCCACCGCCAAATCACGCCTGCTCGATACGCTGCGTCACGTGGCGCGTGAACGCGAAGAGCGGCTGTTTATCATGATCGATACGCCTGACGTGTTCGAACTGGATCGGCTCAAGCAGGAGTTTTCCGCGCTGGCGACCCAATTTCTGCAGGTCCGCCAGCAGTATGAGAAGCTGCCGCGCAGTGAGGCCGAGCGCGCCCTGTTTGCCAAGGCGCTGGAGAATGTGCGACGGGCCTCGGCTACGCAGGCGGAAGTGGTTCGGGTAATCGATTCCGGCAATACCCTGCTGGCGTACTCGATGCTGTTTCGTGAGGTCGTGCCGGCGCAGGCGAAGGTGATGAGCGTCTACAGCGAACTGATCGATTTGCAGCAAAAGGAGACCGATGCGGCGATTGCCACGGTCAATCGCAAGAGCCTGGAAAATCAGGAACATGTCGGCCTGCTGGTCGGCATGACTTTGTTTACCGGCGTTCTGGTGGCGCTCATCGTGATTCGTCGCACCAGCGAAATCGAAGAAAACTTGCGGCGGGAAAAGGAACTGGCGCAAGTGACGCTGCACTCGATTGCCGATGGCATTCTCACGACTGACGAACATTCCCGGGTCAATTTTGTTAATCCCAGTGCCGTCCGCCTGCTGGGCTGGAATGCCGCGGAGGTGCAAGGCAAAAAACTGGCGGAAGTGCTGCATCTGGTAGACCCGACTACGGGCATTGATATCCCGCTGCCTGAGCCGATGCTGGCGGAAGACTATCTGCATCTCAACGCGGAGCGCGTGACCATGCTGGGGCGCTTCGGCGATGCTTTTTCCGTGCGGATGACCGCTTCACTGCTGCAGGATGCCGATGGTGAGGGAATGGGGGCGGTGCTGGCCTTCCAGGATATGACCGAGGCGCACCGGCTGCAGACACGACTGGCGTGGCAGGCATCGCACGACCAGCTCACCAGTCTGAAGAACCGCTATGGTTTCGAGGCGGATCTGGCGCGGGTTCTGGATAACACCCGCAGCGAGCGGCAGCAGCACGTGCTGATGGTGCTCGATCTGGATCAGTTTAAAGTGGTCAACGATACTTGCGGTCACCTGGCGGGCGATCAATTGCTGATTCAGGTGGGCCTGATGATCGAAGCCCAGGTCCGGCACGAGGATGTCGTTGCCCGGCTGGGGGGCGACGAATTCGGCGTGTTGCTGGAGAATTGCCATCTGGAAGTGGGCGAGCGGGTGGCGGAAAAAATCCGCAAGGAGCTGGCGGAATACCGGTTTTCCTGGGAAGACAAGTTCTTTACCGTTGGCGTCAGCATCGGTGTGGTGCCGCTTACTCTCCATACCGGTTCGCCTTCCCAGGCTATCAGTGCGGCTGATGCGGCTTGCTACGTGGCTAAACAGCATGGCAGAAACCGTATTCATGTGCTGCGCGGCGATGAGGAAATTGCCCAGACGCACACCGAAATGCAATGGGTGACCCGCATCAGCAAAGCCATCGACGAAGGACGCCTGCAACTGTACGGTCAGAAGATCGCGCCTTTGAATCCGCTCAGCAAAGAAGAGCATACCGAGGTGCTGGTACGCATGCTCGACGAAGAAGGCAAGCTGGTTCCTCCCGGCGTATTTATTCCGCCGGCCGAGCGTTACAACTTCATGCCGACAGTGGATCGCTGGGTGATCCGTACACTTTTTGCCAGGCTGGCGGCGCAGCCTACCGGCAAGAACTATGCAATCAATCTGTCGGCCCAGTCGATCGGCGATCCCGAGTTTCACGAATTCCTGTTGCGTCAGCTGGAAACAGAGGGCATTGAACCGGCCAGACTGTGTTTCGAAATCACGGAAACTTCGGCAATTGCCCAAATGGGCGTGGCGCAACGTCTCATAGCCGCACTGCGGTCGCGTGGCTGCAAGTTCGCGCTGGATGATTTCGGTAGCGGCATGTCTTCCTATGCCTACCTGAAGAATCTCAAGGTGGATTATCTGAAGATCGACGGCGCATTGGTACGCGATACGGCTCACGATACCGTGGATTACACCATGGTCGAGTCGATCCATCGGATCGGCTACGCCATGGGGATCAAGACCATCGCCGAGTTTGTCGAAAATCAGGAAACCCTGGAGTGCCTGCGCCGTATTGGCGTGGACTATGCTCAGGGCTATTTCATTCACAAGCCTGAACCCCTGCTGTAGCACAAATACCACCCTGCTATGCCCACTTTTGCTGCAATCCGCTGTCATACTCGGTAATCCTCGACGGCCTCTGTCAGAATGGCTGTATCTGGCTCCTGTGCTTGATATTGCCAGATTTCCGGCTATCTTTTTAAAGAGTGGCGCCAAGTAAAAACGGTTTTGCGTTCAGTTTTTCCAAGGGGAGTAGCATGAAAATCGGTATGGTCGGGCTGGGTCGTATGGGCGGTAACATGGCGCGTCGTTTGCGCCGCGGTGGAATGGATGTGGTTGCCTGGAACCGCAGCTATGACGTGACGGTCGATCTGGCCCAGGAATGCGGACTGACGCCGGCTGCCAGCCTGACTGATCTGGTCGGCGAGCTGGATACGCCGAGCATTGTCTGGCTGATGCTGCCGGCGGGTGACGCCACCCAGGCAGCCATAGACGAGATCGTGCCGATGCTGGCGCCGGGCGATATCCTGGTCGACGGTGCCAATGCTTTCTACAAAGACTCTCAGCGGCGCGGTGAAGAACTGCGTGCCCAGGGGATCCATTTTGTCGATGCTGGGGTGTCCGGCGGTGTGTGGGGGCTGGAAAACGGTTACGCCATGATGGTGGGCGGCGACGCGGAGGCGGTTAAACAGCTTGAGCCGTTTATCCAGGTGCTCGCTCCGGCGCCGGATAAGGGGTGGCTGCATTGCGGTCCGGCCGGCTCGGGCCATTTCGTCAAGATGGTCCATAACGGTATTGAATACGGCATGATGCAGGCATTCGCCGAGGGTTTTGCTCTCATGGGGGCCAAGCAAGAATTCCATCTTGATCTTGCCGCTATCGCCGAAATGTGGCGCCACGGCAGCGTGGTACGTTCGTGGTTGCTGGATCTGACCGCTGATTTTCTCCAGAACGACCAGAAACTGGAGGATATCCGTCCGTTTGTTGCCGATTCCGGCGAAGGGCGCTGGACAGCGCTTGAGGCGGTGGATCTGGGCGTGCCGACCCCGGTCATGAGCCTGGCATTGATGATGCGTTTTGCTTCGCAAGGGTCCAATGACTATTCCGCCAAGCTGCTGGCGATGATGCGCAAAGGCTTCGGCGGCCATGCCGTGCATGGGGGCGGCAAATGATTACCGGTGAACAGCCAATTGAGACGCCATGCAGTTTTGTTATCTTCGGCGCCACCGGTAATCTCGCTACCATCAAGCTGTATCCCTCGCTGTATTCGCTCGAGGAAGCCGGCAAGCTGCCGGAAGGCCTGCATTTTGTGGCGTTTGCCCGGCGCGAATGGGATGACACGGCCTGGCGCAACTATTTGCGCGAATCGCTGGAAAGCAAGCTGAAGGACCGCTTCGACGAACAGCTGTTCGAACAGTTTGCCGCGCGGTTTTCCTACTTCCGTGGCGAACTGCATGACCTGGCATCCTACGCCGGCCTGAAAGAAGAGCTGGCGACACCGCGTATGGGCAATTGCACCAATGTGGTGTTCTACTTTGCCATCAAGCCGTCGGAATTTGCCACGGTGGTGAAAAATCTGGATGAGTCGGGCCTGAACAAACCGCGCGGATTGCACCGCATCGTGGTGGAAAAGCCCTTCGGCCACGACATCGAAAGTGCCACCATGCTCAATGAGTTGATGCACAAGCACTTCGACGAAGAGCAGATTTACCGTATCGACCACTATCTGGGCAAGGAAACGGTGCAGAATCTGCTGGTATTCCGCTTTGCCAATACCTTGATCGAACCGTTGTGGAACCGCAATTTCATCGATCATGTGCAGATCACGGTGGCAGAGGATATCGGCATCGGCTCCAGAGCGGATTACTACGACAAGGCCGGCGCCTTGCGCGATATGCTGCAGAATCATCTGATGCAGCTGCTGACACTGGTTGCCATGGAGCCGCCACCGGCACTGGAGGCCGATGCGCTGCGCGACGAAAAGGTCAAGGTGTTGCGCTCCATCCGCCCCATCCCGCGCCGCTCGGTGCATGCCCACGCTTTTCGCGCGCAATATGCCGCCGGTGCCATTCATGGCAATCAGGTGCCCGGCTATCAGGACGAACCGGGTGTGGAGCGGCATTCGATCACCGAAACCTATGTGGCGGCCAAGTTCTATATCGATAACTGGCGCTGGCGCGGGGTGCCGTTTTACCTGCGGACCGGGAAACGGCTGGCGGTGGCCAACTCCATGATCGCCATCCGTTTCCGTCACCCTCCGCAGCAGCTGTTTCGTGAGACGCCGCTGGAAAGCATTGACCCGAACTGGGTTGTCCTGTCGTTACAGCCCACCGAGAGCATGCACATGGAAATCCATGTCAAACAGCCAGGCCTGGGTATGGATACGCGGGTGATTCAGCTCAATGCCTCCTATCGCAAGATGCACGAGACACCACTTGATGCCTATGCCACGCTGATTCTTGATGTGCTGGAAGGGGACCGGACGCTGTTCATCCGCTTCGACGAGGTCGAGTGGTCGTGGCGTGTGGTGGACCCGATTCTGAAATATTGGGAACAGGAACGTGATTTTATTCACACCTATCCGGCCGGATCGTGGGGGTTGCACGAATCCAGCCGGCTGTTTGACAGTGAAGATCAGGAATGGCGTAACGAGCTGTGAGCCGCAAAGTTGTCACGCGCTGGCGTGTTCTGCCCGATGCCCTGGCTGTGCGCGATCACGCCGTGCAGTGTATCGCCCAGGCCGCTGCCAAGGCGCTCACGGAGCGCGGGGCGTTTCATATTGTGCTCGCTGGCGGCAGCACCCCGCGTGCCGTTTATCAGGCGTTGGCCGGCCTGCAGACCGATTGGCAGAACTGGCATGTCTACTATGGCGACGAACGCTGTCTGCCGCCTGAGCATGCCGAACGCAACAGTCAGACGGCAATGCAGGCCTGGCTGGCGCACGTGCCCTTGCCGGCTGTGCAGCACCACGTTATTGCTGCGGAGCTGGGTCCCGAGCGTGCTGCAGAGCAGTATGCCGGCGCGGTTGCCGGCGTGAATTTTGATCTCGTCTTGCTGGGGCTGGGGGAGGACGGTCACACCGCCAGTCTGTTTCCGGGGAACCCACTTGGTAACGAACCCGGCGCGGCCGATGTTCTGCCCGTCAACAACGCCGCCAAGCCGCCATCAGCGCGGGTTTCCCTGTCAGTGGCGTGCCTGTCGCGTAGCCGGCAGGTGGTGTTTCTGGTCACCGGCGCGGGCAAGCGTGAAGCAGTCGCGCGCTGGCGTGCCGGTGAAGCTATTCCGGCCGCACAGGTACGCTGTGAAAAGGGGGTAGAGGTGCTGCTCGAGCAGGCTGCTTTGCCGACCTGACGTGGGTTTCAGCTGGCGTAGTGAAACTGTTCCATGACTTCTTCGGCGACTTCCTTTTCTTCGCTCTCGCTGAGGTCGAGCTCGGCGAGCACGAATTCGCGGTGCGCATACCACTCGCTGCTATCGCGGCGGTTGATCAGGTCATGAATCCGCAAGGCAAACTGCAGTGCTGCAATCAGCTGACGTGCGCCGGGGCTGACATTGGCGACATCATGGTGGTCACGAATGGCTTCCGCGATCAGGTCAGGCAATTTCCAGTTGCGCGCCACCAGGTGACCGACTACGGTATGGCTGGTGTTGTGTTTCTGGTCTTCTTCCGGAATCGACGGCCAATTCAGGGCGTCGCTCTGTTTCAGTGCGGCGCAATAACCGGGCAGTTTGTTCATCAGAATGGGAATGCCGCAATCGCAGAACATACCGGCAGTGAAAGCCTGTTCGGGGGTAATACTGCGGATTTTCAGCGAATCGGTGATGATGGCTGTGAGCAGGCCGATTTCATTGAAGCGGTCCCACAAGGCGGCGTAGGCTTTGGGGTAAGTCGAACCGCTGACGGCTTTGCGATTCACTGCGGATGATGCTGATAGTCTGCCTTAAGCCCAGCACCGGGATTGCCTGTTCTATCGAGGCCGGCTTTTTGCGCAAGCCGAAGACCGGTGAGCCGGCCAGGCGGAACACGGCTGCCGACAGGCCGACATCCTTGCTGATAAGTTGTGCTACCGAGCGCAGATCAACATCTTCATTGCGAGCCATGTCCTCGATCTGGGTAAGGATTTCCGGGCGCGGCGGAATGACGACGCCACCCTCGAGAATGCGATCGATCTCTTTCTGGCCGACTTTGCCGGAAGTGTTTGGATTTTTGGCCGTTTCAGCCTGTGGTGATGGTTTGTTCATGACAGTTGTCGCGGCAATTTATCAGGCGGAAATATCGCCAAAAGCATAATGTTTGCGCACCGGCTGGAGAATTTCCCAGGTGCATGACAGGCCGGCCGGAAAGGTAACCAGGTCGCCCTTCCTGATGCGCACGGCTGCGCCGTCATCCGGAGCGATGATGACATCGCCTTCCAGTAGATAGCAGGTCTCGCTGTCGTCGTAAGTCCAGGGGAAAGTGGAAATGTCTTTTTGCCAGATCGGCCAGCGCAATACTTCCAGCGCGCTCAGCCGCTCTTCGCTTGGGTTATGCTCAATGTGAATGTTCATTTCGGATTAAAGCGGTCGCGGTTCTGTTTGTAGTAGTTTATCAGGTTGTTGGTTGACGAGTCATGACTGGTAATCTTGCCTTCTGCAGTCAGCTCCGGCTGAATCACCAGTGCCAGCTGTTTGCCCAGTTCAACGCCCCATTGGTCGAATGAGTTGATGTTCCAGATAATGCCCTGCACGAATACCTTGTGTTCGTAGAAAGCAATCAGCGTGCCGAGTGTGCGGGGGTCAAGGCGCGGCAGCATGATGGAGTTGGACGGTTCGTTACCGGGGAACAGCTTGTGCGGCAGCAGCTTGAGAATCTGCTCCTCGCTCATGCCCTGAGCGGTCAGCTCGGCACGGACTTCCGCCTCATTCTTGCCGCGCATCAGGGCTTCGCCCTGAGCAAAGAAATTCGCCAGCAGCAGGTTCTGGTGTTCGCCCATTGGGTGGGCGGCTTCGATCGGCACGATGAAGTCGCAGGGGATCAGGCGCATGCCCTGGTGAATCAACTGGTAGAAGGCGTGCTGGCCGTTGGTGCCCGGTTCGCCCCAGATGATGGGGCCGGTCGGGTAGTCGACGAATTCGCCGTCACGATTGACGCGTTTGCCGTTGCTTTCCATGTCCAACTGCTGCAGATAGGCGGGCAGACGGCGCATGTACTGGTTATAGGGCAGAATGGCGTGGGTATCGCAGCCGAAAAAGTTGTTGTACCAGATGCCGAGCATGCCGGCGATGACGGGAATGTTCTGCTCCAGCGGCGTCGTGCGGAAGTGCTCGTCCATGTCGTGCGCGCCCTGCAGGAACTGCTCGAAATTGTCCATGCCCACGGCAATGGCAATCGGCAGGCCGATGGCAGACCAGAGCGAATAGCGCCCGCCGACCCAGTCCCAGAATTCGAACATGTTGGCCAGATCGATGCCGAAGAGGGTGACTTCTTTGGCA
>JAJZTZ010000085.1 GCA_021847305.1 Pseudomonadota bacterium | reverse complement strand
CGGTTCGGTCGCAACGGATCTTTTCGGCGGATTGAGCAGATGCTGCACCAGTTTTTCCACTTGGCGCACCGACAGGTCTTTCAGCACGATCTGCTGGGCAGCCTCAACCTGCTGGCCGCCGGACAAGGACAGCAGGGCGCGGGCGTGGCCCATGTCGAGCTTGCCTTCCAGCATCATGTTCTGTACCACCGGCGCCAGCCCAAGCAGACGCAGCAGATTGCTCACCGCGCTGCGCGAACGGCCCACGGCGTGGGCTGCCTGTTCGTGGGTGAGACCGAATTCATCTATCAGGCGCTTGATACCCTGAGCTTCTTCCAACGGATTCAGGTCCTCGCGCTGGATGTTCTCGATCAGCGCGAAGGCAAGCGCGGTTTCGTCAGGGATATCGCGAATCGCCACCGGCACTTCTGCCAGGCCGGCCAGCTGGGCGGCACGCCAGCGACGTTCGCCGGCAATGATCTCATAATCGCCAGGCGCCAGTTGGCGCACGACCACCGGCTGGATGATGCCCTGGGCCTTGATCGACTCGGCCAACTGGGTGAGCGAGTGCTCATCCATGCGCGTGCGCGGCTGGTATTTGCCCGGACGCAAGCTGCTGACAGGCAGGCTTTGGCTGGCAACCGACTCAGCCGCTTCCTTTTCATCCGAGCCCATCAACAACGCATCGAGACCGCGCCCCAAGCCTTTCATTTTTGCCATAGTGGTATTGCCCTGTTTTTTATCCGGCTTGTGCCGCCCGTTTTTCCTGATTGCGCAGCAGCTCGCCTGCCAGTTGCAGGTAGGCCTGCGCGCCCTTGGAGGTTTTGTCGAATTCCAGTGCCGGCACACCATAGCTAGGTGCCTCGGCCAGACGAATATTGCGCGGCACCACCGTGCGATACACCTTGTCGCCGAAGTGCTGCTGCAACTGGGTCGCCACCTGCTGTGCCAAGGTGCTGCGCGGATCGTACATGGTGCGCAACAGCCCCTCGATTTCCAGCTTCGGGTTTAGATGCTGGCGCAACCGCTTGACGGTCTGGACCAGATCGCTCAAGCCTTCCAGGGCGTAATATTCGCACTGCATCGGGATCATGACCGCGTCGGCTGCCACCAGACCGTTGAGGGTGAGCAGATTCAGCGCCGGCGGACAGTCTATCAGGATGAAGTCGTAAGCATCGGCCACTTTGGCCAGAGCGCGCTTGAGCCGCACTTCGCGGTTCTCTTCATCGACCAGCTCGACTTCGGCGCCCGCGAGCTCCCGATTGGCCGGCAGGATGTCGTGTCTGGCCGGCGTGGGCTGGATCACATCCGCCACCTCGGCCAGGCCGAGCAGCAAATGATAGACGGTCTGCTTGCAGGTGCGCTTGTCGATGCCGCTGCCCATGGTAGCGTTGCCCTGCGGATCCAGGTCGACCAGCAGCACTTTGCGTTTCATGGCCGCAAGACTGGCTGCCAGGTTGACTGCCGTGGTGGTTTTGCCTACACCGCCCTTTTGATTGGTAATCGCGAGTATTTTGCTCATGCTTTATGTGCTTGTCGGTTCCAGTTTGAGCACGTGCCGCTCCCCCTCCAGCATCGGCACCGCGAGTTTTATGCTTTGCACCAGCCGGACGTCGTTCAGCTTGACCAGTTCGTCCGCCGGGTATTGCCCCTTGAGCGCCAGCCACATGCCGCCGGGGGCGAGCAGGTGACGCGTCAGGCGGATAAACAGTTCCAGCTCGGCAAAGGCGCGCGACATGATGCAGTCGATTTTTTCGGCCGGCTGCCAGTCCTCCACCCGCCGGGCAATAATTTCGACATTATCGAGTTTCAGCTGCATGCGCACCTGCTGCATGAATGTGGTGCGCTTGCTGTTGCTTTCCACCAGGTAATACTGCCGCTGCGGATCGACCATCGCCAGCACCATGCCGGGCAAGCCAGCCCCGGTGCCAATGTCGGCAACCCGTTTACCGCTAACATAAGGCAATACCGCCAGACTGTCGAGCAAATGGTACACCACCATTTTATCGCGCTCGCGTACCGCCGTCAGATTATAGACGCGGTTCCATTTTTCCAGCAGATCTAGATAAGTAAGCAGTCGCTCACTGGCGCCGTCAGGTAATTCGAGCCCCAGCGCCGCAACGCCTTCCGCCAATAGAGCCGCTGCGCTCATTGGCGCACCTGGGCGCGGCCGATCTCGCTTTGTCCGGCCGCTTCGCGGCGCTTCAGATGCACCAGCAGCACCGAAATCGCCGCCGGCGTAATTCCGGAAATCCGCGCCGCCTGGCCCAGCGTTTCCGGTTTGTGCTGCGTCAGCCGCTGGCGCGCCTCGATCGACAGACCGTCTACCTGGTTGTAATCCAGGTCTGCTGGTAATGGCAGGGTTTCATGCGCCTGGTGACGTTCGATTTCATCACGCTGGCGTTCGATATAACCCTGGTATTTGGCGGCAATTTCCACTTGTTCCGCCGCCTCACGGTCGGCCAGCGGATCGCCGGCACCGGGCAGGGTCATCAGACTGGTATAGTTCACATCCGGCCGGCGCAGCAGGTCGTACAGGTTGTATTCGCGTTCGATATTCTTGCCCAGTACCCGCACGGCGTCGGCTTCCGGGAGAATCTTCGGGTTGACCCAGCTGCTGCGCAGTCGCTCGGTTTCCCGGGCAATCGCTTCGCGCTTGGCTTCAAAGCGAGCCCAGCGAAGGTCATCCACCACGCCCAGCTTGCGACCCGTTTCCGTCAGGCGCATATCGGCGTTGTCTTCGCGCAGCATCAGGCGATATTCGGCACGACTGGTGAACATGCGATAGGGCTCGGTTACACCACGGGTAATCAGGTCGTCTACCAGCACCCCCAGGTACGCCTCGTCACGGCGCGGGCTCCAGGCTTGGCGTTCGAGAGCGAAGTTGCCGGCGTTGATACCGGCCAGCAACCCCTGTGCCGCCGCCTCTTCATAACCGGTGGTGCCATTGATCTGGCCGGCGAAATACAGGCCATTGATGGCCTTGGTCTCGAGCGAGCTTTTCAGATTGCGCGGATCAAAGTAGTCATATTCAATGGCATAACCGGGGCGCGTGATATGAGCGTTTTCCATACCGCGGATGGATCGCACCAGTTTGAGCTGCACGTCGAACGGCAGGCTGGTGGAAATACCGTTGGGATAGATTTCGTGCGTGGTCAGGCCTTCCGGCTCGATAAAGATCTGGTGCGAGTCCTTGTCGGCAAAGCGCATGATCTTGTCTTCGATCGACGGGCAGTAACGCGGCCCCACACCTTCGATCACGCCGGTATACAACGGCGAGCGATCAAGCCCGCCGCGGATGATGTCATGGGTTTCCAGATTGGTATGCGTCATCCAGCATGGCAATTGTTTGGGATGCTGCGACACGTCGCCCAGGAAAGAGAACACCGGCGGCGGATCGTCGCCGGGCTGGATGGTCATGACCGAATAATCCAGCGTGCGGCCGTCGATACGCGGCGGGGTACCGGTTTTCAGGCGACCCACCGGCAGCTGCAATTCACGCAGGCGGTGCGCCAGACTGACCGCCGGCGGGTCGCCGGCACGGCCGGCCTGGTAGTTGCTCTGGCCGACATGAATGAGGCCCGCAAGAAAAGTGCCGGTGGTCAGCACCACCGAGCGGGCAAAAAAGCGGATGCCCAGCTGGGTGGCCACGCCACTGACCTGGTCGCCTTCCAGCAACAGATCGTCCACCGCCTGCTGAAACAGCCAGAGATTGGGCTGGTTTTCCAGTCGGCTGCGGATGGCCTGCTTGTACAACACGCGGTCAGCCTGCGCACGGGTGGCACGCACAGCCGGTCCCTTGCTGGAATTGAGAATACGGAACTGGATGCCGCCTTCGTCGGTAGCAGCGGCCATGGCGCCGCCCATCGCATCGACTTCCTTAACCAGGTGGCCCTTGCCGATACCGCCGATAGACGGGTTGCAGGACATCTGGCCGAGCGTTTCGATGTTGTGCGTCAGCAGCAGGGTTTTCGCGCCCATGCGCGCAGCCGCCAGAGCCGCTTCGGTGCCGGCGTGCCCGCCGCCCACCACGATCACGTCAAAACGCTTGGGAAAATCCATTTGCCGGCCAGTTTAAGTGTGTAAAAAGGCAGGAAATTATATAGCGCGGGAAGAAATGTGGCAAAAAATCAGCCGCTTGTTTCACGTGAAACAAGCGCTTCAGAGCCAGCCGCCCAACTGAATGCCGAAACCCAGTGACCGGCTGTGGTAATTGTAGTCGATCAGGCTTTCGCCAAAGCCGTCGTAGTACTGGATGTAACCGCGCAGATTCTTGTAGAACGGATAGCTGTAGTCAATCTGCAGCGCGCTTTTTCCAGTATCCGGCGCGGTCCGCAGCATCAGGCTGGTCACATGGTGGCCGGCATGATGCACGGCGGTAAACTCGACTCCGCCGATATACTTTTCAATGTCCGGGTTGTCGTCCGAGGCCATCTTTTCAGGTATGCGCTTGGATAGACGCAAACCCAGCGCCAGATTATCCCGTTCCACCACGGCAGCCGTGTACACCCGGTTCCAGCTGCGCGACAGCAGGCCGGACTGGCCATTGGACTGGTGCTCCAGGCCCACGTTGAAAACCCGCGCGGTCCAGCCGTCCTTTTCCACATCGGTGCGCCAGCGCAGCCAGATTTCCGGTTCGTGGTTGGTTTCACGGAACGGAGCCGACAAGTGGTGATTGAACACCTGCCAGAAGGAACGGTTGGTATAACCGGCCATCAGGTCCATATTGTCACCAAACAGATTCAGCGCCAGGGGAAATTTCAAGCTCAGCTGAAATTTGGCCTCGGCATTGCGGAAGCTGATGTTGTCTTCCGGGTAGGCGGCGTTGTACGGTGCGTCGTTGGGATGATCAAACTGGTAGGCAAAAATAAAATAGTTGGGCCGGTGCGTGGTGATGGCGTAGGGATTGTCGAACGCCTGCATTTCCTTGCTCAGGCGTTGCTCCACGCTGGTTGAATCGGTTACCACAGGCGGCCCGGGCAGCGGTTGGTTGTGTGTTTGCGGCGCTGGCGCAGCCGACAGCGGCAGGGCGGCGTGCTGGCATTGTTCGCGTAGCTGGGCCACGGTGGTGCTATCGGCAGCGTTGCGCAATTTTTCCAGCAGACACTGCTCCTGCACGCCCGCATGCGCCGCCTGCGGCAGCAGGAGCAACGCGGCCAGCAGGACCGGTTTATTCTTCCACATCACCGTCAACATACACCCATTTGCCCTGATCACGGATAAAACGGCTGGTTTCCTGCATACGATACGCTTTGCCGTTGATTTTGTAACGGGCGACGAATTCCACCTCAGCGTGATCCGCATCAATCTGCCGCTGACCGATGACTTTCAGCCCAAGCCAGTTCGGGCGGGGCTCCGCTGCCAGATCCAGGGTTGCAGGGCGGGTTTCGCTATACCAGGTATCGCGCAGATAGTCCGTCAGCCCCAGCACATAAGCGGTGTAGCGCGAACGCATCAGCTGTTCGGCGTTTTGCGCCGGCGTACCCTGATGCAGCGGGGCGCAGCAGTCGGCGTACCCGGCTCCGCTGCCGCATGGGCAGAGCGACGACTCAGTAGTGCGGGGGTTTTTCATTGCCGCTCGGTGCATCCGCCTGGTTTTCCTTCAGCTCAAGGATGTGCCGGGCAAGCGTTTCACACAAGGATTGCAATTGGTCGATCTGTTTTTGCTGTCGGTAAGCCAGCAGATTAAGCTCCTGCAGCTCATGTTCCTGCATGGCGCTACGGCTTTCCAGTTCGATCAGGCGGTCTTCAAGCTGCATTTCATTTTCCGATACAGAAGCGGCTGAAAATTTCCCCGAGCAGATCATCCGCGCTGAATTCGCCGGTAATGGTGTTGAGGTCTTCCTGCGCCAGGCGGAGTTCTTCGGCGAACAGTTCCAGTTGCGCCCAGGCCGCATCAGCCGTCTCGAGATGGCTTCGGGCCGACTTGAGCGCGCGCAGATGACGCTCCCGTGCCAGAAATACGCTTTCCTGCCCCGGCTGCCAGCCGACCAGACGCAACAGCTCGTCGTGCAGCAACTCTATGCCAAGACCGGTTTTGGCCGACAGATAGATATCGGCGCCGGCCTCGGTCCTGGCAATCCGCGGCGACTGGCCTGCCAGGTCAATCTTGTTATGAATGTGCAGCACCGGTAGATTTTCCGGCAGACGCGCCAGTATCGCCTCTTCCTGCGGTCCGACGCCATGTTGCGCATCGAGCAGCAAGAGTGCGGCGTGGCTTTTCTCGATCGCTGCCCAGGTTCGCTGGATACCGATCTGTTCGACTTCGTCGCTGGTTTCCCGCAGGCCGGCCGTGTCGACGATGTGTACCGGCACCCCCTCAAGGTGGATTTCCTCGCGGATCGTGTCGCGCGTCGTGCCGGCTACGGAAGTCACAATCGCCACCTCGTCGCCGGCCAGACAGTTCATCAGACTGGACTTGCCCACATTGGGCTGACCAATCAGCACAATCTGCATTCCTTCGCGCAGAATCCGGCCCTGCGTCGCACTGGCAAAGACTTCTTCGAGCTGCTGGCGAATTTTTCCCAGACGTCCCGCCGCATCGGCTTTCTGCAGGAAATCGATTTCCTCTTCGGGAAAGTCCAGTGTCGCTTCTACCAGCATGCGCAAGTCGATCAGACCGTCCACCAGCGCGCGCACACGGCGGGAAAACTCTCCCTGCAGCGAGCGCAGAGCACCCCGGGCAGCCTGTTCGGAGCTGGCATCGATCAGGTCAGCGACACTCTCGGCCTGGGCCAGATCCATTTTGTCGTTGAGAAAGGCACGCAGGGTAAATTCACCCGGCTCGGCGATGCGCGCGCCCAAATCGAGACAGCGCTTGAGCAATTGCTGCAATACTATCGGGCCACCGTGCCCCTGCAATTCGAGCACGTCTTCACCAGTATAGGAATGCGGCGCGACAAAGTGGATGGCCAGACCACGGTCAATCACTGTGCCGTCAGGCTGGAGGAAGTCACATAAGGTTGCCTGGCGGGGCTTGAGCGGGCGGGCGACGATCGCGTCGACGAAGGGCAGCAGATTGCGGCCGGAGATACGCACAATGCCAACCCCGCCGCGACCGGGCGGGGTGGCAATAGCTGCAATGGTGTCAGTGCTTGCTGCTGGCAAGCTTGGCCTTTTCAATGGACCGGTTGATGCTCCATTGCTGGGCAATGGACACCACGTTGTTCACCAGCCAGTACAGTACCAGGCCGGCCGGGAAGAAGAAGAAGAACACGCTGAAGGCAACCGGCATGATCATCATCACCTTGGCCTGAATCGGATCGGGCGGAGTCGGATTCATGCGGGTTTGCAGAATCATGGTGATACCCATGATAACCGGCAGCACATAATAAGGATCCGGTACCGACAGATCGGTAATCCAGGCGAAGAACGGCGCATTGCGCAGTTCCACGGCACCAAGGAGGGTGTAGTAGAGGGCAATAAACACCGGAATCTGCACCAGAATCGGCAGGCAGCCGCCGAGCGGATTGATTTTTTCCGTCTTGTACATTTCCATCATGGCTTCATGCAGGCGCTGCTTGTCGTCGCCGTATTGCTCTTTGAGCTTCTGCATTTTCGGACCGAGCACACGCATTCCCGCCATGGAGCGGTAGCTGGAAGCGGACAGCGGATAGAACAGACCCTTGATCAGTACTGTCAGCAGAATGATGGCGACACCCCAGTTACCAACCAGGGAGTGAATCAGCGACAGCACCCAGAAAATCGGCTCAGCAAAGATCTTCAGCCAGCCGTAATCGACCACCAGATCGAGCCCGGGAGCCAGTTTCTTCAGCACATTCTGTTCTTGCGGACCGACATACAGACGCATTTCCTGCGATGCTGTCGCTCCCGGCGCAACCATGCCGATCGGTGTAATCAGGCCGGCAGAGTACAAGCCATTGCCGATTTTGTGCGCGAAGAATTCACGCTTGGTATTGCCTTCCGGCAGCCAGGCAGAAACGAAGTAGTGCTGCACCATGGCAATCCATCCGTCAGTAGCAGCAGGCGGAATGTTGGCCTTGTCTTCAGCCAGTTCCTTGAAGGTGGTCTTTTCGTATTTGTTCTTGTCGGTATACGCACCGATACCGGTAAAGGTACGGCTGCCCATGAAGTGGGATTCCATTTCCGGAGCATTGCCGTCGCGCACCAGCTGATAGTAAGCATCGGCATTGAGCGGAGCGGCCGAAGCATTGTGCACCACCTGGCGTTCGCTGATCAGGTAACTGCCGCGGGTAAAGGTGTAGATTTTGTCTACACTGACGCCGTTACCCTGCCAGGTAAGCTTGACGTCCAGCTTGTTGTCGCCCGGCTGCATGGTATAGCTGGCAGCGGGAGAAGTGAAAACAGACTTGTGTGTCGGCAGCACGCCGCCGAGAAAACCGGACTGGGCAATATAGGTTTCATCCTTGCCGTCATGCAGCAGCACCAGATTTTTCTTGGTGTGTTCAATATCTTCATGCTGAATCAGCTCTACCCGACGCAAATCGCCGCCGACGGTATCGATTTCAATATTGAAGACATCGGTCTTTACCTGGATACGCTTGCCTTTTTGCAACACGTCTGCTGTTTTCGGCATTTCGCCCGGCTGAGCCGCCTTGGAAGCCACCGGCAAATCTGCCGCTGCTGAGGATGCCTGTTGCGAAGCCACAACGGCCGGTTTCGGCTCATGTTCCTTTTGCCAGTTTTCCCACAGCATCAGCAGGGAAAAAGAAAAAACGATAAAAACGATTAACCGTTGGGTATCCATCAAAAGAGCCTATTAGTCTGTTTTGTTTCAGGGAACGGGATCATGCCCGCCCGAATGCCATGGGTGGCAGCGCAGAATGCGCCGGGTGCCCAGCCAAATGCCCTTAATGCTGCCGTGTTTGGCAACTGCTTCGCACATGTATTGCGAGCAGGTGGGCGTATAACGGCAGTTCTGACCCAGCCAGGGGCTGATCAGGTACTGGTAGACCCGCACAAGAGCAATAATCAGTCTGCGCATTTTACCTGCAATTTATGAATAATTGATGCCAATTCCCCCAAAACGTCCTGACGTTCACTGCGCCCAAAGCGCTTACGCACCAGAACGACCATGTCCAGGGAAGAATAGTTAGAGCGAGTTAGACGAAAAAATTCCCGCAACGTTCGCTTCATGTAATTGCGGCTGACTGCCCGGTGCGCCACCTTTTTGCCTACCACCAGACCGATGCGCGCACGGCCCAGACCATTGGCTTTGCCATACACCTGAAAATGCGGACTGAAAACCGAACAGCGCAAACGAAAAACGGATGAATACTCATCCGTTTTTGTGATTCGATACTGCTTGCCGAAGCCGAATTCGGCTTTCAAGCGTTACACGCTCAGACGTGCACGTCCTTTGGCGCGGCGCGCGCGAATCACTGCGCGGCCCCCTTTGGTGCGCATACGAACCAGAAAGCCATGAGTACGTTTACGGCGGGTAACCGAGGGTTGATACGTG
>JAJZTZ010000084.1 GCA_021847305.1 Pseudomonadota bacterium | reverse complement strand
AAAGAAGCTGTTAAAATACGCCGCTTGCCGGAGAGGTGCCAGAGTGGTCGAATGGGCCGGACTCGAAATCCGGTGTACGGCTTGCCGTACCGTGGGTTCGAATCCCACCCTCTCCGCCAAATTAAAAAGCCGATCCGCAGGGTCGGTTTTTTAATTTGTGGTGCAGGGTAGTGGACGAGATCGCTTGTTTTTTAGGGTTCGACTAGGCGGCTTGCCGCCTGGACGCACGCAGTGCGGTCCCGAGGCGGGGCCGAGGGATGGCCGGGGTATCCCGGACACAATCCTACCCTCTCCGCCAAATTAAAAAGCCGACCCGCAGAGTCGGTTTTTTAATGTCCAGCTTCAGATCTGCTCGGCTACGCTGGCAGCCAAAGCCTGCAGTTCCAGAGTATTTTCCAGTCCATCCAGAAATTTCCGGGGAATACCGGTTATGCCAACCTGTGCGCCGACAAGGGCGCCGGTCAGAATGGCGCGCGCCTGATTTTGCCCGCCGCCGTTGACCGCATGGAGCACGGCAGCTTCAAAATTGTCGTGGAAGCGCGCGGCGAGGTAGTAGGCGGCCGGCAACTGGTGGTAGATCGCGCAGGGCATGCCATAGACAATCGATACTTTCCAGGCCGGCTCTATACGGATGTCCGGATCATTTGCCGCCATGGCTATGTAGGACGGTGTAAGCAGGGCATCCGGAGAGGCAAATCGTCCGGCGCATGGCGGATCGAGGTCGCCGGCTCGGGGCGGTTGAAGGTTGCCGCTGGTTACCGCATGAAATGGCAACGCGCCCGATTTCACCAATTGCATCAGCTTGCCGGACAGTTCAGCATCAAGTGAATGTCCCTGGACCAGCTGTGCCAGAACAGCGGCAAATGCCACTGTTTGCGACACGATGGTTTCATCGATTTGTGTCAGGGTGGTATTGCTGGAAACGGTTGCGGCCAGTTTTTCCGGCTGCCGGGCATAGCGAACAGCCAGAGCGAGTGTCCGTTCGATGGCCTCGGTGGTGTCGGCGTGTCCGCCGGTTTGCTGCCATGGCAACCCCAGCCGGGTGCGTTTGTGCCAGGCTTCACGGATGGATTGACTGGTATAGCCTCCCGGCCCCTGCATGGGGGTGCCGTCAAGGAGCGGGAACAGTTGTTCGTCGAGGCGGCGACAGAAATCGTTTTCGTCATAACCGTGCTGGTCGGAAAGCGACTGCAGCAGCATGACCAGGATGTAACCGGCCTGCGAAAGTTGGCCGGCCTGCAGACCGCCGTGGTAACGATCCGGTTTGGGCGTTGTATAGTTGTCTATCCAATCGCCGTAATCGCGGCGCAGGGCTTCCAGATCGTAATACCAGTGGGGCCCCAGTGCTAATGCGTCGCCGATCAGTGCGCCCATGATCGCGCCTGTTGCGCGCTGGTGCAACGACGGTGCAGTCATGCTGTCAGCTCCGGTATGTGATGCGAATATCCGGCTCAGGCAGTTACGTTAAGGACCTGGCCAATTGTTTCGCCGTTTGAATTGACCGTTGGCGTCGGTGCGGTGGGTGACGTATTGGTCGAACTGTTGTCGCTGTCCTGGTCGCTGTCTTTGGCTGGCTGCGGCGCAGGGGAGGAATAGGGGTTCGACGTTGCGGGCGGGGTGCTGTAGGTGACGCTGGAAATGGCCATGATGATCCCCTTTGGGCGAGTGGTGCTACGAGTATAGATTGGATCAGTCTGCCGGCAAGGAGTTCCCTGCATTGCTGCGAATTCGATCCAGATTTGCCAGGCATAGGTGGGTATAGGCAAGGCCAATGTAAATTGCGGAAAAAATGTTCAGCAGTGGAATATATTGCAGCAGCCCAGCCAGAGCGCCGAGCACGTACATTTGCCCGGATGATTGTTCCAGTACCTGCTGATATTCCGCGGCACTGGCATGTTCTGCCAGTGCATCGTAGCGGAACAGCCGCTGATTGAGATAGGCGGCCAGAATGATCGGCAGGATGCCGGCAAACAGGGTAAACAGCCACAACGGCAAGGTCAGCAGCCATAGCAGCAGGTAGATAAACACGGCTTTCAGGCTGTTGATGACGCTGCCGGTGAATGTTCCCCCATGCTTGCGCTGCAGATGAGGATAATGATGGCTGGCAACATGTTCAACCATCGCGGGCATGGCGAATACAGCGGTGATAACCAGTGCCGTGACATAGATCAGGGGCAGCAGGAGCATCAGCAGTACGAGGCTGATGAAATAGCCGGACGCGGCGGCCAGAAAGCCGTGCATCAGCCATTGTTCTGCCGGGGTTTGCTGCAGCCATTGAGCGGCCATGCGTACCCAGTCGCTCCAGAAAAACAGCGCCAGGCCGCCCCAGAGAAAGATGGCTGAAAGAGCCGGCCAGAGCACAAGCGCAAGCATGCGCGGATGAAACTGGCTTTTTAAAGCGGCAATAAGGGCACTGAACACATTTTTCATATGGGCAATGGGTATGTATAACTGGCCGGACTGACAGTTACACTGTATAACCGAAATGAGCTGATGTCACGATTTCCGGAGGTGTATAAACATGATGTTATTGCGCGGTTTTATCGTCCTCTGCCTGTTTTTAAGCCATTTCGCTCTGGCCGGAGATTTCCGTGTGCTTGATCTGCAGCACCGCGGGGCAACCGAAATGGCGGATACAATCAGACCGATGTTGCAGCCGGATGAGAATGTCAGCGTAATCGGCAGCCAACTGATATTGAGCGCCTCGCCGCAGCGCCTGGACATGTTGAGTGCTCTGGTGAGGCAGCTTGACACACGCTTGCATCAGTTTCGTATTAGCGTGCGTACGGATCGGCAAATGGCTGAGGCGCAGCAGCAGCTGGCCATAAGTGGTCGGATAGCGGATGATCATGCAGCGGTGAGCGTAGCGCCGCCGGCGCACGATAGCGCGTCGACAATTGCGCTGCATGATGGCCGTAGTGCGCTGCAGATAGCGGCACAGGACCGGACTGCCCAGGGGATGGAAAACGTCAGTCAGGTGCTCACTGTGATGGAAGGCTATCCGGCAACCCTCGCTGTCGGAGAGGCTCGCCCTGTGCCAAGCTACAGGGTGATCCAGCAGGGGAATCGGATTACGGAAGTGCAGACGCAGGATTATGTGGCGGCCAATACCGGCATTGCCGTAGTGGCACGCATGCAGGGTGACAGGGTGGTGTTGCAGATTCGGCCGCAGGCGGCGGCATTCAACGGCCAGGGTGGCATCAGGTCTGCCGGAGCAGAAACTTCACTCAGTGTCATGCCCGGGCAATGGGTCCAGCTGGGCGGCATTACCCAGCAGCAGCTCAGCTCAGGCCAGGCAATAGGCGCCGAGGGGCAGGGCAGCGGTTTGGCGCGATCGACAATCTGGCTGAAGGTTGATGTGCTCAAATAGCCGTATCTGGCGGTAAGTCCAGGTGTAATTCGGGGGTGGTTTCCGGCAAACCCAGATAAAACCCCTGTGCATGAGTGAAGCCCAGGCCCATGACTTTTTCCAGCAGCGTTTCATTTTCGATACCTTCCGCCACCATGGCGTAATCGGCGCTCTGGATCAGGTGCACCAGATTCTGTACCAGTTGCTGCTGACGACTTTCTTCGATGAGACACTGAATCAGACTGAGGTCGAACTTGACGATATCAACCGGCATGTCGGCAAGATAGCGCAGCGATGAATAACCGCTGCCGAAATCGTCCAGGGCGATAAGAAAGCCGGCCCGGCGTAATTCGCGCAGATGGCTGGTGGCACGTTCCATCTGGCTGATAAATGCCGTTTCAGTGAGTTCGATAACGATTTTGTAGGATTTGAGCCAGGACTTCAGTTGCAGCAGTTTGGCAACGACCTGCTGATTGATCAGGCTGGGGCCGGAAACGTTGATCGAGACACCCGTGCCGGGCGGCAGTGTCTTGGCTGCCAGGGCTTCGCTGACGGCGTTGATAATGGCAAGGTCGAATTCGATTTCCAGACGGCGCATCTCGATAATCGGAAAAATCCGGTTGGGGGTGAGAAGCTGATCGCCGGTGCTGATGCGGGTGAGAACTTCGAAATAATCGGTTTCCCGGTTCGGCAGGCTGACAATCGGCTGGAAATGCAGCACGATGCCTTTGCCGGTTTTGATGGCCTCGAACAGCGCGCTGACTTCAGGATTGGACAGAATGGCGGTGCTGATTTCCTGCTGCTCGGCATTGAACGCGACAATCTTGTGTGAACCGGGCCGTTTGGCCTGATACATGGCAATGTCGGCCTGCTTCGCCAATTCTGTCATGGCGTTGATGTCGTCCGTAAGGGTATAGGCCAGCCCGATGCTGACAATAACCGGTTCACGTACACCAAACCGGTCAAAATCGTACAGTGCCACTTCCTGCTGGCAGCGTTCGGCGATCTGCTGGGCGGCCATGATGTCGAGGTCAAACAGCAAAGTACAGAACTCGTCTCCCCCCAGTCGGTAGAGCTTGTCCTGTGAACGCAAGGCCCGTTTCAGCGATTCGGCAATACCGCGGATCACCGAATCGCCCACTTCATGACCATAGGTATCGTTGATGGGTTTGAAATGATCACAGTCGATCAGCAGCATGGTCAGAGTGAAACACATCAGTTCACCGGACTGGATTTTTTGCATGTCTTCATCGAAGGCACGTCGGTTGAAGGCGCCGGTGAGTGAATCCAGGTGCGCCAGTTCCCACAGTTTGGCGTTTTTCTGCTCCAGAGTTTCGTTCAGGGCGGCGACCCGATGCTGATGCTCGTGCAGGGCAGAGCGTATGGTTTCCAGTTCACGGAGCTTGATAAGCATGGAGGGCTGCGCCTCGGCGGAGGATTTGCCTGATGGCAGAGCGAGGATATGTCGGCTCAGACTGGTAATGGGGCGAATGATCAGCAGCTGCAACAGGAAAAAGCCGAGAAACAGGAAAGCCAGGACGATCAGGCTGATCTGCAGGATGCCACGTTCCATCAGACTGGATAATTCGCGGAATTCCGGATTGTCCGGGGTCTTATACTGAATATGCGTCAACAGCATGGACCAGTTCACCTGCTGCATGCCACTCAGATCGGTACGGATACTCTGCGGATCGATCAGTTTGAACAGATGCTTGTCCGAGATCAGTTTGACCAGGTCAGTCTGCAGGGCACCCCAGCCGACAATGCGGTTTGCCGCAGTGCCGTCGTAGATTGGCGTGACCTGGATGGCATAAGGCCTGCCATGCTGGGAAATGATATAGAGTGCCGGCTCGGTCGCCACGGTTGGCGGCATCGAATCGGTCCGGTCGAGCATGGGATTGAGGTTATGTCCCTTTTCAGTGTAAAGCGATACGCTTACAACCGCCTTGTCGAACAGCCCGCTACTGAGAACACGTGAGGCACGCCAGTAGGCATAGTAAGTCGGATTGACGAGCATCTGGCGTGACTCGTCCCAGTTTGACAGGGTCCGGGTATTGTTGGCCAGACGTGTCTGGGCCTGTGACATGCCTGCGTAAAAATCAGCTTTTGCCTGTTGCGCCACTTGCTGATTGGCGCGCGACTGGATATTGCGTAACTCGCCAAGTATGAAGCCGCCTTGCACCACCACAACCAGTACCATGGCAAGCAGGAAGGCCATGGAATACTGACTGGCGGAGAAAGTGGGCAGCTTTTTTACCAGCATGTCAGGGTTTTGTCTGCAGCAGGGTATTAGTCACATCAAGCAGGTCGAATTCGCTGCTGCCCTCGAAAAAATGGTTGGCATCCTTTTCAACATAGACATGTGCTTTTGTCGTCTTCAGTTGGCGTATCCACGATGCATTGACCAGATTGTCTTTGCCGCCGAGGATAATGCTTACTTTAATGGGACTGGTCTGAATGCGCTTGATAAGATCGTCGCGCGTCCAGCGGATATAGGACCAATACGCAGGCGTTGAGGCGGTGTAACGGGTACAAAAAGACATGGGTAATGTCTGGATGCCTGTCTCGCCGGCTTTCAGGCGCTGGGCAACTTCCTGGCGAATTTTATCGCGCCTGGCACCAGACAGCATGCCGCTGGACGGATCGGAAAGAGAAATGAGTTCCAGTTGGTTGACTGCCGGATCCCACGAAGTGCCGGCATAGATAAGCGCCTGGAGCGCGCCGACACTGTGCCCGGCCAGTGTGATCTGACGGCTGCCGCGCTTTTTCAGCCAGTCTACCCAGAAGCGGATCTCGGCGACATCGGTATCCATGCTGTGATTGTGGATGGCGTCGCAGGAGAGACTGTGGTCACGATTGGGAACGCCAAGCGACAGGGTCGGAGTCAGAACCGTATAACCTTCGTCAGCCAGACTACCGGACAAAGTCGCCACCGTGGCCTGTTCGCGTGTTTGCAAAAAGCCATGAATCAGTATGACTGTCGGTTTGCCGGCAAGGCCGGCGCGGAAGTCAGCCGTGACAGCGATTCCATTGGGTAATGTGGCTTGCACCACTGCCGCAAAAATTGTTTGAGACAGGGCGGATAAAACCAGCAAGAGGGCTAGTCGCAGACGCATTACTCCATCCTCATTATTGGCATTATGAATTTTTCTACATTATGCACGATGAATGGGGAATTGAAACAGTAGAGATGATGTTCTTGCCGGGTGTCCGCATATACAATAGGGGCATGACCGACATCGATGACCGTCTGCACCATTTTTTTGCCGCTGAAGGCAGCCTTGCGCATGTATTGGGGGATTATCACAGCCGTCCACAGCAGGTGGAAATGGCACAAGCCCTGGCACGTACGATTGCAGCGAACGGCAAATTTCTTGCTGAAGCCGGTACCGGTACCGGAAAAACGTTTGCCTATCTGGCCCCAGCCATGATGATGGGGGGCAAAATCATTGTTTCTACCGGTACGAAAAACCTCCAGGATCAGCTGTTTAACAAGGATATTCCAATTATTCGCAAGGCTTTGGGGGTATCCCTGATCCCTGCGTTGCTCAAGGGGCGTGCCAATTACGTCTGCCAACACCATCTTGAGCGCACCCAGGCAGAGGGACGACTGGAAAGCCGCCGTGATGTGGGTTATCTGCAAAAAATCGTCCGCTTTGCCGAAACCACGTCAACCGGCGATAAAGCCGAATTGGGCGCTGTTCCCGAAGATGCAACCATTTGGCCGCTGGTGACGTCCACCCGGGAGAGCTGTCTCGGTTCCGATTGCGCGCACCACACCGACTGTTTTGTTCTGGCGGCGCGTAAACGTGCTCTGGATGCCGATTTGGTGGTGGTCAATCACCATCTGTTTTTTGCCGATGTGATGTTGCGCGACGAAGGTGTTTCCGAGCTCCTGCCTGCCTGCAATACAGTGATATTTGACGAGGCGCATCAGCTACCCGAGACCGCTACACTGTTTTTCGGCGATATGCTCAGTTCCCACCAGATGATTGAGCTGGCGCGTGACAGCAAAGCCAGTGGCGTGGCATTTGCCAAGGATTACACCCAGCTGCCCAAGGCCGCCGATGCGCTGGACAAGGCCGTGCGTGATCTGCGCCTGGCCTGTGGCCCAGATCCGACCAGCCTGGCAGGTAAACGCCTGACGCGGGAAGCTTTCATGCAAATCGATACTTTTCCGGCTGCGTGGCAAAAATTGCAGACTGCGTTGGCAGAACTCGCTGCCCACCTCGAAAATCAGGCCGAACGCGCGCCCGAGATCGTCAACTGCCGTGACCGGGCGGCAGCGCAGCAATTGCTGCTGCAGCAATGGGAAACGGATGACGTCAGTCGGGTGCAATGGGGCGAGATTACCCGTTTCGGCATCCAGTGCTATTCCACTCCCGTGTCGATTGATGCAATTCTGCGCAAACAGTTTGACGGTCATCCGCGCGCCTGGATCTTTACTTCCGCCACACTGGCGGTAAATGGCGATTTTTCGCTCTACCAGCAGCAGTTAGGCCTGCAGGAAGCGCAAACAGGTTGCTGGGACAGTCCGTTCGACTACCCGAATCAGGCGTTGTTGTATGTGCCGCAGGGCATGCCGAATCCCAACGACGCGCGCTACCAGAAGGCCTGGCTGGAAGAGGTGTTGCCGGTGCTCCAGGCAAGTCGCGGGCGTGCGTTTCTGCTGTTTACTTCACTGCGTGCCATGCGCGAGGCGCGTGATGCGGTGGAGGAGGGGATGCAGCAGGCCGGCTGCAGCTACCCGATACTGATGCAGGGCGATGCCAGCCGCAATGAATTGCTCGAACGCTTCCGCCAGGAGACCAATGCCATTTTGCTGGGCAGCCAGAGTTTCTGGGAGGGCGTCGACGTCAAGGGTGAGGCGCTGTCACTGGTGGTGATTGACCGGCTGCCTTTCGCACCGCCGGATGATCCCGTGCTGACGGCCAGAATGGAGCGGGTCCGTCAAAACGGCGGCAACCCATTTATGCAGTACCAGTTGCCGCAGGCGGTTATCACCCTGAAACAGGGTGCGGGGCGCCTTATTCGTGATGAAAACGATCGGGGCGTGCTGATGATTTGCGATCCCCGGTTGGCCGAAAACAAGACATATGGCCGGCGGATCTGGCAGAGTCTGCCACCCATGAAGCGCACCCGCTCACGTGACGACGTGATTGCCTTTTTCGCGGAGGAAGGCAAATAAAGGTAAAATGCCTCCATCGCGTTTTTTGAACTCTCTATCCGGAGCCAATCAAGATGAAATTCGTTATTTCCGTAGCCGCAGGTACTGATGATCCGACCCGCGCCACGCTGGGCATGATGGCCGCCAAAGTGGCTGCCGACCAGGGCCATGAAGTCATTGTGTGGCTGCAGGGCGAAGCGACCGTTATCGCCAACAAAAACGTTTACGACAAGATTGTCGGTCACAACATGCCGCCGATGAAGGGCGTAATGGAAGCCCTGCTTGCCGCTAAAGTGCCGCTGTGGGTTTGCGCAGCCTGTGGCAGCGGTCGCGGTGTTACTCCGGAAAACATGGTTGAAACCGCCGCCTACATGGGCATGGGCGATTACGTCGGGGCCGTTGCCGCCGCCGACAAAAACATGAGCTTCTGATTTATCGGCAAGCGGATGCGTATACTCGCGTTTGATACGTCGACCGAATACTGCTCAGCCGCGCTGTACCTTTCCGGCCAGCTCGCCGTGCGTGAAGAACTGGCCGGCCAAACCCACTCTGACCGTTTGCTGGTCATGCTGCGTGAGCTTCTTGGCGAAGCCGGTGTCGCATTATCCCAGCTTGATGCTATTGCCTTTGGCGAAGGCCCCGGTTCTTTCACCGGTTTGCGCATCGCCTGCGGTGTTGCTCAAGGCATCGGTCTGGGGGCGGGTCTGCCCGTTATTCCGGTCAATACGCTGGAAGCCCTGGCGGAAGCAAACGGGGCGGACCGCGTGTTTAGCTGTCTGGATGCGCGCATGGGAGAGCTGTACTGTGCCGCTTACGAACGGAATGCCGGTCAGTGGCAAGAAATCGTCGCACCGTTGCTTTGTGCGCCGCACAATCTGCCTGCTCTGCCTGGGGCAGGGTGGGCTGGGACCGGCACTGGTTTCGCTGCACATGGCGAC
>JAJZTZ010000005.1 GCA_021847305.1 Pseudomonadota bacterium | reverse complement strand
TCGCCCGCTTCCAGTGCAATCACGTCGCCCGGCACCAGCATCTGGGCAGACAGCAGCTCCATTCGCCCATTGCGCAGTACCTTGACCTGTTTTGGCAGCAGCTTCTGCAACGCAACCAGGGCCCGCTCCGCACGAAACTCCTGCCAGAAGGAAAACAGCCCGTTAATGAGGATCACGCCGATAATGGCAAACCCCAGTGTGGCCATGCCCATGCCCGGCTCGCGCGACTCGGCAAAAAATGCCAGCCCGCTGGCGAGCCAGAGAATCAGGGCGAAAAACTGGGTAAAGTTCTTCAGCAGTTTGCGCAGCCAGGATTCCCGCTCCCGCCTCTCGATGCTGTTGGGCCCGAAACTGGCCAAGCGCCGCGCCGCCTCGGCTGCACTCAAGCCGGTTGTGGCAGCGCGCAGGCTCGCCAGCGCCTCTGCTGCACTCAGCTGATGGATGCGTTCGATGCCTTCCCCTGTCATTGGACTGCTCCGCCCATTCGCTTATCTCTCCCCCCGACTGTTTGAACATAATTCATGATGCGGCACAACACAAATAGCTTGTGGCAGGAAGACAAAACTCTGCTAGACTTGTAAGTAATTGAATACTTACTTACGGATTCAGATATGAGTGCCGTACGACTCCCGAGCGCCAACCGCCAGGCCGAAATCATTCAGGCCGTACTGGAGCTGGCGGCACAGCAAAGCCCGGCGGAAATCACCACTGCCGAGATTGCCCGGCATCTTGGCCTGAGCCAGGGCGCCCTGTTTCGGCACTACAGCAGCAAGGACGACATCTGGCGCGCAGCGATGGAATGGGTGGAAACGACTCTGCTGGAACATCTGCATGACGCAGCTGCGCAGTCCCCAACCCCACTTGAAGGGCTGCAGGCAGTGTTTTTCCGCCACATCGACTTTGTCATGCGCAATCCGGGCGTGCCGCGGCTGATTTTCAACGACCTGCAACAACCGCAGACATCCGCCGTCAAACAAACGGTGCAGCGCCTGCTGCTACGCTACCGCCAGTTGCTGGCAGAACTGCTGCAGAATGCCCGCCAATCCGGCCAGATCGGTGCGCATCAAGAACCCGACCCGGTCATCACCCTGTTCATCGGTCTGCTGCAGGGGCTGGTCATGCAATCCATGCTGCGGGGTGACACGCAGTCTATGCTTACCGAAGGGCAGCGCGTCTTTCCGCTGTTCCTTGCCGCACTGAAGGAGTCCTCATGAAACCGCTTTCGTCCCGTTCGCGCCGGATCATTCTGGTCATACTCGGTCTGCTCCTGCTGGCCGGATTTGCCCGTGTGGTAGCCCGCTCCGGTCCGTTGGCACCGGTTCAGGTCACGGTCGCCAGTGTTGGCACGGCGCAGCTCAAACCGGCCCTGTACGGCACCGGTACCGTTGAAGCACGGCGCGCCTATGTGATCGGGCCCACGGCGCCGGGCCGCGTCGCCAAAGTCCTGGTCGACGTGGGTGACCATGTGAAAGCCGGCCAGCTGCTGGCAGAAATGGACCCGGTCGACCTGAACGACAAGATCGCCTCGCTGGATGCCTCCATCGCCCGCGCCGGCAGCGCCATCACCGCCGCCCAGGCACAGCAGCAGGACGCCCGTGCGCGGGAGCAGCTGGCGAACCTGAATGAGAAACGCTATGTCGATCTGGGCGCCAAAAACTTTGTCAGCCAGAGCGCCGTCGAAGCGAAGCAGCAGGAACGGATTGCCGCGCAAGCCGCTGCCACCGCTGCCGGCGCCAATCTCGCCAGCGCGCAGCAGGATCGCACCCGTCTGCTCGCCGAGCGCGATGCGCTGGTGCGCCAGCGTGACAATATCCGCCTTGTCGCCCCGGTCGACGGCATCATCACCGCGCGCGATGCCGAGCCGGGCACGACACTGGTGGCCGGTCAGTCGCTGATCAAGCTGATCGACCCGGCCAGCCTGTGGGTGAACACACATTTCGACCAGAGTCATTCTGCCGGCCTGGCAGTCGGCCTGCCGGCGCGCATTACCCTGCGCAGCCGCCCCAATCAGCCATTGCCGGGTAAAGTGGCGCGGGTGGAATGGCTGAGCGACAGTGTCACCGAAGAACGGGTTGCCCAGATTGCCTTCGACCAGATGCCTGCCGGCGTGTCGGTGGGCGAACTGGCCGAAGTGACAGTGGATCTGTCGCATGTGCAGACCGGCCTGACCGTCCCCAATGCGGCAATCCGCAACCAGCAGGGTGAAAACGGCGTATGGCTGCTGCAGGACGGCAAGCTGCATTTTCAGCCGGTGAAACTGGGGCCAGCCAGCCTGGATGGCAACGTCGAAATCACGGCCGGCCTGAAGGATGGCGACAAGGTGGTGGTATACAGCGAACGCACCCTCACAGCCGGCACCCGTGTAGCCGTGGTAGACAAACTGCCTGAGGCCGGCAAATGATCAGCCTGGCCGGGCGCGACATCCTCCACTCCTGGGGCAAGTTCGTCCTCACCGGCATGGGGCTGGGCCTGCTCATCGGCGTCACCCTGTCAATGGCGGGCATATACCGCGGCATGGTGGACGATGCGCGCTCGCTGCTGGACAACAGCAATGCCGATATCTGGGTGGTGCAGAAAGACACACAGGGGCCGTATGCCGAATCGTCCAACGTGCGCGACGACATTTACCGATCGCTGCAAGCCATTCCCGGTGTCGCCAGTGCCGCCAATGTGACCTACCTGACCATGCAGGTGAGCCGCGGCAATGAAGACACCCGTGCCATGGTGGTCGGCTTCATTCCCGGCGAACCGGGCGAGCCGCGCTATCTGGTGGCGGGACGGCAGATTACCCGCAGCCACTATGAAGCCATTGCCGACGTCAAAACCGGTTTTCATCTCGGAGACACGCTGAAAATCCGCCGCGAAACCTATACGGTAGTGGGCCTGACCCAGCGCATGGTGTCCTCCGGCGGCGACCCGATGGTATTCATTCCGCTCAAGGATGCTCAGGAAGCGCAGTTTCTGCGCGACAACGAAGCCATTCGCAACGAGCGCACGCGTACCGGCGCCAACCCGCAGCTCAACCGGCCCGGAGTGCCGGGACTGCTACAGTCGATCGAGGCATCCCAGACCACCAACCACTTCGTCAACGCAGTACTGCTCCAGGTGCGTCCCGGCTTCAATGTCAACGAGGTAGCCCGTTCCATCCGCCGCTGGAAGCATCTGGAAGCCTACACGCGCGAACAGATGGGCGAAATCCTCATTTCCAAGCTAATAGCCACCTCGGCCAAACAGATCGGCATGTTTCTGGTGATTCTCGCCATTGTCAGCGCCGCGATTGTATCGTTCATCATTTACACCATGACGCTGGGCAAGATCCGTGAAATTGCCGTGCTCAAGCTGATCGGCACGCGCAACCGCACCATTGCCAGCATGATCCTGCAGCAGGCGCTGGGACTGGGGCTGATCGGTTTCATTGTCGGCAAGACTGCCGCCACGCTGTGGGCGCCGCACTTTCCCAAATACGTTTTACTGCTGCCGGGCGATTCGCTGCGCGGCTTTTTCATTGTCATGTTCATCTGTGCCCTGGCCAGCACGCTGGCCATCCGTGCCGCGCTCAAGGTGGACCCGGCTACGGCCATAGGAGGCTGACATGAGCGGCTTTGGCATCCGTATCGAAGGGCTGCGCAAGCGCTACGGCGAAGGCGACACAGCGGTCGAAGCGCTCAAGGACGTCAACATGACCGTCGCACCGGGCGAGGTCGTCGGGCTGGTGGGGCCGTCCGGTTCGGGCAAAAGCACCCTGCTCAAATGCCTGGGTGCGGTGATTGAGCCCACTGCCGGCCGCATGACGCTGGGCCAGGAAACCATTTACGATAACCGCTGGCTGATTCCCGATCTGCGCGCCCTGCGTCGTGACCGCATCGGCTTCATTTTTCAGGCGCCCTACCTGATTCCGTTTCTGGACGTCACCGACAACGTTGCCCTGCTGCCGATGCTGGCCGGCCAGCCGGACAAGCTGGCGCGCCAGCGTGCGCGTGAACTGCTGGATGCGCTGGATGTCGGCCATCGCGCCGCCGCCGAACCGTCGCAACTGTCCGGCGGCGAGCAGCAGCGTGTAGCAATCGCCCGGGCACTGGCCAACCAGCCGCCTGTTATCCTCGCCGACGAACCCACCGCCCCGCTGGACAGTGAGCGGGCCCTGGGCGTCATGCGCATACTCAACCGCATGGCGCAGCAATATCAAACCGCTATCATCGTGGTCACGCACGACGAGAAGATCATCCCCACCTTCAAACGCATCTATCACATCCGCGACGGCCGCACCTACGAAGAAGCCGGCGAAGGCCGCCCGCTCTGAGCTGCCTGCAACCCGGCGCACTTTCTCTCGCTGCCGGCGGAATATCCGCTCCCTTGCCTGCGTCTTACTCATAATCCCGCCGGCCACACAACCGGTCCAACAAGCGGGTTCAATAATAAGAATGCATTCGCACTGCTTAGGAGGAAATTCATGCGCAGCTGGCTGCTATTAGTCTGTCTCACCCTTATGTCCGCTCATACGCGGGCCGATAACACGACCGGATCCATGCTGCTGGGCATCAATCAGGGCAAGGCAGGACAGGAAGAAATCAGCGATATTCAGGATCAGTATGCCGGTTTTGCCAGTTTCATCGCCCGCACCATCAACAAGCCGGTCAAACTGAGTACCACCCAGGACCTGAACACCTCGAACAACAATCTGGGAAAAGGCCGTTTCGCCTTCTTTTATGCCCGCCCCGCCAATATTGCCGCCAAAGCCATCCAGTCAGGCAAGTACCGTCTGGTTGCCATGGCCCAGGGCACCTTTCTGGTGAAATTCATCGTCAACAAGGACTCGCCGCTGAAGAAACCAGAAGACATTCGCGGCAAGGAAGTGGCGATCCCTGTCGGCACATTCATGGAACAGGCCGGCCTGGCAGAACTGCGCGATCATGGCCTGCGTCCCGGCGCGTTTCAGACCCGTCCGTCGCGCTATCAGGACGCCGTAGCCTATATGGTGCAGAATCACTACGCTGACGTCGGCATGGTCGCGCCGCTGATCGCCAACCAGTGGGAAAAAGACGGCGGCCGGGTCCTGTTTGCCAGCCGCAAGATGCCTTTCTGGTCGGTCATCGCCTCCACTGATGTCAGCGATGAGGATGTAGAAAAAGTGCGTACCGCACTGATCAACCTGAAAAACACCGCAGATGGCCAGAAGCTGCTGCAGCAGTTGGGCGTGAAGGAATTCGTGCCGGGCAACCAGCAGGACTACCTCGACATGCTGGCCTGGCTGAATAAGAAGTAAGTAAAGGGAGCAGCAGCAAAAAAAACGGGGCATATGCCCCGTTTTTTGTTCCCGTGCAGCCTGAATTCAGGCGCGTTTCAGGTTGAGGTCCAGCTGGCGCGTTTCCAGCCCGCTGTCACTGTTGTCAGCGCCGCAGCTGCGCGCTTCCACGGCTGCCAGATAGGCTTCGTCGATATCGCCGGTAATGTACTTGCCGTCGAAACAGGACGCGTCAAAACTGGTAATGCCGGCGCGGACTTTCTGCACGGCGATCTTGAGCGCGTCGAGATCCTGATACACCACCGCATCGGCACCGATTTCGCGCGCGATATCATCGTCGTTGCGGCCGGTAGCCAGCAGCTCGGCGCGGGTCGGCATATCGATACCGTAGACATTGGGGAACCGCACCGGCGGAGCGGCAGAGGCGAAAATCACCCTCTTCGCACCGCTATCGCGTGCCATCTGCACGATCTGCTTACTGGTGGTGCCGCGAACGATCGAGTCGTCCACCAACAATACCGTCTTGCCCTTGAATTCAACGCCGATGGCATTGAGCTTCTGCCGCACTGATTTCTTGCGCAGCGCCTGGCCCGGCATGATGAAGGTGCGGCCGATATAGCGGTTCTTGATAAACCCTTCACGGTACGGCACGCCCAGGTGGTTGGCCAGTTGCAGGGCACTCGGGCGGCTGGTATCGGGAATCGGGATAACCACGTCGATCTGCTCGTCCGGCAATACGCGGCGCACCTTGTCAGCCAGCATTTCGCCCATGTGCAAACGGGTTTCATACACCGATACACCGTCGATCACGGAATCCGGACGAGCCAGATACACGTACTCAAACAGGCAGGGATTCAGGCTCGGGCGCTCGCAGCACTGGCGTGCCGCCAGGTTGCCGTCAAAATCGACAATGATCGCCTCGCCCGGCTCGATGTCGCGCACGACCTCAAAGCCCAGCGTATCCAGTGCCACGCTTTCGGAGGCCACCAGATACTCGGTGCCAGCAGCCGTCTGGTTGCGCCCGTAGATCAGCGGACGGATACCAAACGGATCGCGGAAAGCCACCAGGCCGAAACCGGCAATCAGCACCACTACGGCGTATGCGCCCTTGCAGCGGCGATGCACCCCGGAAATGGCCTTGAATACCGCCTCGTTATCCAGCTTATGACCGCCTGCAGCGGCCTGAATTTCGTGGGCGAGTACGTTGAGCAGCACTTCGGAGTCGGAGTTGGTATTCACATGACGCAGATCCTGGCGGAACAGCTCGTCGCGCAAGGCATCGGTATTGGTCAGGTTGCCGTTATGGGCCAGCACAATTCCGAAGGGAGAATTGACATAGAACGGCTGCGCTTCCGCCGGGGAAGACTTGCAGCCGGCCGTCGGGTAGCGCACATGTGCCACGCCGGCGTTGCCCATCAGATTACGCATGTCCCGGGTACGGAAAACATCGCGCACCAGACCATTGCTTTTGTGCATGTGAAACGTGTTGCCCTCGGCCGTGACAATGCCCGCAGCATCCTGCCCGCGATGCTGCAGAACCTGCAAGCCGTCATATAAAAGCTGATTGACAGGCGATTTGGCTACGACACCGAGAATTCCGCACATATTTGGCTATTCCACTACTGATTAATTGAACTTCATCTGGCTCGCCAGCGCTGCCGGCAACCAGGGTTTAAGCGAGAGCGCCAACGCTTCCAGCGGCGCGCTGAACATGGCCGTCTGCCAGAAGGGTTGTTGCGGCAAAGTTGTCAGGCTGGCGCCGATCACCAGCGCCAGCACCACCACCAGCCCGCGCACCAGGCCGAAAAACAGGCCGACAGCGCGATCCACACCGCCCAGGCCGATCGATTTCACCACATGCGACAGGGCAATCGACACCAGCGTCGTCAGCAGCAAAGTCAGCGCAAAAATAGCTATGAACCCGGCCAACAGACGCAAGCCCTGATCCGGGATGCCGGCTGGCAGATAAGTGGCTGCCAGCGGGCTGTAATTCACTGCCAGCCAACCGGCCAGCACCCAGCCGAGCAATGCCAGCAGTTCGCGCACCGCGCCGCGCATCACACTGACAACAACCGAAAGACCGATTATCAGCAGAACGGTGTAGTCAAACAATGTCATGAGCGTTACAGCGGCATCACGAAGGCGTTCACTTGCTTGGCCTTGAGCTTGTCGCGCACCTGCTCGGCTTCGTTACGCGAAGCATATGGCCCCATGCGTACGCGCACCTGCTCCCCGGACGCACCCTTCACCTGCTGAGTATAGGTCTTGAAACCCAGCCCCGACAGTTTGGTTTGCAGCTGTTTGGCATTTTCCATGCTGGAGAACACCCCCAGCTGCACGGCAAATTTACCCGTACCACCGGCTGCCGTATGTTCTGGCGCCTTCTCCTGGGGTTTGTCCGCCGCGGTTTTTTTCTCCGCCGGTTTTTCTACCTTTTTTTCCGTCGGTTTTTCTGCCGTTTTTTCGCTCGGCTTGGCAGGACTAGCTTTCTTTTCTGCCGGTTTTACCGCTTCGGCTTTCGCTGCCGGTGCCGCTTTAGCCGACTCAACCGGCTTGGCTGGCGCCTGCGGCGGTTCAATCACAGTCTCGTGCACTTCCACAGCGGAACCGGATTTATTGTGTGTACCGCTGGCAACGGCAACTGCACTGCCGACACCGTCAACCGCGACAACGCTGGAGGAGAAGTTGCTGGCGTTCTTTTCCGGAATGCGGATTTCCACATCACGGCTCAATGGCTGGGGTTTGGAATCCAGCATCATCGGCAGGAAAATAACGCTGAGCAGTATCAGGGTTGAGGCGCCAATCAAGCGGCGGCGAGCCCGCTTGCGCAGTTGCAGTTCTTCTTCAGAAAGTGCTTGCGGTGGCATAGTGCTCCCCGGTTGATGCTGCAGCGGAGAGCTCAGGCGCGCAGGCCAGCACCTCTGCCACAGTGTGGAATGATCCAAAAGTCGTTATTTTATCATTTTCGGCGGCGATGCTGGAGACAGCTTGATAAGCCTGTCGCACATCCGCATAGACGTGCACCTGTTCGGCCGCCACGCCGGCCTCCAGCAGCTTGTCAGCCAGTGCCGCGCCGGACATGCCCCGTTCACCGTCCAAACCGGCCACATACCACTGATCGATTTGCGGCATCACGGCACGAATCACAGCAAGATGATCCTTGTCGTTCAGCATGGCAAACACGGCAAAGCGGGTGCCGCCGGGCGGCAACAGGGCAAGATTGCCCGCCAGTGCGCGCACGGCATGGGGATTATGGCCGACGTCGAGTATGTGCATGGGCCGGCCGGGCAATACCTGAAAGCGTCCGGCCACTTTCGCATTCAGCAAAGCTTTGCGCATGGCCTTGATATCAACCGGCAGGCGTGCCCGCAAGCACCACAGGGCCACCAGCGCCGCCGCGGCGTTGGACAACTGATAGCTGCCGCGCATGGCGGGTAATGGCAAACCGGCCAGTACATCGCCGCCCGCCTTGACCGTCCAGCCGGAATCCGAGCCGGAGTAGGTATAATCCTTACCGCTCAACAGCAGACGCGCCCCATTCTGTTGCGCGACGGCAAACAGCGTTTCAGGAATATTGGTTTCGGCTATGACAGCCGGACGCCCGCCGCGCATGATGCCGGCTTTCTCATAAGCCACCTGCTCGCGGGTATCGCCCAGCCAGGCCGCATGATCCAGGTCAATGGAGCTGATCACGGCACAATCGCAATCGTACACATTCACGGCATCCAGCCGGCCGCCCAGACCAACCTCAAGAATGGCAACATCCACCCCCTGCTGCAAAAACAGTTGCATTGCCGCCAGGGTGCCGAATTCAAAGTAGGTCAGACTGGTTGTGCCGCGCATGGCCTCGATCTGCGCAAAAGCATCGCACAGCGCTGCATCGTCCGCTTCCACGCCGTTTACGCGCACGCGCTCGTTGTAGCGCAGCAAATGGGGAGAGGTATAGCATCCGACGCGATAGCCGGCCGCAATCAAGGTCGCTTCCAGGTAGGCACAGACCGAACCCTTGCCGTTAGTACCGGTAACCGTAATGATGGGAAAGGCGGGATCCTGACCGAGCGCGTCGCGCACCCGGGCCACCCGTTCCAGCCCCATATCGATGCTGGACGGGTGGAGTCGTTCGAGGTAAGTCAGCCAGTCAGCCAGTGAGTTCAACAAGCACCGCGAATCGATCAGGCTGTCACGGCCGGCTGACGCATCAGCATGGTCAGCAGCGCGGCCGTCTCGGTGCGCAACTGGCGACGGTCGACGATCATGTCGATGGCACCGTGCTGCAGCAGGAATTCGGAACGCTGAAAGCCTTCCGGCAGGGTTTCACGCACAGTCTGTTCGATCACGCGCGGGCCGGCAAAGCCGATCAGGGCATTGGGTTCGGCAATGATCACGTCACCGAGCATGGCAAAACTGGCCGAAACGCCACCCATGGTCGGGTCGGTCAGCACGGAAATAAACGGCAGGCCGGCTTCTGACAGTTTGGTCAACGCCGCGCTGGTCTTGGCCATCTGCATCAGCGAAAACAGGCCTTCCTGCATCCGCGCACCGCCGCTGGCGGAAAAACACACAAACGGCAGCTTGTGTTCCAGGCAGACGTTGACGCCGCGCACAAAGCGCTCGCCCACCACCGATCCCATCGAACCGCCCATGAAGCCGAAATCAAACGCAGCAGCAACCAGAGGTACGGTCTCAACACTGCCCTGCATGACAATCAGCGCATCCGATTCTTCGCTGTTCTTGGTAGCATCGGCGATACGGTCGGTATAGCGCTTGCTGTCCTTGAACTTGAGCGGATCGATCGGAGCCACATCGGCGCCGATTTCCACGCGACCGTCCCGGTCGAGGAACAGGTCCAGGCGCTTGCGGCCGGAGAGGCGGTTATGGTGATCGCACTGCGGGCAGACTTCGAGGTTTTTTTCCAGGTCGGAACGGTACAGAACCGATTCGCAAGTCGGACACTTGCTCCACAAACCTTCCGGTACGGCCTTGCGATTTTCGCTGACGCGACGCTTGATCTTCGGCGGCAGCAGTTTCTGGAACCAGCTCATGCTTTTTCCTCATTCGACACGGCATCAAGCGCCTGGCGGATACCGTGCAACAGTTGATAGATGGATTCGATCGCGCCTTCAGTCGGGTTCGCTTCGATTTCCTGGACGATACGGCTGCCGATCACCACGGCATCGGCAATACGGCCTACAGCCGCAGCGGTTTCCGCATCGCGGATACCGAAACCGACACCAACCGGCAGGCCGCTCTTCTGCCGGATTTCCGGCAATTTGCTGGCCACTCCGCTCAGGTCCAGATGCTTGGCACCGGTCACGCCCTTGAGCGATACGTAATAAATAAAACCGCTGGCATAACGGGTTACATTTTCTACCCGTTCCTGCGGTGTTGTCGGCGCCAGCAGGAAAATCGGATCGAGACCGGCCTGTTTGAACGCCGTCCACAGCGCCTCGCCTTCCTCGGGCGGCGCATCCACGGTCAGCACGCCATCCACGCCGGCATCCGCCGCCGCTGCAGCAAAGGCGCTGTAACCCATGCGCTCAACCGGGTTGAGATAGCCCATCAGCACCACCGGGGTATGGTTATTGGTCTTGCGAAACTCGCGCACAAAACCCAGCACTTCACGCATTCCCACGCCGTTTGCCAGAGCGCGTTCGCTAGCCTTCTGGATCACCGGGCCGTCGGCCATCGGATCGGAAAACGGCACCCCCAGCTCGATGATGCTGGCGCCGGCATCAACCAGGCGGTGCATCAGCGGCACGGTAAGCGCGGGAGAAGGATCACCGGCCGTCACGAACGGAATCAGAGCCTTCTTGCCCTGGGCAGCCAGTTCGGTAAATACAGATTGAATTCGAGACATGAATGAATGATGCTTTCTAAAACTGGATACCGGACAATTCCGCTACGGTCGCCATATCCTTGTCACCGCGACCGGACAGATTCACCAGCAGGACTCGGTCCTTATCCATGGTCGGGGCCACCTTCGCTGCGTAAGCCAGTGCATGACTGGATTCCAGCGCCGGGATAATGCCTTCGTAGTGGCACAGATCGTGGAATGCCTGCAGCGCCTCCTGGTCAGTTACCGCGGCATATTGCGCCAGGCCGCTGTCCTTGAGATAGGAATGCTCCGGACCCACGCCCGGATAATCCAGGCCGGCGGAAATGGAATGCGTTTCGATGATCTGGCCGTTATCGTCCTGCATCAGGTAGGTGCGGTTGCCATGCAACACACCGACACTGCCGGCGTTCAGCGGTGCAGCGTGACGACCGGAGGCCAGGCCCAGTCCCGCTGCCTCGACACCGATCAGGCGCACACCCGGCTCGTTCAGATAGGGATAAAAGATACCGATTGCATTCGAACCGCCGCCCACGCAGGCGATTACAGAATCCGGCTGACGCCCAGCCAGCTCCATCATCTGCCATTTGGCTTCTTCGCCAATGACTGCCTGGAAATCGCGCACCATCATGGGATACGGATGCGGACCGGCCGCCGTACCGATGATGTAAAAAGTTGATTCTACGTTGGTCACCCAGTCACGCATCGCTTCGTTGAGCGCGTCCTTAAGGGTTTTCGAACCGGACTCCACCGGCACGACCTTGGCGCCCAGCAGCTTCATGCGGTACACATTGCTGGCCTGACGCTTCACGTCTTCGGCCCCCATGTACACCACGCATTCCAGGCCATAGCGCGCCGCCACGGTAGCAGTCGCCACTCCGTGCTGGCCGGCGCCCGTCTCGGCAATCACCCGCTTTTTGCCTAGCCGGCGAGCCAGCAGCGCCTGTCCGATACAGTTATTCACCTTGTGCGCGCCGGTGTGATTCAGATCTTCGCGCTTGAGGTAAATTTGCGCGCCGCCCAGTTCGCTCGACCAACGCTTTGCGTAGTAAATCGGGCTCGGACGGCCGACATAATGCTTCAGCTCGTGGCGGAATTCTTCCTGAAACTCCGCGTCGTTGCAGTACTTTTCATACTGGTCGCGCAACTCGGTCAGTGCCTCCATCAGCGTTTCGCCGACAAAAACCCCGCCGAACTGTCCGAAATGGCCCTTTTCATCGGGCAGATCATACATTTGCATGTTTCACCTCTTGCATGAACGCGGCAATTTTGTCCGCGTCCTTAATTCCTTTGGCAGCCTCAACTCCGCTACTCACATCTACCGCCCACGGTTTCACGCTACGGATTCCATCGGCCACGTTGCCGGCATTCAGCCCACCCGACAGAATCAGCGGCACGGGCAATTGCGGCGGAATCAGCGACCAGTCAAAACGCTCGCCGGTACCGCCCGGAATACCCTCGACATAAGCATCGAGCAGTACACCACAGGCCGAAGCGTAGCGAGTCGCCTCTGTCACAATATCAACTCCCGCACGAATGCGCAGCGCTTTCATATACGGCCGGCGAAACGACTCGCAATAAGCTGCGTCCTCATCGCCATGGAACTGCAGCAGCACTCCGGGTATCGCCTCAATCACCTGGCGCACTTCTGCTGCGGCGGCGTTCACGAACAGCGCGACCGGAGTGACAAAGGCCGGCAAGCCCTGTGCCAGGAGAGCAGCGTCCTCCAGTACAACATGGCGCGGGCTTTTCTCATAAAACACGAAACCCACGGCATCGGCACCCGCATGCACGGCAGCCGCAACGTCGTGCTGTCGTGTCAGGCCGCAAATTTTCACTCGTGTTCTCATGCCCTTGCACTTCTTATTGCGCGCCGGTCAGGCGTCAGCATCAAATGCGGTATTGTATCATGCCCCGGCAAACGGCAAAGGTACGCTCGCCGATCCGCCCACCGCTTGCGGCAACCCGGCGTCGGCCGGATAAATCACCCGCTCCAGATACAAGCCGTCCGGCGCAAAAGTCGGTGCCGCCTTGCTCCGGTCGCGCTCGTGCAGCAGCTGGACAATCCACTCGGGCGCGTGGCTGCCCTTGCCGACATAAACCAGACTGCCGACCAGATTGCGTACCATATGATGCAAAAAGGCATTGGCGCAGAAATGAAACACAATGAAATCACCCTGACGCTCGATACGGGCTTCATACATGTGTTTGAGCGGCGACTTGGCCTGACATTCTGCCGCGCGAAACGCCGAAAAATCATGCTGCCCGAGCAAATAAGCCGCCGCCTGCTGCATGGCCGCCACATCCAGCGGCACATGAAACCAGCCGACCTTGCCCGCCCACAAAGCCGGACGGACCGGATGATTGAACAGGATGTAACGGTAACAACGCCGTTCGGCCTGGAAGCGGGCGTGGAAATCTTCCGCCACCTCCTCTGCCCATTGCACGGCCACAGCCGACGGCAGCAGTGCGTTGGCACCGCGCACCCAGGCCTGCAAGGGTCTGCTGGCTGTAGTATCGAAATGCACAACCTGTTCCAGAGCGTGCACACCGGTGTCGGTTCGGCCGGCGCAGACCACCGTCACAGGCTGAGCTGCAATTTCGCTCAGTGCCCGCTCCAGCACATCCTGCACGCCACAGCCGTTGGGCTGCGATTGCCAGCCACAAAAGGAAGAGCCGTCGTATGCCACGCCCAGTGCCAGCCTCATAACAGCATGCCTCCCAAAACAATCCCCCCCAGCACCAGCGCAGTGTCGCGCCACGCCCAATCCGGCAGCTCCAGGCTCACGGTTGACGGCAGGTCGGGCAAATCATTCAAAATCGTTTCCAGACGGCCGAGGTCTTGCCACTTGAGACCGTCGAGCGCTTCAATATAGCGGACTGCCATCCCCACCCGCAGCACGCCGCGCTCTACCGGAACCCGCACGCGAGTGAGCGGTTTAAGCAACAGGTATAGCCCTGCCAGCAACTGGTCACGAGCCAGCCCGCCCATCAGCAGGGAAAACAGCAGCAGCAGGCTGACGACACGCAACGCCTGCAGCAGCCCGTCCTGCCAGCCTAGCCAGACTGTCCAGAACGGCTGCGACAAACCATACAGCAACACAATGCCGAGCCACAACCAGCGCATGCGCCAGAGCCGCCGCCACACCGCTGCCCGTCGCAACGCCATATTGGCCACCACCAGTGTGCCTGCCACGCCAAGCACAAGTGCGCCACCAAGTAATGGACTCCACAAGGCCAGCAACAGCCAGAAAAGAATTTTCGCGGTGGGATGAAATGATGCGGCAGACATATCGGCATTTTACCCACTCAGCAACAAATCGGCGAATGCCGGACGCTCTGCAGCGAGCGTTTTCCGAGTCCAGAAACAAAACTGGCGGGATTTACCCGCCAGTTGCAGTTTACTACAGGGTTAGCCGGCTTTAGCCGATCTTTTCCAGCATGGTGTTGGCTTCTGCCTTTTGCGCGTCATTACCCTCAGCAATCACTTCCTGGAGGATTTCCCGTGCTCCCTCCTCATCGCCGATTTCCAGATACGCTTTGGCCAAATCCAGCTTGGTGCCCGGATTCTGTGCCGTATCGATCAGCATATCCTCTGCGGAAGACTCCATTGCGGCAGGCATTGCAGGCTCTGCAGCAAGATCGGCAAATTCATCGGCAGCTTCCGGCGCTTCTGCGGCGGGTGATGCTTCCATCACGTCACCGACCTTGAATTCGGTATCGAAATCGAAATTCAGATCCGGTTCTTCCGTTACTGCCGGCATTGCCACTTCTTCGACCTCAACGGGTGCCGCAGCCGGCTGCAGATCAGGTAGCCCCAGATCCAGCGCAGCCTCGCCTGTAGAGATTTCCGGCATTGCTTCGAGCGACGGTTCTTCCACATTGAACTCGGGAATCGCCTCGCTCACCGACTCAGACAGACCGGACTCGAACGACGGCAACTCAAGATCAAGATCCGGTGCAACCGCTGCTGCTTCCGGCATTTCCAGCGGGGCGATTTCTTCCGCTGCCGGCAACTCAAAATCCAGGTCCATGGAATCGGCCGGTGAAACCGTTTCTTCAAGTGACTCAGCCATGGCTACGTCCTCGGCCGGTTCTGCAGCAGCAGTCGCAGGTTCAGGCAGCCCCAGATCCAGATCAAGCATATTGGCATGCTCGAAATCCGGCAGAGAGGCCTCAGCCATCGTTTCACCAGTCGACGCCGTTTCGCCGGATGCGCCGGCGGCGTGTTCGGTCTCAGGCAGCCCCAGATCGAATTCCAGCACGTCCGGCTCGGACGGGGCGGGCTCTTCGCTCAGTGGCTCATCCGCACCGGTGCTCCCCAGTTCCGGCAAGGCAAGGTCAGTTACCGGCTCAAGTGCGGCGACCGCAACTGCGGCAGCGGCAGTAGCGGCAGCCTGTACCGGTGCGGATGACGGCGCCGGCTCCTCCGCAGCACTGAATTCATCGCCGCGCGAAGCGTACAAAGGATTGGCCGGATCAAGCTGGCGCCCCATTGCTGCCGCTTTTTCCCACAAGGCATTGGTCTTACCGCCGAGTGCGGCATACAGCTCGCTCGCCAGAGTTTCGAATGCCACCAGATTTTTGCGCGAGGAATAAATTTCCAGCAGCTTCAGCTGGATCTCATGACGCTCCGGCGTCTTCGCCATGGCTTCCTTGAGAATTTCCTCTGCCTGCGCATCGCGACCATAGGCCATATAGACTTCAGCCTCGGCGATCGGATCGACGTCGTTGGTATCGATTGCGTTAAATCCGGTCTGACTGAAATTGGTCAAGAACGAAGTGTCATTGCTGGTGTCCACCGTTCCGCCGCTAGTTTCACCCAGAACGGTGTTGGCCTTGAGCTCGCTGCCAGCCATGATGCTGTCCTCAAACGAGGTCAGCTTTTTGCGGCGGCGCTTGACAGCCATGTAACCCCAGCCGCCCAGCAGCAGCGCAAGCGCACCACCACCGCCAAACACGGTCAGCGGGTTATCCAGCAGATCGGCATACCACGGCTGTTCTTCAGGCTCAGGCGGTGGCATGATGACTTTTTTCTTCTTCGGTTTGGTCGCTGCAACGGCAGAAGCCGGCTTGGTGGCCGAAGCAGCCACTGCCGAGGCGGCTGGGGCGGATGCCGGGGCAGCCGCAACAGTCGACGCAGCCACAGCGGATGCAGCCACTGCAACCGGAGCGGAGGCCGGCACAGCCGGTTTGGCTGCAGCTACCGGAGCCGGAACAGGCGCCACGGACTTGGCGCCCTGTTTTTGCATCTCAGCCAGCTGCTGATCTTTCAGCTGCATGGCTTTTTGCATATCCTGGATGTTTTTTTCCAGGGCGGCGATACGCGAATTGGCCTCTTTGATGGTTTTTTCGCGGGCCGTCGCATCCTCGCTCATAGCCTGGATTTTATCCTGCAGGGCCTTGGCATCCTTGCCACCACCCACAGCTCCTTTCACAGGCTCACCCTTGGACAGCTTGAGCACATCCTGGGACGGCTGCGGTTTGGGTGCTGCCTTGTCTTCCGCAGCCAGACCGATCTTGCCGGAGACAGCCTGACGTGCGCCACTGTCCGCCTCGGCTTTGCCCTGCTCTACCGTGCCAGCCAGTTGCTGCCGATAGGCGTGCCAGTTATCGCTCTGTACCTTGATTTCCTTGCGCGCCGCAGTCGGGGAAATTTGTTCCAGGGCAGCCTGATCCGGCACGCGGAGAATCTGTCCGGTGCGCAGGCGATTCATGTTTTTACCGGAGAATGCCGAGGTATTTTCCTGAAACAGGCCCACCAGCATCTGCTCCAACTGCACGCCCTCAGGTTTAACCTTTCGCGCAATGCTGGACAGGGTATCGCCCGGCTTGACGGTCACCGACTGGGGTGACTGGGTTTCCCCGCTACTGCTATCGGCTGCTGGCGTTTTTTTTGCCGAAGCTTTGGCGGCAGGTGCAGGCGCTGCAGAAACGGGTGATTGAACAGGTGGCTTCGCAACCGGGGCGACAGATACGGCGGTGGATTTAGGCAGAGAAACACTTGGTGCAGCAGCAGCTGCATTGGCGTTGTAGCCCGGTGGATCCAGCAAAACCGTGAAATCGCGTACGACCATGCCGGTCGGCCATTGCATTTCAACCAGAATGGGCAGATAAGGTTCGTTGATCGCTTGCGTGGAATTGATCAGCAACACCGGTTTTCCGGCTTTCTTACCGATCGAGAAGCGCAAGCTGGCCAAAGCCGGTGACCAATCCATGTTGGCCTGGCTGTACGCATCAGCTGATGCCAGCTTAACAACAAAATCGTCGGGATTCTCTTTTTTGTCCGTCAGGATCTCGGCTTCCGCCTGCAGCGGTTGCCCCAGTGCAGACATGACGGTCAATTTACCCAAACCGGCTGCCTGTCCCCATGTCGGCAGCATAACCAGACCTGCCGCCATCAACCCTGCATAAATTGCCTTTTTACGCACGATGCCACCCTCTTTTTTTCTTTGGCTCTAGAATTAAACTAACATCAAATAGTTAGGCTTGCAAGCTAAACTTTAGTCTTAGCTTGCGGGCGCAAGCACTTCTTTTTAGCCTGACCTGATGCGATGCAGAAATTCTATTCTTGAATTGTTATAGTTTTTGGGGACCGAATGCAGTAGGCATCCGGCCCCAAGCCTTTTCAGGCAGCGTTTTCCAGCAGGATACGTAGCATGCGGCGCAACGGTTCGGCCGCGCCCCACAACAACTGGTCACCCACGGTAAATGCGGTCATGTACTCGGGCCCCATGGACATTTTGCGGAAGCGGCCTACCGGGACAGTCAGAGTGCCCGTCACAGCCGCCGGCGTCAATTCGCGCATGCTGGCTTCACGTTCATTCGGCACCACTTTTACCCAGTCATTGGCAGAAGCAACAATGGACTCGACTTCGGCAATCGAGATGTCCTTTTTCAGCTTGATGGTAAGCGCCTGGCTGTGGCAACGCATGGCGCCGATGCGCACACACAGGCCATCGACCGGAATCGGATTACCGGAGCGGCCGAGAATCTTGTTGGTTTCTACCTGACCCTTCCACTCTTCCTTGCTCTGGCCATTACCCAAGTCCTTGTCAATCCAGGGAATCAGACTGCCGGCCAGCGGCACACCGAAGTTGGAGGTGGGAAACGACTCGTCACGCAGGATGCCGGCCACTTCGCGGTCGATATCGAGAATGGCGGAAGCCGGATCGTTCAGCAGGTCTTTGGCCACGCTGTGGGCCTCGCCCATCTGGTTGAGCAGTTCGCGCATATTCTGCGCACCGGCGCCGGACGCGGCCTGGTAGGTCATGGAAGTCACCCATTCCACCAGCCCGTCGCGGAACAGACCGCCCAGTGCCATCAGCATCAGTGACACGGTACAGTTACCGCCGATGAAATCCTTCTTGCCGGCTGCCAGCGCGTCATCGATGACGTTGCGATTGACTGGATCAAGGATCAGGATGGCATTATCTTCCATACGCAGAGTGGAAGCAGCATCAATCCAGTAGCCTTTCCAGCCGGCGGCACGCAGCCTGGGGAAAATCTCGGTGGTGTAGTCACCGCCCTGGCAGGTAATGATGGCTTCCATCGCCATCAGTTCGTCCAGGTTCTTCGCATCCTTCAGCGGCGGCACATCCTTGCCGACATTGGGCGCCGCACCACCGACGTTGGAGGTGGTAAAAAATACCGGTTCGATCAAATCGAAATCGCGCTCTTCGCGCATGCGCTGCATGAGCACGGAACCGACCATGCCACGCCAGCCAATCAACCCTACACGCATGTTAGTAATCCCATTCAATTAATCTGTTACAGCGCCGCCACAACGGCGTCGCCCATTTCGCTGCAAGACACTTTGGCGGTGCCTTCAGTGTAAATATCGGCTGTGCGTACACCATTGGCCAGCACCTTGCCCACCGCTTTCTCGATGCGGTCGGCTTCGGCCGCCATGTTGAAGGTATAGCGCAGCATCATGGACACGGACAGAATGGTTGCCAGCGGGTTGGCGATGTTCTTGCCGGCGATGTCCGGCGCGGAACCATGGCTCGGCTCGTACATGCCCTTATTGTTTTCATCCAGCGAAGCGGACGGCAGCATGCCGATGGAGCCGGTGAGCATGGAGGCTTCGTCTGACAGGATGTCGCCGAAGATATTGCCGGTCACCATCACATCGAACTGCTTGGGTGCGCGCACCAGTTGCATCGCCGCATTGTCGACGTACATGTGGGTCAGCTCGACTTCCGGATAATCTTTCGACAGCTCGATCATCACCTGGCGCCACAACTCGGTGGTTTCCAGCACGTTGGCCTTGTCTACCGAGCAGACTTTTTTGTTACGCTTCATGGCGATATCAAACGCCACGCGGCCGATGCGGCGGATTTCCGATTCGTTGTAGCGCATGGTGTTGATGCCTTCACGCTCGCCGTTTTCCAGCGTGGAAATACCGCGCGGCTGGCCGAAGTAGATATCACCGGTGAGTTCGCGCACGATCATGATATCCAGACCGGACACCACTTCTGGCTTCAGGGTGGAGGCGGAGGCCAGTTCCGGATACAGAACGGCCGGGCGCAGGTTGGCAAACAGATTCAGTTCCTTGCGGATGCGCAGCAGACCGCGCTCCGGACGCTTGTCGCGCGGCAGGGTGTCGTATTTCCAGTCGCCTACAGCGCCCAGCAGCACGGCATCGGATTCCTTGGCCAGCTTGAGGGTAGCTTCCGGCAGCGGATCACCCGCTGCTTCGTAACCCGCACCGCCAATCGGCGCCTCTTGCATTTGGGCGCCGATGTTCATGGCCTTGATCACCTTGACCGCCTGCGCGACGATTTCCGGACCGATGCCGTCACCCGGCAACACTGCAATTTTCATAGTCACGTCCTAATTTTATCGATTGAACTACCGCTCAGTTGAACAACCACGGCTCAGACTGGCGGCGGCGCTCTTCGTACGCCTTGATCTTGTCGCTGTGCTGCAGGGTCAGACCGATATCGTCCAGACCGTTCAACAGGCAATGGCGACGGAATTCATCCACCTCGAAGGGAAAAGCCTGCCCAGATGGCGTCACCACCTGCTTGGCCTCCAGATCCACAGTCAGTTTGTAGCCTTCAGTCGCCTCGGTTTCGCGGAACAGCTGGTCAACAATAGCTGCATCCAGCACGATTGGCAGCATGCCGTTCTTGAAGCAATTGTTGTAGAAAATATCGGCGAAAGACGGCGCGATAATAGCGCGGAAACCGTAGTCTTCCAGCGCCCAGGGGGCGTGTTCACGCGAGGAACCGCAACCGAAGTTTTCCCGTGCCAGCAGCACGCTGGCGCCGGCGTAGCGCGGCTGATTCAGCACAAAATCCGGGTTAAGAGGGCGACTGCTGTTGTCCTTGCCCGGCTCGCCCACATCCAGATAGCGCCATTCATCAAACAAATTGGGGCCGAAGCCGCTGCGCTTGATCGACTTCAAAAACTGCTTGGGGATAATGGCATCGGTATCGACATTGGGCCGATCCAGCGGCACCACGATACCTGACAGCTTGACGAATTTTTCCATGTTCGACTCTTTCTTACGCCAGGGTACGCACGTCAACGAAATGGCCGGTCACCGCTGCAGCGGCGGCCATGGCCGGGCTGACCAGATGGGTACGCCCACCCGGACCCTGACGCCCTTCAAAATTGCGGTTAGAGGTGGAGGCGCAGCGCTCGCCCGGCTCCAGTCGGTCGGCATTCATGGCCAGACACATGGAGCAACCCGGATCGCGCCACTCAAAACCGGCGTCGAGGAAAATCTTGTCCAGCCCTTCCGCTTCAGCCTGGGCTTTCACCAGGCCCGAACCCGGCACCACCATCGCCAGTTTGACGTTGCCAGCCACTTTGCGGCCTTTGGCCACGGCTGCGGCAGCACGCAAATCTTCAATACGGGAATTGGTACAGGAACCGATGAACACCTTGTCGATGGCGATCTCGCTGATCGGCGTATTGGCTTGCAGGCCCATGTACTTGAGCGCGTGCTCCATGCCGGTGCGCTTGACCGGATCGGCCTCCGCCGCCGGATCGGGCACTTTGGCGCCCACCGGCACCACCATCTCCGGCGAGGTGCCCCAGGTGACCTGAGGCTGAATGTCCTCGGCTTTTAATTCAACCACCGCATCAAATTTCGCGTCCGCGTCGGATACCAGCGTGCGCCAGTAGGCCACAGCCTTGTCCCACTGCTCAGCCTGCGGCGCATAAGGCCGGCCTTTGACATAGTTGATGGTGGTTTCATCCACCGCTACCATGCCGGCACGGGCACCGGCCTCGATAGCCATGTTGCACAGGGTCATGCGGCCTTCCATGGACAAACCGCGAATGGCGCTGCCGGCAAACTCGATAGCGTAGCCGGTACCGCCAGCCGTGCCGATTTTCCCGATAATAGCCAGGGCCACGTCCTTGGCGCTCACGCCCGCACCCAGTTGGCCTTCCACTTTCACCAGCATGGCTTTGGATTTTTTCTGCACCAGACACTGGGTGGCCAGCACATGCTCGACTTCCGACGTGCCAATGCCGTGCGCCAGCGCACCGAAAGCACCGTGGGTACTGGTGTGGGAATCGCCGCATACCACGGTCATGCCGGGCAGGGTTGCTCCCTGCTCCGGCCCGATCACGTGCACGATGCCCTGGCGCGTATCGTTCATCTTGAATTCGGTAATGCCGAAGTCAATGCAGTTCTGGTCCAGCGTTTCCACCTGCAGGCGCGAAACGGGGTCTTTAATCCCTTCGTCGCGGTGATCGGTAGGCACATTGTGATCGGGCACGGCCAGTACGGATTTCACCCGCCATGGCTGACGCTTGGCGATTTTCAGGCCTTCAAAGGCCTGCGGGCTGGTGACTTCATGTACCAGGTGACGATCAATGTAAAGGAGTGTGGCGCCATTGGGTTCTTCATGCACCACATGGGACTGCCACAACTTGTCGTAAAGAGTTTGTCCGCTCATAACCTGCCGCAATCAATGCAAATACGGAAACGGATAATTATGGCATAAGGCGCCTACAGCGCATAGAGCCAGCGCTGCAGGCCAGACCGGCAAGCCTGGATCAGGCTACCTGAACGGGAATATGTTGACGCTTGTTGACGATGCGGTTTTGCTCATCGACATACACCAGATCGGGCTTGTATTTGCCCAGCTCGATCTCGTTGTAGATGGCATAGGTGGCAATAATGAGAATGTCGCCCGGATTGGCCTTGTGAGCGGCGGCACCGTTGACCGAAATAATGCCGGAATCGCGTTCGGCACGAATGGCATAGGTAGTAAAACGCTCGCCATTGGTGACGTTATAGATTTCGATCTGCTGATACTCGTGAATATCGGCCGCTTCAAGCAATGCCTCGTCGATCGCACAGGAGCCTTCATAATGAAGCTCCGAATGCGTCGCACGCACGCGATGCAGCTTGGATTTGAGCATGGTTCGTTGCACAGCAGTGTCCCAGCAAACAGAAAAACAGACTTGCTTATTATATCAAATCTGCCCGCAAATCGCCGCAATTAATGCCGGCAACCCGCGTTTCGGGAGTGTGCCGTCACAGCGGCCCGATTTCAACATTATCGATCAGCCGGGTCTGCCCCAGCCAGGCAGCCGCGAGCACGACCAGCGGTTCTGCGCCATCGCCGGGCGGCAGCAAATCGCTCCTTTGCCGCACACTGACATAATCAATCCGCCAGCCGTGCTGCTGCAGTCGCTCGGCTGCCTCCCGCTCCAGCCCGGCAAAGTCCTGATTCCCCGTCTCAACCGCCTGGCGCAGCATCTGCAATGTCGCGTACAACCGCGGCGCCTCAGCCCGTTGCGCTTCGTTCAGGTAACCATTGCGGGAACTCAGAGCCAGGCCGTCCGCGGCACGCTGGGTTTCGACCCCCACCACTTCGAGGGGAAAATTGAGCTGCTGCACCAGAGCGCGAATCACCGCCAGCTGCTGGTAATCCTTTTTACCGAACAGCGCCACCTGCGGCTGAACCAGATTAAACAGTTTGGCCACGACTGTTGCCACACCGGCAAAGTGGCCGGGGCGGAAAGCACCACACAGCTCCGCTGCCAGCGGCGGAGGCTCGATATGGACCTGCTGCGCCACCGGGTACATAACCTCGACGGGGGGTGCGAACACCACATCCGCCCCCACTTCCGTCAGTTTTTCGCAGTCCGCTTCCAGTGTACGGGGATAACGCTCGAAGTCCTCATTGGGACCAAACTGCAAGGGATTGACGAAAATACTGACCACCACCCGGTCAGCCATTCCGCGCGCCTGCTCAACCAGATGCAAATGACCGGCGTGCAGATTTCCCATGGTCGGCACCAGGGCAATACGCTGCGCTCCCCGCAAGGCCTCGCGCAACGCAGCAAGAGTATGGACGATTTTCATTAGGGCGTATTAACACTTAATTTCGCGTCTGCGACGGGGTTAATTGGGATGCCACCCACGAAGCAAGACGCGCCGCATTGCAAGCCACTGCAAGCGGCTTGCAACAAAGGGGGTACCCAATTCACCCCCATCCCGTAGGGTTGCAGCACAAAGGCGCATCTGCCACGTTGTCTGGCTGGCGAAGGGAATCCGCCCTTGGCAAGAAGCGCACCGCCGCAGATGGCTGCATCATGCACCGCAGTGGCGATGATAACTTGTTCAGAACTTCCTTAACTGAAGGTATGTTCCGCGGCCGGGAAGCTGCCGTCTTTCACTGCAGCCACATAAGCCGCCAGTGCAGCCTGAATGGATCCGGTATCGGCCATAAAATTGCGGGCAAAACGCGGCAATTTGCCTGGGTAGACACCCAGCGCATCATACAGAACCAGCACCTGCCCGTCACACTGCGAACCGGCGCCGATGCCGATAGTCGGGACCGGTGAAGCCGCAGTCATTTTCGCCGCAAGGTGATCCGGAATCGCCTCGAACAAAAGCATGTCAGCGCCCGCCTCAACCAGACTATGCGCGTCTTCGAAAACCACCATGCCGTTTTCGCCACGCCCCTGCACCCGGTAACCGCCCAGCAGATGCACCGACTGAGGCAGCAAGCCGACATGACCGCACACCGGCACGCCGCGGGAGACGAGGAACTCGACTGTTTCCGCCATCACTCGCCCGCCTTCCAGCTTGACCATATGAGCGCCGGCTGCCATCAGCCGTGCGGCGCTGTGCATGGCCTGCTGAGGACTCTGCTGATAGCTGCCGAAGGGCAGATCGGCCATGATAAACGCCGCACCGGCACCACGCGCGACACAACGCACGTGATACTCCATGTCTTCCAGACTGACCGGCAAGGTGGTTGCCTGCCCCTGCACCACCATGCCGAGGGAGTCGCCAACCAGCAAGACATCTACGCCGGCAGCGGCGCATTGACTGGCAAAACTGGCATCGTAACAGGTCAACGCAGCGATTTTCTCGCCACGCCGCTTCATGGCATGCAATTCAGTCAGGGTCATTTGAACACCTCATCAACCGGCGCGATTGAAGAATTCTCGGGCACTGCGCATATGGCCGATCTTATCCAGCAACAACTGGAAATCGGCGTCGTTATCGGCAAAATTGAGATTTTCCGTGTTGACGATCAACAGCGGTGCCGCGTCATAATCGTAGAAGAAACGGGCATAACTGTCAGCCACGCGCCGCAGATAGGCCTCAGAGATGCCCTGCTCGTAGCGGATGCCGCGCCGGCGTACCCGCTCGACCAGCACATCGGCTGGCGCCTGCAGATAAATGACCAGGTCCGGCCGCGGAGCGGTCGGTTTCAGGTGATCGTAGATCTGCTGATACAGGCGGAACTCATCGTCATCCAGCGTCATCCGCGCAAACAGCAGATCCTTGTCGAGCAGGAAATCTGCCACGGTACGCTGAGCAAACATGTCATACTGCACCAGGTCCTGTACCTGCTGGGCGCGCTGGAACAGAAAAAACAGCTGAGTGGCCAGCGCATGACGCTTGATGTCATCGTAAAAGCGCGGCAAAAATGGGTTTTCGTCCGGATTTTCATGTAGCAGACGCGCACCGGCGTGATCGGCAATACGGCGCGCCAGGGATGACTTGCCTACTCCGATCGGCCCTTCCACCACGATGTAGCCAAACCGGTCAAGCATTGCCCGCCCCCAGACAGTTCATGTCGCTGCCGAGACGACATATACCCTGCGCCGCGACGTCGTCCGTCAGACAATCCGCAGCCGGCCCCAGACCGGGAATTGTTACCTGCGGGGCAATCTCCAGCAATGGCAGCAGCACGAAAGCGCGTTCGTGCATGCGCGGGTGCGGCAACGTCAGCCCCGGTACATGCATCTGCATGTCGCCATACAGCAGCAAATCGAGATCCAGGGTGCGTGGCGCATTATGAAAAGCACGCTGCCGACCGTAGTGGTGTTCCAGCAGCAGCAATTGCTGCAACAGCTGTTCTGCCGACAGGGTGGTGCTGACCTGGGCCACGGCATTGACGTAAGCCGGCTGCTGTTCGGCACAGCCGACCGGTTCGCTCAGATAAAGAGATGAGCCGAGTACGAGCCGGGTGGCGGGCAGATGGTCCAGCGCCTGGATGGCCTCGCGCACAGTTTTTTGCGCCTCGCCAAGATTGGCCCCTAACGCCACATAAGCCGTGACGGGCAAGGACTGAATTTGCGCGTTCATGCCGACTGACCACCACTGGCCGCAGCCGGCTTGCGCCGCCGGCGCCGGCGCGGTTTGCTGCCGGCAGCGGGCTGGTCGCGCAGCAACATGGCAGCGCGCTCGGTTTCGTCGGCCTTGGGGAAGCGCGTCCACCAGTCGGCCAGCTCGGCGTCAATCTCGCCGCTTTCGGCGCGCAGCAGCAGAAAATCATAGGCCGCGCGAAAACGCGGATGCTCCACCAGACGATACGGGCGACCGCCGGAACGCTGTTCAAACCGGGGCTGCATGGCCCAGATTTCGCGCATCGGCACGGAAAATCGCTTGGGAATGGCCAATCGGGTTTCCTGCCGGTCACCCACTTCGTCCATGGCGCTCTGCAAAGCCGGGAACGGTTTTTCGCCGGCACGCTTGCGCGCCTCCCAATTTACCAGCACCTCATGCCACAACAGGGTGGCAAACAGAAATGCCGGGGAAACCGGTTTGCCTTGCTGGATTCGCTGATCGGTATTATGCAGCGCCGCGTTGACGAATTTCTCGCCGCGCGGCTGCTCCAGGACCACGTCCAGCATGGGCAGCAGCCCATGATGCAAGCCCTCGGCCCGCAACTGATGCAGGGAGCGGGCCGCATGACCGGACAGTAGCAGCTTGAGCATTTCATCAAACAGGCGTGAGGACGGAATGTTTTCGATCAGCCCGGCCAGTTCAGCAACCGGAGCACGGGTTTCCGGGTCAATATGAAAATCCAGCTTGGCCGCAAAACGCACCGCCCGCAACATCCGGACCGGATCTTCGCGGTAACGGGTATCTGGATCGCCGATCATGCGCAACGTGCGGTTCTGCACATCGCGTACACCGTTACAGTAATCAAGAATGTCGCCAGATTGCGGGTCGTAATAGAGCGCATTGACAGTGAAGTCGCGCCGGCTGGCATCGTCTTCCTGCGAGCCGAACACATTGTCGCGGACGATACGCCCGGTCTCATCAGTGACTCGATCAACGCCCTCATCTTCAACATTCTGGTTGGCGCGAAAAGTGGTGACTTCAATGGTTTCCGCCCCGCACATCACATGCACGATACGGAAACGGCGGCCGATAATGCGGGAACGGCGGAACAGGCGGGTCACTTCTTCCGGTGTGGCGTCGGTCGCCACGTCAAAATCCTTGGGGCGCTGCCCGAGCAGCAAATCACGCACCGCACCGCCCACGACATAGGCCTTGAAGCCCCCTTCCTGGAGCGTGCGGGTGACCTTCACCGCACACGTTGTCAGATTCTCTACCCTGATGCCGTGTTCGCTGGCAGGGATGACCTGCAAGCCCATTTTATGGTTGTCTGCGCGACCAAACACGCGCTTGATCAGCTTTCGAATCATGCGCGACTCGACAGCCCGTCAGATATGTGACACAGAATGAAATGCATGCAAACCAGAGAGTTTATGCGAAAGGTAGGATTATAACGGGTGAATACTTAATTGCTAAGAAATAAGGTGGGATTTTCCACCCAGCCCGCAAATATTCAGTTTTGCAGGCTCAATTGACGTGACTCCAGCCAACCGCTCATATCAGCGTACAGCAACGGTTTACTGAAAAGATACCCCTGGATGAACTCGCAACCGAGTGCCGCAAGAAAATTTGCCTGCTGTTCGGTTTCCACGCCCTCGGCCACCGCCGTCAGGCCCAGCCCTTTTGCCATGGCCACGATGGCCCGTACGATTGACTCGCCATCGGCATCCACACCGATGTCGTTGATAAAGGAACGGTCAATTTTAAGCGTGTCGATAGGCAGACGCTTGAGATAGCTCAGGCTGGAATAGCCGGTGCCGAAATCGTCCACGGCAATGCTGATACCGCGCCGCCCCAGCGCCTCAAGCACCTCAATAGCCAGCTCGGGAGCGCGAATAATGGTGCTTTCGGTCACTTCCAACTCCAGCCTGTCGGCGGGGAAACCCGTTTCCGCCAACACACGGTCAACCATCTGGGGCAAATCATGCTGATCGAACTGGCGCCCGGAAACATTCACGGCAATGCGCCCTTGCAGCACCCCCTGTTCCAGCCAGCGGCGTCCGGCGCGGCATGCCTCAAGCAGCACCCATTCGCCTATTTTGACAATACTGCCGGTTTCTTCGGCAATCGGGATGAACAGCTCCGGTGATACCGCGCCCAATTCCTGAGACTGCCAACGGACCAACACCTCCATGCCCGACAACTGCCGGCTTGTCAGACTGGCCTGCGGCTGAAATGCCAATGCCAGTTCGTTGCGATCCAGCACGCGACGCAACTGCGTCTCGATATTGAGACGCTCGTACATCATGGCATTCATGTCGGCGGTAAAAAACTGAAAGGTGTTGCGCCCTTCCTCCTTGGCCCGGTACATGGCGGTATCGGCATTGCGGATCAACTCGTCCGCGTTGGCGCCATCATCAGGATACATGGCGATACCGATGCTGGGAGTGACAAATATTTCCCGTGCCGACAGCACAAACGGTGCCCCCATTGCATCGACCAGCCGCTGCGCCATGACGGCAACCGCCTCAGCCGTACCGGGACTTGGCATCAATACGCCAAATTCATCCCCGCCCTGCCGACTGAGCGCATTGGGTTCCTGGACGACCGTGCGCAAGCGTTCGGACACCTCCCACAGCAGGGAATCGCCCACTTCATGCCCCAAGGTGTCGTTGATGTTCTTGAAGCGGTCCAGATCGAGCAGCAAGACAGCCACTTTCGCCGAACCCGGACCACAATGGGCAACCGCCTGATCGACCCGGTCGCGAAACAGCGTGCGATTAGGCAAACCGGTCAGCGCATCGAAATTGGTAATCTGATAGAGCTTCTGCTTGGTTTCCAGCTGACTGGTAATATCTTCGAGAATATAAACCAGGTGCGTCACCGCTCCGGTTTCACTGCGGATCGGCGTTATCGTCTCATTGACACTGTAGTAACCGCCATTCTGCCGCCTGTTGCTGACTTGGCCGCGCCAGGTTTTGCCGTCGAGCAACTGGCGGCGAATCATGTCATTCCAGTCATCATCGCGCTGTGAGCCATGGATGGTCTGCGACTCCGCCCCAATCAATTCTTCACGAGCGTAACCGCTCAGTTTGATGAGCGCTTCGTTCACCCAGCAGATCCTGCCCGCCGAATCGGTCATGAAAATCGCATTGGCAGCCGAATCCATCGCCGCGCCCTGCAGGCGCATCTGCATCTGGTCTTCGGCCATGCGGATGGCCAGGGAAGTCTGCCGGCCGATTTTGTCAAACTGCAATACCGTAGCGGAATTGATCAATTCCTCGTTTTGGCTGAACAGGCATACGGCACCGACTACCGCATGCTCGGCAGACAGCGGGATGATGATGGCGGACTCGAAGCCGGAACCGGTAGCCATAATGCCCCAGGCCGGCGAATTCGGCTCATTGAGACGCACCAGAGCCAGTTCCTGCTGTAACAGCAAGCTCTCCAGGTAATCCACATCCTCCATCCAGCGCGACATGGCTGTCTGCGGCGTCCCTCCGCCCACACCGCCGCGGCCCGCCCAGGCTTTCACCTGCGGCTTTCCGTGCACGTCCCGCAGCACAACCCAGACCATATCGGCCTCGAAAAGTCCCGCCAGGCCCTCGCATAACTCGACCAGCACGTTACGCAAACTCGCACCGCGCAAGATGCCCAAATCGGCCCGCTGGATCAGTTGATCGACCTCGGTTCCCAGATGACGTTCGCGGCGTGCTGCCGCCTCCTGCATTTCACGCTCGATGATCGCCACGATGCGAATGGCATTACCCATGGAGACGTAGTCCTGCGCCCCCGATTTCATGGCTTTGACTGCCTGCGTCTCCGACGGGTTGCGGGACAGCATGATGATAGGGATCTGCAACCCCTTCTGCCGCATGGACTGAAGCACTTCAAGACCATCTGCGCCGTTCAGACGATCTTCCAGCAGAATGACATCCCACAGGTGCTCAAGCGCCAACTCCAACTCAACTGCGTTGCCGACATACTGGCAGCGCAAGTCATAACTGGCATGCTCCAGACTCCGTTTGAGCGGTTGCGTGTCATCAGGCATATCCACGGCAATAAGCACGCGCAATGGTGTTGACATAAAACTCCTGCTTTTGGCATTTCCACACAAACCAGATCAGATACTGACTTTTACCAAACCCAAGACGATGAAGCAGAACACGTAAAGATCAAATCTTCTTAATAATCATAGACCAGATTTTTTTAATGCGGGATATTGTTTGCAAGAACGAGCAAATTGGCATGAGCACAGAGCTGCAGCATGGTAAAAATCAGGCATTAACAGAACGATATTACGGAACAGAAGCACAGCAAAAAGCCGCTTATCAAGATTTGACGCGCCAGCAATAAACAGCAGTTACTTTATTGCCCTTGTCATTGAAACCAACCGATTCGCACAGCGCGCGCAATAACGGCAGGCCACGCCCATGGTATTCGGTCAGGCCACCCCCCAGAGGATTGCATTTGCTGACATCGAACCCTTCACCACTGTCCTCAACCTGGACAATCAGCTTGGATACGACATCACTTTGCCAGACTTCAAAGTGGAAGTGGACAAAACCCGCCTGCAGCGTGCTCAGAGCCTGCTCACGGGCCGTGTAATAATGCTCAAAACCATCCGGACCGCTCTTGAGTGACGACTTGAGCCGCAGCACGCCGTGTTCAAGCGCATTGGAATAGAGTTCCGCCAGAATCAGATAGATTTGCTCCTTATGCTCATGCAGATGCTGTATTTCCATCAGCATCTGCATGAGCAGAGGGAGTGGGTCCATGGTCCGCAGAACCGCCTGCTGAAACTCGAAATCCATCGCCCAGTCACGCCGCGCATCGGGGAAATCACGCTCGGTCAGTTCATGTGATGCACGCATGACCGATGTATCAGGCAAGCGCTCCAGCTCGGCCAGGCGAAATTCCGCCAGGGTAAAGTCGTCGCTTTGCGTCTGCTGGCCGCGAAATACCGATACCTCTTCAATCAGCCGGTCGAGCAACTGATCTGCAACTGCCGCCCGGCCATCTCCGAACAACTCCATCAGTCGCACATCACCGAATGCCTCGCCGGCTGGATTGGCCGCTTCAGTCACGCCATCGGTGAACATGAACAGGCGATCGTCTGGCCCAATGGGGTAAATATCCAGCGTCTTGTCGAATTGATCGGCGGCTACCACCCCAAGTGGAAAATGGCGCGCCTGCAAACGCGAGCGGATGCGGCCCTGTTCGGCATCGTAGAGGATGCCCTCCGGCACGCCGCCATTCCAGACCCGAATCAACCCTTCGCTGAATGAGACTTCGACCAGACAGGCGGCAAGGAACAGTCCGCGCGGCAAAACCGCCTGCATTTTCTTGTTGATCTCCGCAGCAATTTCGGAGACAGCAAAGCCTTTTGCCGTCATACCCTGAAAGATATCGGATACGGGAATCGTGCCGATGGCCGCCGAAAGACCGTGCCCGGTAAAGTCGCCCAGCAGAATATTGAGCTGACCGGTCGGCCGAAAGCCGGCGATCAGCAGATCGCCGTTGAATATGGCCTGCGGGGAGATGACATAGCGGATGCCAGGGTGGCCCAGAGCACCGCTGTGCAGGATTTTCTGGAACAACCGCTCCGCCACCTGATGCTCATGACCAATCCGTTGCTGGTACTGTGCCAGTTGATCGCGCTGCTGACGCAATGTCTCATACATGTGCATCTGCTGCTGCATGGATTCGATTTTGGCGCGCAGAATCGCATGACTGAACGGCTTGGTGATAAAGTCCTGGCCGCCATGCTGCAGTGCCTTGATCAGCGAAGCTTCATCGCGCAAAGCAGTAATGAAGAGAATGGGTACGAACCTGTCGTCAACCAGAGCCCGAATCCGCGTTGCCGCCTCATAACCATCCATGACCGGCATCATGACATCCATGAACACCATATCGGGGTGGAGTTTCTGGAATTGCTCGACCGCCTCGGCGCCATTAGTCGCCACGTGGACCTCATGCCCCAGCTGCTCAAGAATCACGGTAAGGAGATAGCGGTTTACTTCCTGATCATCGACAACCAGTATTTTCATTCCCGCTGCAGCTGGTGTGTCAGACATAGACTCGGTTTTCCCCGCCTGGAGCCATTCAGCCGGCTTTCCCGGGCCATATCGGAGGTGTTATCAGGAAATTTTGAAAAGTCGCTGAAATTGCAGCAACTGCAAGGTTTTCTTGATCACCGGGCTGGCATTGACGATCGAGATATCCGCATGATCGCCACCGACCGCATCGCGGAATACCAGTAGCATGCCGCATGCTGCGCTATCAATATATTCGGTTTGTCCGAGATCAATCTGAAAGGAAGTACCGTTCGCGCCCATGCCCTCGTACGCCTTGCGAAACTCTTCATGCAAGCTGAAATCGAAGCGACCGCTAATTTTGATTGTCAGATGCTTACCATCCGGGGAAAGCTGTCTGCTTACTCTCATTGTTATAGCCTCCTCTGAATTGCCTGATATCTGGCGATGCGAGCTGAATTGCTCTTGAAGAATAGCAGCATCGCCAAAAATTCCAAATGCAAACGGCAAACAAAATTTAAATGCCCCCGGATCACAGCGATAAATTAAAATATATTCAAGATACCCCAAATTAAGCGCAAAGAGCGTCGCGATGCCCTCGATTATGGAACACACGTTTACACTTGGCAGCCTGCCACGCATTCTCTTCGGTCGCGGCACGCTGGATCGTCTGCCCGGCTTGCTCGGCGCATACGGCCCGCATATCCTGCTGATTACCGGCGCCCGCAGTTTTGCTGCACAGCCGCGCTGCCGCGCCCTGCTCGACACGCTGGAACAAAAGGGTTTCCATTGCTCCCGCATCACCCTGGACCACGAGCCCTCGCCCGAATGGGTCGACCAGCAAGTCTCTCTCTGGCGCAGCCATGACGTAGACACTGTTCTGGCCATTGGCGGCGGCAGCGTACTCGATGCCGGCAAAGCGCTGGCAGGACTGCTGATTCCGGGCAATTCGGTAATGGATCACCTTGAAGGAGTGGGGCCAGAGCTTCCCTATGTCGGGCCGGCACTCCCATTTGTTGCCGTACCGACCACCGCCGGCACCGGCTCGGAGGCCACCCGCAACGCAGTACTGAGCTTGCACGGCCAATTCAAGAAATCTTTCCGTGACGAACAGCTGATGGCCCGTCAGGTCATCGTTGACCCCGACCTGATGGACAGCTGCCCCCAGGCGCTGATCGCCGCCAATGGCATGGACGCCCTGACCCAGCTACTGGAGTCTTATGTATCCAGCCGGGCCAACATACTCATGGATGGCCTGGCCGAATCGGGTCTGGCTGCCGTACGCGATGGCCTTGTTGCCTGGTACGACGGCCACAGCAATCCCGGCGCCGACAAGATGGCTTATGCCGCGCTGCTTTCCGGCATCACCCTGGCGCACGTGGGACTGGGTTCGGTACATGGGCTCGCCGCCCCGCTGGGAGCCTTTTTCCCCATCGGCCACGGCGTCGCCTGCGGCACATTGCTGGCCGCCGCCACACGGGTCAACATCGAATGCATGCAGCAGCGCGAGCCTGACAATCCGGCCCTGAAAAAATACGCCCAGGCCGGCCGGCTGTTCTGCGATCTGCCCAATGCCGGCGAAGAGCAGGCGCTCAACGCGCTGCAGGACAAACTCGATTCGCTCACGCAGCAACTGAAATTGCCTCGCCTGGCAGAACTGGGCGTCAGCGCGAACGACTTTCCCCGTATCGTCGCCAACAGCCGTGGCAACAGCATGAAAACCAACCCCATTACCCTGAGCAACGCCGAAATCTCACGGATACTGGAAATGCGCCTGTAATTACTGAAGGCGCCTTAACCACTGCCGGGCAAATGTGGCATCATAGCCAGCAAACAATACAGGGGAGATGCCATGTTCCACATTCTGCTCGGGGCCGTGTCGCTGGTTGCGGTGATCTGGTTCATCGTCAGCTACAACCAGCTGGTTGCCCTCAAACACAACATCAGCAAAGCCTGGTCCAACATTGACGTGCTGTTGAAACAGCGTCATGACGAACTGCCCAAGCTGGTTGAAACCTGCCGGCAGCACATGCAGTTCGAGCAGACCACCCTGGAAAAGGTGATGCAGGCGCGCTCGGCAGTCTTCGCTGCCCGCGAAGCGCACGACATTCCCGCGCTGGGTAATGCCGAAAACCTGCTGCGCAGCGGCCTGGGGCAACTGTTCGCGGTAGTCGAGGCATACCCGGAACTGAAAGCCAATGAAACCCTGCAACACTTGCAATCGCGCATTACCGGGCTGGAAAACGCCATTGCCGACCGGCGCGAGTTCTACAACGAAAGCGTCAACGTCAACAACGTGCGGATTGAGCAGTTTCCCGATATCGTCGTGGCCCGGCTGATGAACTTTCAACCCGCTCCCCTGCTGAAATTTTCCGTAGCGGAAAAACGCGACGTCGATATTCGCGACCTGTTTAACGGCAGCTGATTCAGCCCCGTATGGCCGCACTGCGCCTGCGCTCGCAACTATCGGACTTTCTTACCTCCGGCGCGAGCCTGCTCATCCTGCTGATCGGTTTCCGTCTCGACAGCCGGGAAGGCTGGATTTTTGCCGGCGGTCTGTTGAGCGTTATCAGCCTGTGGGCATGGCATGCCAACTTTCGCCGTTTCCGGCTGGTTGCCGACCTACCAACCGCTCGCGCCGCATCAGCCCCGCAAGGTTATGTGGAACTGTTCGGCCGCGGCGAATTCATTGCGGGAGAAACGCTCAGCAGCAAACTCACCGGCCTGCCCTGCCTGTGGTTTCGCTACCGTATCGAAGAGGAAGAAAATAATCAGAAACGCCTGGTCGAGGAAGGCCAGAGCGACGACACATTTGTCTTGCGCGACAGCAGCGGCAGCCTGGTGATTGACCCTGCGGGTGCGGAAATCCTCACCACGCGCAAGGAAAAATGGCACAAAGGGAATCATTACTATCAGGAATGGCTGCTGCTGCCGCAGGACAAGATTTACGTGCTGGGCGAACACATCACGCTCGGCGGCAACGCCACACAACTGGACCTGAAACAGGATGTGGCCCTGTTGCTGGCCGAATGGAAACGCGACAGAGCCGATCTACTAAAGCGCTTTGACCGTAACGGCGACGGCGAAATCGACCTGCAGGAGTGGGAAGCCGCCCGCGAAGCGGCCCATCAGGAAGTCCGCCAGCAGCATAACGCGATCTACCAGAGTGGCGGCGTGGAAATGATCCGCAAACCAGCCGACGGGCGGCTGTTCCTGATCGCCAACACGGCACCGGACGCCCTGTCCAAACGCTACCTCCGCTGGTCCTGGGTACATCTGGGGCTGTTTTTCACCGCCCTCGCGGGCACTGCCTGGGAGTGGCTCTGACTCCCCGACTCAGCCGCCCCGGGCAGCCTGTTGTTTGGCTTCCAGGACTTCCCAGCGCTCCAGACAACTGAGCAATTCCATTTCTATTTCCTCGAAGCGCGCCTGCAGGCCGGCCACCTTGTCCGGCTCATTCTGATACAGCAAGGGGTCGCCCAGCCGGCCGGTTAACTCTGCCTGTTCGGCTTCAAGCGCGGCGATCTGATCCGGCAGTGCTGCCAGCTCACGCGTTTCGTTAAAGCTGAGTTTGATTTTCGCCGCCGGCGGTGTGCGGGTCGGCTTGGCTTCGGCTTTGGCCGGCGCCGCTGACTTTTGCGCCATGCCGGCCTGACTGCCGCGCTGCCGCAGCCAGTCGTCGTAACCGCCGACGTATTCGCGGATCACGCCATTGCCCTCAAAGGCGTATACCTGAGTCACCACGTTATCGAGGAAAGCCCGGTCATGGCTGACGATCAGCACAGTGCCGGGGTAATCCTGTAGCAGCGACTCCAGCACTTCCAGCGTTTCGATATCCAGATCATTGGTCGGCTCGTCCAGCACCAGCACGTTGGCCGGTTTGGCAAACAGGCGCGCCAGCAGCAGACGGTTGCGTTCGCCGCCGGACAGCGATTTCACCGGCGAACGCGCGCGCGCCGGGGCAAACAGAAAGTCTTCCAGATAACTGATGACATGCTTGCGTTCGCCATTGATTTCCACCCACTCGGAGCCGGGGCTGATCACGTCCGACAGGCTGGCCTCGTCATCCAGCTGGGCGCGGAACTGATCAAAATATGCGATTGACAGTTTGGTCCCCTGCTCCACCGTGCCGCTTTCGGGTCGGATTTCGCCGAGAATCAACTTCAGCAGGGTACTTTTACCCGAACCGTTGGGACCGATCAGACCGATCTTGTCGCCGCGCAGAATGCGACAGGAAAAATCCCTGATCAGCGGCCGGCCCTCGTAACTCATGCTGACATGAGAGAGCTCGGCCACCAATTTGCCGGAGCGTTCGCCGGTATCCAACGCCAGCCTGACCGCGCCGGAGCTTTCACGCCGTGCCGCACGCTCCAGCCGCAAACGCTCCAGCCGGCGCACCCGCCCTTCGTTACGGGTGCGGCGCGCCTCCACGCCTTTGCGAATCCACACTTCTTCCTGGGCAAGAAATTTATCGAACTTGGCCTGATGTTCCGCTTCGATGGCCAGAAGTTCAGCCTTTTTCAGCTGATATTGACTGAAATTACCGGAAAATTCGGACAAATGGCCGCGATCGAGCTCAACAATGCGATTACTCACGGCATCAAGAAAACGCCGGTCGTGGGTAATCAGCAGAACACTGCCGCGAAACTCCTGCAGCAAGACTTCCAGCCACTGAATGGAATCCATATCCAGATGGTTGGTCGGCTCATCGAGCAGCAACAGATCCGGCTGAGCCACCAGCGCCTGAGCCAGGGCAACCCGCTTCTTCTGTCCGCCGGACAACCCGGCTATTGGTTTGTCGCCATCCAGTCCCAGACGGGTCAACACCGTTTCCACCCTGGATTTGGCATTCCAGCCATCACAGGCTGCCAGAGCATTTTCCGCCTGGTGCAGGCGCTCAAGCCAGGCCGGATCGCTGTCGCCCTGCTCCAGCCGACCGGCCGCCTCGTGGTAATCGAGCAATGCCCGTCTGGCTTCGCCCAAGCCTTCGGCCACCACTTCAAAAATCGGCAGCGCATCATCCAGCTGCGGCTCCTGCGGCACATAAGCCAGTTTTGCGCCGGGCTGGACCCAGACCGTCCCATCATCCGGCTTGATCTGCCCTGCAGCAATTTTCAGCAGGCTCGATTTACCCGCGCCGTTGCGCCCGATCAGACCGATGCGGTCGCCGACCTCAACAACCAGATTCACCTGGTCGAGCAGAGGAACGTGGCCGAATGCCAGATCCAGACGGGCAAGCTGCAGCAAAGGCATGGGAATGACTTTCTCGGAGATAAGCAAACAGATTCAGGCCAGGTGACGGCGCGCAGGAACAGAGCACCGGAAGCGCTGCCGCAGCCTGGAACTTACGGCAGCATTTTAACAGCCGGCGAGGCGGGAATACAGCGGATCAGTCGGACAGATTGATAAGCGGCAGGCCTTGCGCCTCCCACTCCAGAATACCTCCGGCCACCGAATAACACATGTAGTAACCGAGCGAGCGCAGCAGATTCACCGCGGCCAGACTGCGGTTGCCGCTGCGACACAGCACCAGCAGAGTGGTATTGCGAAACGCATGCTGGATCAGCATGGCGTTGAGTCGCGCCAGGTCCTGCGGCGACATGGCCGATACGTCATCGTTATAAGCTGGATCAACACTGGCTCCTGCCAGCGACTGGATCACGCCAAGCGGTAAAGCAATCGCTCCCGGCGCCTGGGCAAAAAACTCGAGCTCTTCCGCCAGACGCACATCAACGATGACGCCTTCGCCGCTATCCAGCAGGGCAACTGCCTCTTTCGGCGGAATCTCCAGCGTACTGAAAGTCGCCCCGTCCTCATAATGTACTGCAACCATAGGTGCCTTTTCTGTTACCGACATATCCATTCTACTCTCCTGCACTCAGGTACTGCATGCCCCGTTTTAGTCCATTTTCGTGCGTATCGGCACCGCAAGCGCACCAGTCCGGCGCGCAAAGTTTACAAATGCAACAGAATTTGCACTTATATCCCGTTGCCATGCCCCATTATTATTATCAGACCTTAAGTTTTAATGACAATAAGCATGTCATGTGCCAGGAATTCTGACAACAGGTTGACAGGCGGCAACGGGTTAGCTCGGTATTAAGCTTGCGGAGCAACTGCATTGATCTTGCCTGGCGCTTGGTCTATCCTCTCAGGTTTTACAAATAGTTGTGGCTAGATATGGCGATCAGCATCAAAACCCCGGAAGAAATCGAAAAAATGCGCGTCGCAGGGCGACTTGCCTCGGAAGTGCTCGATTTCATCACGCCCCATGTCAAGGCCGGGATCACGACCGGGGAACTGGACAAACTGTGCCACGATTACATGGTCGACGTACAAAAGACCATCCCTGCCCCGCTTAATTATGCCCCAGGCGGCCATATTCCCTACCCCAAGTCAATCTGCACTTCGGTGAATCATCAGGTCTGCCATGGCGTGCCCGGCGACAAGAAGCTGAAGAACGGCGACATCGTGAACCTGGATATCACGGTGATCAAGGATGGCTTTCACGGTGACACCTCCCGCACGTTTCTGATCGGCGAAACCTCGGTACAGGCCAAGCGTCTGACCCAGATCACCTACGAATGCATGTGGATCGGCATCCAGAAAGTGAAGCCGGGCGTGCATCTGGGCGATATCGGCGCAGCTATCCAGAAATATGCCGAGGACAATGGCTACAGTGTCGTGCGTGAATTCTGCGGCCACGGCATTGGTCGCGAATTCCATGAGGACCCGCAGGTGCTGCATTATGGCAAGGCGGGCACGGGTCCGGTTCTGGAACCGGGCATGACCTTCACCATCGAGCCGATGATCAACGCCGGCAAGAAGGATATCCGCCAGCTGGGCGACGGCTGGACCATCGTGACCAAGGATCACTCCCTGTCGGCACAGTGGGAACACACTATCCTGGTAACGCCAACGGGTTACGAGGTGCTGACCGTCTCCGCCGGCTCCCCCCCGCCCCCCGCCTTTATCAGCGCATGACCGAGCTGCCGCTAGCTGAGTGGAAACAACGCCTGCAGGCTGAAAAAGCCGGCCTGCACAACGAATTCACCCTGCGGCACCGCGCTGGCCGCCTATTGCGGCAAAACGCCCGCCTGCACGATCGGCTGCTGCGCGACATCTGGAACGCCATGGGCTGCGGCAGTGGCGCCGCGCTGGCTGCCGTGGGCGGCTACGGTCGCGGCGAGCTCTATCCCTATTCCGATATCGATCTGCTGATACTGCTCTCGGGTGATCCGTCCCCCGCCCAGCAATCTCGCCTGGAAACCCTCATCGGCCTGCTCTGGGATATCGGCATGGAAGTCGGTCACAGCGTCCGCACCCTGACCGAATGCATAGAAGAAGCACGTCTCGACATCACGGTACAGACCAATCTGCTGGAAGCCCGTCTGCTGGCCGGCGATGAATCACTGTTCGGCGACATGACCGCTTCATTGCGCGCCAACCTCGACACACAGACTTTCATCGAAGCCAAGTATCTGGAACAGCAAAATCGTCATGCCCGCTTTTTCGACAGCGCCTCCAGCCTCGAACCCAACCTGAAGGAAAGCCCGGGCGGGCTGCGCGATATGCAGACCATATTGTGGATGAGCCAGGGTTGCGGCATCGGTAACGACTGGAAAGACCTGATTGCCGCTGGCCTGGTAGGTGCCGACGAGGCGAAATTCATTCTCCGTCAGCAAAGCTATATTCAGCAACTGCGCATCCGCCTGCACCTGCTGGCCCGGCGCAAGGAAGACCGCCTGCTGTTTGACTACCAGCAAGAGCTGGCAGCCCAGTTCGGGCTGCACGACAAGCCCGGGCGGCGCGCTTCCGAACTATTGATGCAGCGCTACTACCGTGCCGCCCGAACCATCACGCAGGCCAACGAAATGCTCATCCGGGCGCTGGAAGGCAAGGTTTTTGAACAGGCCTGCGAGCAACTGACGCCGCCGCACCGGCATTTTCATATCGTCAATAATTTGCTGGAAATCAACGCTCCGGATACCTACCGTACTCACCCGGACATGATTTTCGAAACGTTCCTGCTGCTCGGACGCCACCCCGAACTGGCGGGACTGGGGCCGGTATCGCTGCGCGGCCTGTTGCAGGCGAGACGCATCATCGATGTAAAATTCCGCGCCAACGCGTTTCACCGCCAGCAGTTTCTCGATATTTTCCGTTTGCCCTCGGGCATCACCCGGGCCTTGCGCCGCATGAACCAGAGCGGCATTCTGGGGCGCTATCTGCCGGCATTTGGCCGTATTGTCGGGCAAATGCAGCATGACCTGTTTCACGTTTATACCGTCGATCAGCACATCCTTACTGTGCTGCGCAATATCCGGCGCTTTTCCGTCGCCGAGCTGGCGCATGAATTTCCGCTTGCCAGCCGCCTGATCAGCGAATTCGACAAACCCGAGCTGCTGTATCTGGCCGCTCTGTTCCATGACATTGCCAAAGGGCGCGGTGGCGACCATTCCCAGCTTGGCCGGGCCGATGCGCGCCGTTTCTGCCAGCAACACGGGCTGGATGCCGACGACACCGAACTGGTGGTCTGGCTGGTTGAACACCACCTGACCATGAGCGCTACCGCGCAGAAACAGGATTTGAGCGACCCGCACGTCATCCGCCACTTCGCCGAACTGGCCGGCACCCCTCGCCGGCTAGCAGCCCTGTATCTGCTCACGGTAGCCGACATACGCGGCACCAGCCCGAAAGTGTGGAATGCCTGGAAAGCCAACCTGCTCGAATCGCTTTATCATGCCACGCAAAGGGCGCTCAACGGCGGGACCGAAAAGCCAGACAGTGTGATGCAGCACAAGCAGCAGGAAGCGCTTGCCATTCTCCGCCTGTATGCCTTCTCAGAAGCCTTAACGCGCCAGTTCTGGCAAAAACTCGATACCGGCTATTTTCTGCGCCACGACGCTCAGGAAATAGCCTGGCATGCCCGCCAGCTGCAAACCAGCACCGACACCTCTACGGCCATCGTGCGGGCACGCCTGAGCCCGATCGGCCAGGGGTTGCAGGTACTCATCTACACGCCCGACCAGCAGGACCTGTTTGCCCGCATCTGCAGCTTCTTTGAACGCGCCAACTACACGGTGGCTGAAGCCAAGGTTTCAACCACGCGCCACGGCTATGCGCTGGACAGTTTTCAGGTGCTCGACGATGCGGACCGGGGGTTGCACTACCGCGATGTGCTCAGCTATGTCGAGTATGAGCTGGCGCAGGAACTCAACGCCCACACCCCACTGCCGCTGCCGCTCAATGGCCGCATCAGCCGCCATATGAAGCACTATCCATTGCGCCCCGATGTTCAGCTGTCGCAGGATGAGCGCGGGCAATACCATGTGCTGCAGGTCACAGCCGGAGACCGGCCGGGCCTGCTGTCACGCATTGCGCGGGTGTTTCTCGACCACGACATCAACCTGGTGACCGCCAAGATCAACACGCTCGGCGAGCGGGCAGAGGATACCTTTCTCGTTTCCGGCGGCAATCTGAACGAAGAAAAACGTGTCATTGAATTCGAGCAGGCCCTGATTGCCGCGCTAAACTGACTGCGGCACCCGGATAAAAAACAGGCCTCAATCGAGGCCTCAGACTGCTGGCAAGCCGCGTTCACGCCGCCCGCAAGGCCGGGCAAAGCCCGGCCCTTAACGCCATCACATGATTCTGCAGTCTGCTTTCACATCCCCACCCCTCTTATCCCCGCCCGGTGGGCGGGGAGGTACAGATTGACGACTCTGTCATCAATCTGAGGCCTCAATAGCGGCTTGTTTTACTGCTCCAAGAGGAAGACAGGTCAGTCGTGACCATGGCCATGTCCGTGCCCATGGCCTTCATCTTCGTAATAATCATCGCCATGCGGTTTGTTCTTGTAGTAGCCGTAGGCATGGCCGTTGGGATGGTGTCCTTCGTCATCATGCACATACACCTCCTCGCGTGAGGACCGACGGGAGTCTCCGCTGGTGGCCACGGCCGCGCCGGTGGCTCCGCCAATGCCGGCTCCAATCACCGCACCCTGCTTGCCGCCGATCTGTGAACCGATGGCTGCACCTGCAGCGCCGCCAATGGCGCCACCGATCACTGCATCGCTTGTCTGGCTGGCATTGGCCGCCGTACAGGCAATCAGCAACATTCCACTCAGTAACATCTTTTTCATGATTGCTTCCTTCTCACTGTGTTAGCGATTGCGCATAAAGTCCGCGACTTTCCAGAACGCGGCTTCCAGTTCTTTTTGTAATTCTGGCTCGATTTCTTCTTCCTGCATGGCCTGACGCATGCAGTTCATCCACTGGTCGCGCTCGCCTTCGCCAATGCTGAAAGGCATGTGACGGCGGCGCAGCATGGGGTGACCGAAACGCTCGACAAAATGCTGCGGCCCGCCGGTCCAGCCGCATAAAAACCAGAACAGCTTGTCTCTGGAGCCGGACAAATCGCGCGGATGGATTGCCCGAATGCCTTGATAAGCCTCTTCCAGGTCCATCAAATCGTAGAAACGGTCCACCAGGTGGCGTACACCGGCTTCGCCACCGAGTCGTTCAAAATGGGTTACAGCCACAAACATTCCTCACTGCATGGATAAAACGCTCACCCGAGTTACCGGTTGACGCACAAGTCACATTATCGGCACTTCAGCCGGCTTTGAATAGATGGCAACGTACCACCTGTCCGCCCGCAAGAACTGTGGCAACAGGATAGCTCGCACTGCATTCGGCCATCGCCCGGGGACAGCGCGGATGGAAATGGCAGCCCGCAGGAGGATGAATCGGCGAAGGCAGCTCCCCTTTAACCGGGATGACAGAGGGCTTACCCCCGCCCTCCAGCGACGGCGCAGCCGAAAGCAGCAGCTGGGTGTACGGATGGGCCGGCGCTTGCATGATCTGCTGAACCGGGCCACTTTCGACAATCCGCCCGAGGTACATGACAGCGACCTCATCCGCCAGATAGCTGACTACGGCGAGATTGTGACTGATGAACAGGTAACCCAGCCCCTGCTCCTGCTGCAACTGCCGCAGCAGATTGAGAATCTGCGCCTGCACAGACACATCCAGTGCCGATGTCGGTTCATCACAAATGATGATCTGCGGCCTGACTGCCAGCGCCCGGGCAATGGCGATACGCTGACGCTGACCGCCGGAGAATTCATGCGGGTAACGTTCGGCAGCTTCCGCCGGCAGACCGACCTGTTCCAGCAGCCGTAAGACGGTCTGCTGACGCTCGGCAGCGGTTTTGCCTACACCCAGCGCCAGCATGCCCTCTTCAAGAATATCCGCCACACGCATACGCGGGTTGAGCGAACTGTAGGGGTCCTGAAAAATCACCTGCATCGCCTGCCGGTACGGCCGCATGGCACGGCGGTCCAGCCCGGCGAGTTCCTGGCCGGCAAAGCGGATGCTGCCGGCCGTGGCTTTGAGCAATTGCAGAATCGCCCGCCCGACCGTGGTTTTACCGCAGCCGGATTCGCCGACCAATGCGACGGTCTTGCCCCGAGCAATGGCCAGCGACACACCATCGACAGCTTTCACATGACCGCTGACGCGTTGCAGCAAAC
>JAJZTZ010000083.1 GCA_021847305.1 Pseudomonadota bacterium | reverse complement strand
GATCAGGCGCACGCGGTGATATGTTGAGGGTTTGGATGTTGGGGTTGTAGTTGCCGTTGACGTTGTTTTTCAATCCCCCTTATTCGCTGCCGTGTTTGAGCGGGTGGGGGCGGGGGAAGTCGGCGAGCACTGTTTGAGCTCCGCAGCAGGGCACGTTTTGTGTGCCCTGCCAGGGCGAGTTGCGCAGCCGCCCGCACCTGCCTGCTCAAACACGGGGAAGTCAGCGAATAGCGGGTCGCATTTCTTTGCTCCCTTTCTTTGGCGAGACAAAGAAAGGGAGGCGTCGCCGGGCGCCCCCGGCCAACCACCCGCTAAATTACCGCCGCCAGTAGCTAGAAACTCGACCCCGGCCCCTTCAAGAACTCAATCTCTTCCTCAGTCGAAACCCGCCCCAAAATCGCATTCCGGTGCGGATACCGCCCAAACCGGTCGATAATCGCCTTGTGCTTCAGCTCATATTCATAATTCCCCGGCGGTGCAAACTCGCGGAACAGCTGCTCCGCTACCTCGTGAATCTGGCGCGATTCGCTGTGCATGTACGGCATCAGCAAAAACGTGCGTTCCATCGGCTCCAGTTGCAAGTGTACGCCGGCGGCAACCGCTTCCTGCGATAAAGCCAGCGCCATCGGGTCCTGCGAAAAGGCTTTCGGGGTGTTGCGATAGATATTGCGTGAAAACTGGTCCAGCACAATGATCTCAGCCAAACGGCCTTTCGGCTCGCTACGCCAGCTGAAACGCTCGCCTTGAGCAGCTTGTTGCAGCGTGACTTCGAAACGGTCGCGGATCTGCTGATCAAAAATGGGATCGGCAATCCACCATTGTTTGGGGGCGATTTCTTCGAACCAGAATTTGAGAATTAGAAGACTGCTGTCGATCATTTATCAAATACTCTTCATGACATCGATTCGTCTAGAATTTCTAATTTGCCGCATTATCCTTCTCGTGGTCGAGTCTTTTGATCTATCTAAATCTAAAAAATAGTCCGCTGCTCCAACAGTTTGACAGTTAACTTGGGCGTGAAGGTGCACGAAATGTGTAGGGCTATTCTCTATAGTGGGGTTAATAATAGAGAGTAATCGTTCTCTTTCTGAAGTAAGCCACTCAATAATAATATGATCTGTATGCTTGTCCCCAAAACTGTAACCAATACAGATTAATTCATTAAATGAATTAATTTTGTTTTCGAATAACTGAAGAAACTCAGGCGGAGCTAGTTGGGCAAGCTTCTTGGAAAACTTGTGGGCGCCAGATAACAGTGTCTTTCTCAAGAATTGTAATGTCTTATTTTCATCCAGATAGACGCTCTCATTGGTGCAAACAATTTTTGTGGATGAAATGAATTCATGATTGATTTCATTTATCCGAGAAAGTGTAGTTGTGTATTCACTGGGGTCTAATTTTGCTGGAGACAGTTTTAAGTAATTTATATCATCACCTTGGGCAAATATGTCTAAAGAGCCATGCATTTTTACCAGATTGATCCCAGTTTCACCCTCTTTGAAGAAGTCGTAATTGTGGTTTGCTATATCGGATCGGAGTAGGCGTTCAAAATTTACTTCTTGCCAATCAATTCCATTTCCTGACATTCGTATTGTGGTTTTGTCATTGAATCCAGATTTAAGTGGAATCTCTAGCTTTGCTGCAAGCATTTCTATGATTAAGTCGTGATTAAGTGAAAATATCCAGAGAGGCTTGTTGTTTCGAACAAGCATTTCTAAATTTGAGAAATCGTTGAGTACATCTATGGAGTAATTTGTATTTTTAACTTGGCGCTCGAGCAATAGGCCATATATGGTTTGTAAAACAAATCCAAGAGCATTATGAAAGTTTTGTTTGACCGAGGGGTCACTCTCTCGCAAGTACTCTACTTCGAGGGCTCCAACGATTTGTTCATAATGTAGCTCTTTGTTTTCTAAGAGTTGTACAAATTTATCGATGACCGATTTTTGCCAGCCACCACCTTGGCTTTGCCAGTTTTGGTTAAACTGCAGTAGCTTGTCGGAGGGTAACCACCGGCGAAATTCAGCCGTAAGTTCCCATATGAGTGGCATGCCACACTCATATGATGCACCAGCACCTAGAAAAAGAGCTTGCATAAGATGGTCTTGGGAGTAATTTAAGTTAGGCTACCAGTATTTCATAGTTACTGGGTTTTAGAGTAATTACTCCCTCACCGGCTTCTTCCCCAACTTTCTCTGCAACGTCCTGCGATGCATCTTCAGCGCCCGTGCAGTCGCCGATACGTTGCCCTCATGTTCGGCCAGTACTTTCTGAATATGTTCCCATTCCAGCCGGTCGACTGACAGCGGATCGGTGCTGACCGGCACGCTGCTGTCGCCTTCGGTCTTGTGCAGGGCGGCGAGGATTTCATTGGCGTCGGCGGGTTTGGCCAAATAGTGGGTCGCGCCGAGTTTGATGGCTTCCACGGCGGTGGTGATGCTGGCGTAGCCGGTAAGCACGACGATGCGGGTGGCGTCGTCCAGTGTTTTCAGGGCGACAACCAGCTCCAGGCCGGATTCGTCGCCCAGTTTCAGGTCGACTACGGCGTACTCGGGTGGCTCGGTCTGTGCCAGTTGAATGGCGGCGGAGATCGAGCCGGCTGTGCTGACGGCGTAGCCCTTGCGGCTGAAGGCGCGTTGCAGTACGCCGCGCAGGGTGTCGTCGTCTTCCACCAGCAGCAGGGTGGGGCGGTTATCGCTGTCGCTCATGCCTGTCTCCGCGGCAGGGTGATATGGATGCAAGTGCCGCCGCCTTCGCGCGGGCGCCATTCGACCGTGCCGCCAAAGCGTTCAATGGTGGCATGGCTGAGCAGCCAGCCGATGCCCTGGCCCTGCTTGCTGCTGACGGTCTGTTTGCCGAGCTGCTCGGCGATGTCGGCGGGGATGCCGGCGCCGCGGTCGCTAATGTCGAGATAGATGTGTTTATCGTCCCAGTCTGCCTGCAGCTCAACATGCTCGGGCGAGGCGTCGGCGGCGTTGTTGAGCAGGTTGAGCAGCGCCTGCTGCAGGGTCGGATCGGCAATGATGCCGGGCACCGGCTGGCGGTCAGGCAGGCTGGTGTGGGGCACGGTTTGCGGCCGGATCAGCTGCCATTGGTCCATCAGCTGCCGGATGTACTGATCCAGCGGCTGGCTGCCAAGGGCTTCCGGTCGTTCGCCGCCGGCGTTGGCGGTCAGCTGGGAGATGCTGCGCTTGCATTGCTGGATTTGCGTCTTGATGATGGCGAGCGATTGCTGCAGCTCGGTATCCTGGGCGTGCGTTTCTTCCAGCTCGCCCACCACCACGGCCATGGTGGCCAGTGGCGTGCCCAGTTCATGGGCGGCGCCGGCGGCCAGCGTGCCGAGGGCGACAATGCGCTCATTGCGCAGGGTGTTTTCGCGTGCGGCGGCCAGTGCTTCGTCGCGCTGGCGGATGCTGCGCGCCATGCGCACGATGAAGAAGGCGATGACCCCGGTGCTGAACATGAAGTTGAGCCACATGCCCACCACGTGCCAGTTGATGCGGCCGGGTTCGGCGTCGTGGTCGTGCAGTGAGGTGGAGCAGACGAAGGCGCTGCTGCCCGGTGTGATGAAATCGAAGCTGTCGCTGGCCGGGCCGGGCAGGAACAGCAGGCCGGTGTAGGCGGCCACGGCGGCCAGGGTGATCAGCCCTAGGCGCCAGCCGCTGAGCACGGTGGCGGCAATCATTACCGGCACCAGATAAAGCGAAACAAACGGGTTGGCGGAACCGCCGGTGTAATACAGCAGCAGGGTCAGGGCGACCATATCGGCCAGCATTTGTCCGGCCAGAGTGGCTTCGCTCATGCCGCGGCCGGAACGCAACAGGGCATAGGCCCAGACGCTGGTGCCGATAATAATGGCGCTGACAACGGACAGGGGTGTCCAGGGCAGGTGGATTTCCAGCTGGTTGTGGGCGAAGCTGGTGCTCAGCAGCAGGGTTAGCAAAGCCAGGTGGCGCAGGTAGAGCAGGCGCTGAATGTGGCTGGCAATGGAAGTGTTAGCGATCATGACATCATTTTAATACCGAACGCCGCAAATGGGTCTGCGACAATTTGTCACATTCCCGGCGAGGGACGATCTGGCTAGACTGCGGGCTTTTCAGATGCAGGAGTCCAGATATGTCCAACCGGTTCCGCCACAAGCCTCTTGCCCTGGCTGTATTGCTGGCCGTTTCTCCCGCTGCGCCGGCGCTGGCGCAGGATGCTGAGGTCTACGCCGAGTTACCCGGCATTACCGTGCTTGGCCAGGGCGATTCCGGCGCAACGCTGTCGTCCTACGCGGTGCGCAAGGCGCCGGCCGGCACCATGGTGGACAGCGCACAGTTGCTGACGGCTGCGCCGGGGGTGGCGGTGGTGCGCAACGGTGAGCAGACCGGCATCGTGCAATTGCGCGGCTTGTTCGGCGAGCGGGTGAAGGTGAGCCTGGACGGCATGAACATCACGCCAGCCTGTCCCAATCACATGGACCCGCCGCTGCATTATGCGCTGCCGGGGCAGGTGGAAGCCATGCAGGTCGTGGCCGGTGTGACGCCGGTGAGTCAGGGCGGCGACAGCATTGCCGGTACGGTGCTGGTGAGCACAGTGCCACAAGATCTGTTTGCTGCGCCGGGATTCCACGGCCAGCTGGGCGCCGAGTACAGTGGCGCCAATGACGGCCAGGCGTATACAGCCGTGGCCGGAGTGGCGAGCGAACAGTCGGCGCTGCGCTATCGCGGCAGCTATATGAAGGGGCAGGACATGCGCTTCCCCGGCGGCACGCTAAAGGACAGCGGTTATGAAACCAGCCAGAACGGCCTGACGCTGGCAACCCGGCTGGGCGACGCGCATGTGCTGACGCTGGATGCCAGCCGGCACGATACCCATAACGCCGGCACGCCGGCGCTGCCGATGGACATGATCAGCGACAGCGCCGACAGCCTGCGCGCAGAACTCAAAGGCAAACATGCCTGGGGTCAGTTGTCGCTGGAGGCCTATCGGCACGACATCACCCACATGATGGACAACTACACGCTGCGCCCGGTATCCGGCATGCGCATGCGCGCCCCGGCCAGCAGTGACGACAGCGGCCTGGCTGTCCGCACCGTGCTGCCGCGTGACGGCAAAACCTACCGCGCCGGGGTGGAGTGGTTTGGCAACGAGTTCAACGCCTGGCAGCAGAATATGAGCATGATGGGCCAGCCGATCCAGACCATATTCAACAACGCCACGCGCAACCGTCTCGGCGTGTACGGCGAAGTGGAGCAGCAATACAGCGCCAACTGGAGCAGCCTGCTGGGCCTGCGCAGTGATACCGTGCAGATGAATGCCGGCGCGATTAACCAGTATTTCGGCACCAGCGCGGCCGCTGCGGCAGCCTTCAATGCCGCAGACCGCAGCAAAACCGACAACAACTGGGATGCCACGGCACTGGCGCGCTATCGCGTGGATGCCGGGACAGCGTATGAATTCGGCTTTGCCCGCAAAACCCGTTCGCCGAGCATTCTGGAACGCTATCTGTGGTCGGCCAGCAATGCCAGCGCCGGTCAGGCGGATGGCCGCACCTATCTGGGCAATCTGAACCTGCGGCCGGAGGTGTCCAATCAGCTGAGTGCCAGCGCCGAGTGGAAACAGGCCGATTGGCGCATCAAGCCGACCTTGTTCTACCAGCGCGTGGATGACTTTATTCAGGGCACGCCGACCAGCACGCTGGACAGTAACGGCCTGGCGGTGCTGCAGTACCAGAATGTCAACGCCGAGCTGTACGGCATCGACGGCGAATGGGCGCGCAAGCTGTCGGCTCAGTGGACGCTGGACGGCACGTTCAGCTACGTGCGTGGCAAAAACCGCGACAACGGCGACAATCTGTATCGCCTGGCTCCGCTGCGTGCCAGCCTGAATGCGGTATATGATAGCGGTGCCTGGCAGCAGCGGGTGGAATGGCAACTGGCCTCGCGGCAGAATCGCGTGGCGGCCTACAATGGCGAAACCCCGACCGGCGGCTACGGCATCGTCAACTGGCAGATGCGCTACCCGCTTAGCAAGGCGGCACGCCTCACCGTGGGTGTAAACAACCTGTTTGACCGTTATTATGTCGACCATCTGGGCGGGGTAAACCGTGTCAGCGGCAGCGATGTGCCGGTCGGTGGCAAGATCCCTTCGCCCGGTCGCTACGGTTATGTGAATGTAAACTGGACCTGGTAATCGTGCCGGGTCGGCAATAGGAGAACCAACATGCAAGCAAAATGGCTGATGGCTGCTGCGGCAGCTGTGCTGGCGGGCAGTGTGTATGCCGCCGATGTGCAGGTGAGCAATGCCTGGGCGCGCCCGACCATGCCGGCGCAGCCGGTAGGCGCGGCTTACGTAACCCTGACCAGCGCCGGCAATGCCGAACTGGTGAAAGTGGCCAGCCCGGTGGCGAAAAAGGTGGAACTGCACACCATGACCATGAAGGACGGCATGATGGAAATGCGCGAAATCGCTTCCTTGCCGTTGCCCGCCGGCAAGCCGGTGACGCTCATGCCGGGCGGCAATCACATTATGCTGATTGATCTGAACAAACCGCTGCGGGTGGGCGATCATGTGCCGCTGCATCTGACCATCAAGCAGGCCGGCAGCAAGCAGCTGGAGCTGGATGCCGATGCCGTCGTGTCCGACAAGGCGCCGGCGGGCCCCATGCAGATGGATCATGGGCATGGCATGGACGGCGGCATGGACCCGCACATGAAGATGTAGTAAATCGACCTTGAAATCCTTAATCTGATCCCTATATTGGAAGACAGAGGGGCGGGCATCGGCCGGACAGGCTTGTACGACCCGTCGTGATCAACCCAACAAGAGAGATCAGGTGAAGACAATGGCTAACATTACTCGACGTGACCCTTACAATCTGGATAGCGTGTTTGATGACTTGTTCCGCGGTTTCTTTGTTCGCCCGGTTCAGTTTGAAGGCCAGCCCCAGGTGCAGATCAAGATGGACGTGAAGGAAGACGACAAGGCCTATACCGTGCATGCCGAAATGCCGGGCGTGGCCAAGGAAGATATTCACGTTAATATTGAAGGCCCGCAGGTCACCATCAGCGCCGAAGTAAAGAAGCAGAAGGAAGACAAGGAAGGCGAAAAAGTACTGCGCAGCGAACGCTATTACGGCAAGGTGCAGCGCATGTTTACCCTGGGCCAGGATATCGATGACGGCGCGGCGGAAGCCAAATATGCCGACGGTGTGCTGGAACTGGTATTGCCCAAGAAAGCTGCGGCTGCCGGCCGCAAGCTGGAAGTGAAATAAGATTTTGCAGTAAAAAAACACCAAGGCGGCCCCGTGCCGCCTTTTTTGTTATCCGCAACACCGGTAAAATTCGCCTGTTCATTGTTTAAGGAATCGTTCGCATGTCGCCGTCTGTTTCCACCCCGCAGGAAAAAGCCCAGGTTCTGTCTGAAGCGCTGCCGTATATCCAGCGCTTTTTCGATAAGACCATCGTAATCAAGTACGGCGGCAACGCCATGACCGACCAGAAACTGAAAGAAGGTTTCGCGCGTGATGTGGTGCTGCTCAAAACCGTGGGCATGAACCCGGTGGTCGTGCACGGCGGCGGCCCGCAGATTGGCGACCTGCTCAAGCGTATCGGCAAGCAGAGCGATTTCATTCAGGGCATGCGCGTAACCGACGAGGAAACCCTCGATGTGGTGGAAATGGTGCTGGGTGGCCTAGTGAACCAGGAAATCGTTACCCTGATCAACCAGATGGGCGGGCGGGCCGTGGGGCTGACCGGCAAGGATGGCAATTTCATCCACGCGCGCAAGCTGAAAGTGCCCTCCAAGGAGAAAGCCGATGAGATGCTCGACATCGGTCAGGTGGGCGAAGTGATCGGCATCGATCCGGAACTGGTGCAGTTGCTCGACACGCGCGACTTCATCCCGGTCATCGCGCCGCTGGGCGTGGGCAAGGAAGGCGAAGCCTACAACATCAACGCCGATCTGGTGGCGGGCAAGCTGGCCGAAACGCTTAAAGCGGAAAAGCTGCTGCTGCTGACCAACACCCCCGGCGTGCTGGACAAGGAAGGCAAGCTGCTGACCGGTTTGACAGCCGAACGGGTGAATGAGTTGATTGCCGACGGCACCATTTACGGCGGCATGCTGCCGAAAATCGACTGTGCTCTGTCTGCCGTCAACAACGGAGTGAAGTCTGCTGTCATCGTCGACGGACGGGTGGAGCACGCCGTACTGCTGGAAGTGCTGACCGACGCCGGTTGCGGCACGCTGATCCACGGCAAAAACTGAGCTCGGCCGGTCATGCGAGCGGCGCAAACCCCGCTGTGGGTGTTTGATCTGGATAACACCCTGCACGACGCCAGTCCGCATATTTTTCCGCACATCAACCGGGCCATGACCGCCTATCTGATGGAGCACCTGGCGCTCGACGAACCGGCGGCCAATGCCCTGCGCATGGACTACTGGCAACGCTACGGCGCTACTCTGCTGGGGCTGATGCGGCATCACGGCACGGACCCGCTGCATTTTCTCTGGCACACCCATCAGTTTCCCGCCCTGCCGTCCATGGTGGTGGCGGAAAAGGGCTTGCGCCGTATGCTGCAACGCCTGCCGGGACGCAAGGTGGTGTTTTCCAACGCGCCGGCGCACTATTCGCGTGCTGTGCTCGATATACTCGGCATTCGCGACCTGTTCGTCGATGTGTTTACTGTCGAGCGCGTGCAATACCGGCCCAAGCCCGATCTGCACGGCTTTCGCCGGGTGCTGCAGCGCCTGCGGGTCAAGCCGCATCAGGCGATCATGGTGGAGGATACGCTGCCCAACCTGGCGGCGGCCAAACGGCTTGGCATGCGTACCCTGTGGGTGGGCAACGGCCCTGCCAGTCCGGCCTATGTCGATGCCCGCATCGGCAGCATTCGCGAATTGCCCGGCGTGTTGCCGCGGCTCAGATAACACAACAACCAGTCATTCATAACGATAATTCAGGGGAAAACCATGGCAGTACAGGCAGGAGAACGTAAGCAGCAGATTTTGCAGACGCTGGCGCAGATGCTGGAAAACCCGCGCGGGGAAAAAATCACCACCGCTGCACTGGCGGCCCGGCTCGACGTGTCCGAGGCGGCACTGTACCGCCACTTTGCCAGCAAGGCGCAGATGTACGAAGGCCTGATCGAGTTCATCGAGCAGACCCTGTTCGGTCTGATCAACCGCATTACCAGCGAAGAGACCGACAGCCTGCGCCAGATCGACGCCATCCTTTCGCTGCTGCTCGGCTTTGCGCAGAAAAACCCCGGCATGACCCGGGTGCTGATCGGCGAAGTGCTGGTCAACGAAGATGACCGGCTGCAGCAGCGCGTCAATCAGCTGCATGACCGCCTGGAAGCCTCACTCAAGCAGGCCATCAAGCTCGGCATCGGGCAGCAGCAATTGCGCGCCGAGCTCGATGCCGGCAATCTCGCCAATCTGCTGGTATGCGTGGTCGACGGCCGTTGGCATCAGTACGTTAAAAGCGGTTTCAAACGCCAGCCGATGGACGGCTGGGAAAAGCAGCGCGACTTGTTGTTGGGCGGGGTTTAAAGCAGGACTGAGGTGACTGGGCTGAGGACTGAGAGAAAAACCGCTTGACCCAGTCGGGCGCAGGCGGTGTAATTTTTACACTCCTCACTCCTCACTCCTCACTCCTCACTCCTCACTCCTCACTCCTCACTCCTCACTCCTCACTCCTCACTTCTGCCTTCCACACACCGGGCA
>JAJZTZ010000082.1 GCA_021847305.1 Pseudomonadota bacterium | reverse complement strand
CAACATCCAAACCCTCAACATATCACCGCGTGCGCCTGATCTGGCATCGGTTAATGTTCAGACGGTTTGGCCTTTCCGGGTTCCCTTTTATTTGTCGCCGAGTGGCTGGATTTCTGGCGGGGGCTTACGGCGAGTACTGTTCGAGTTCCGCAGTGGGGCACGGTGTGTGTGCCCCGCCAGGGCGAGTTTACTCGCCACCCGCCAGAAATTCAGCCACGAGGGGATGTCGACAAATTCAGGGTCGCCTTTTGGCTCCGACATCACATCGCTGCGCGATATGAGTCTACGCCGCAACTTGCGTTGTCTTTGGGTACTTTCTTTTGGTCAAGCAAAAGAAAGAAACGCGCCGCCGGGCGCCCCCGGCCTACAGCCTCAAATATCCCCCGCGCCCCCGTCACATAAGATTCACAATCCCCGCCGCCCTCATCTTGTAAACTTTTTCACTTCCATTCACCCAAATCGCGTACGCAACATGTGCACTCATACTGTTGGCAGCGCCCCGGCACGAGGCCCCGAGGCGTGAAGGACTGTTATTTTTGCAAGATTGTCGCGGGCACCATTCCCTGTCATCCCATCTGGGAAGACGACAGGCATCTGGCTTTTCTGTCGCCCAACCCCAACACACCGGGTACAACGCTGGTGATCCCGAAAGTGCATCACCCCAACTATGCCTTCGAACTGGAAGACGACACGCTATCGGGTCTGGTCATCGCCAGCAAGCAAGTGGCGCGACTGCTGGATTGTGCGCTGGATGATGTCGCCAAAACAGGGCTGATTCTGGAAGGTCATGGCACGGACCATTTACACGCCAAGCTCATTCCCATGCATGGCACACGCAGTGCCAGCAGTTTCAGGCCTATTCCGCCGGCGCTGGCCAAGATCTTTACGCGGTATGAAGGCTATTTGTCGTCGCACGACGCGCGGCGCTGCCGGGATGAAGATCTGATGGTGCTGGCGCGCCGGATCAGGAGCTTCCATGGCTGTCCCGACAGGGAAAAGCCCTGCCCGAAATCGCGTATTGCCTTTGGCAAGCAACGCGACCAGGAAACGCGCTCAGGCTCTGACCACCAGCGGCTGAACTAGCGCTGGTGCGCTGTCACAGGATATAGCGCGCCAGATCCTCGCTTTGCGACAGTGCACCCAGGCGTTCGTTGGCGTAAGCCGCATCGATGACCAGCGTTTCGCCCACATGGCGACCGGCCTCAAAGGAAATCTCTTCCAGCAGCCGCTCCATGACGGTGTACAGGCGGCGCGCGCCGATGTTCTCGGTTTTTTCGTTTACCTGCCAGGCGATCTCGGCCAGGCGGCGGATGCCGTCGGCGCGGAATTCCAGTTTTACCCCTTCGGTGGCCAGCAGGGCTTCGTACTGACGGGTCAGGCAGGCATCGGTCTGGGTGAGGATCTGCTCGAAATTTTCCACGCTGAGGGACTGCAACTCAACGCGAATGGGGAAACGCCCCTGCAGTTCAGGGATCAGATCGGACGGCTTGGACAGGTGGAATGCACCGCTGGCGACGAACAGGATATGGTCGGTTTTGATCATGCCGTGTTTGGTGGACACGGTGGTGCCCTCCACCAGCGGCAGCAAGTCACGCTGCACGCCCTGACGCGACACTTCGGCGCCGCTCTGACCCTCGCCACGGCTGGAAATCTTGTCGATTTCATCGATGAAGACAATGCCGTTCTGCTCCACGTTGTTGAGTGCAGCCAGCTTGATCTCTTCTTCGTTGACCAACTTGGCGGCCTCTTCGTCGATCAGGACTTTCATCGCTTCGGCGATTTTCATTTTGCGCGTCTGGCGTCGCTGGGTGCCCATTTGCTGGAACATGCCCTGGATCTGGCTGGTCAGATCTTCCATGCCCGGCGGGGCGAAGATTTCCATTTGCGCCGGAGTTGACGCTACGTCGAGCTCGATTTCCTTGTCGTTCAGTTCGCCTTCACGCAGTTTCTTGCGGAATTTCTGCCGCGTGGCCGATTCCTCGGCGCTCGGCGTGGTTTCCGCACCCAGACGGGCGGCAATGTCGCGTGCGCCGGGCAGCAGGATATCGAGGATACGATCTTCCGCCGCGTCTTCGGCGCGGTGGCGCTGTTTTTTCATTTCCAGCTCGCGCGTCTGCTTGATGGCGATTTCCACCAGATCGCGAATGATGGTTTCCACATCGCGGCCGACGTAACCGACTTCGGTAAACTTGGTTGCTTCCACCTTGATGAACGGCGCATTGGCCAGACGGGCCAGACGACGGGCGATTTCAGTTTTGCCCACACCGGTCGGACCGATCATGAGGATGTTTTTCGGCGTAATTTCCTGCCGCAACGGATCAGCCACCTGACGACGGCGCCAGCGGTTGCGCAAGGCCACCGCGACGGCCTTTTTGGCCGCCTGCTGGCCGATGATGTGTTTATCCAGTTCGTGAACGATTTCCTGCGGGGACATTTCAGACATGGTCAGACTCGGAAGTAGGTGATAAGAAACAGGAAGTGGGAGCCACCTGCCGCTTATTCAAGTATTTCGATAACGTGATTCTGGTTAGTGTAGATACACAGATCGCCGGCAATGGTGAGCGACTTTTTCACGATAACAGCCGGGTCCAGTTCGGTTTCATCCAGCAGGGCGCGCGCGGCCGACTGGGCGTAGGCACCGCCACTGCCGATGGCCACCAGACCATCGGGCGGATCGAGCACGTCGCCGTTACCGGTGATGATGAGCGACGTGTCGCGGTCGGCCACCGCCAGCATGGCTTCCAGTTTGCGCAGCATGCGGTCGGTGCGCCAGTCTTTGGCCAGCTCGACGGCAGAGCGCAGCAGATGCCCCTGATGTTTTTCCAGCTTGGCCTCAAAACGCTCCAGCAGGGTGAAGGCATCCGCCGTGGCGCCAGCGAAACCAGCCAGAATCTGTCCGCGATAGAGTCGCTGCACTTTGCGCGCAGTGGGTTTGATGACGATATTGCCCAGTGTCACCTGGCCATCGCCGCCCATGGCGACGCGGTTGCCTCGGCGCACCGAGAGGATGGTGGTACCGTGATATTGATCCATGGAAATTCTCGATTTGACTACAGAGTAAAGCGCCTGGCGCTTAGAGGACAATCAGACGCACTTCTTTGCCCGGGCAGTACGATCCTTGGCCCGGTGCATGACGACAAAATCGTCCAGTCCCATGGTCTGGAACAGGGCGATGATCAGTTCATTGACGTTAAGCAGGTTGGCCTGCTTGCCGTTGGCCATCAGGGCCATCAGTTCATTCATCAGGTCGCCGACGGAAACGAAATCGACACGGGTTACGTCAGCCAGATCGACAACCACTTGTTGATGCGCTTCGACATAAGCCCGGAAAGCTTGCAGAACAGGCTGGATGTTACCGGCAATTTCGCCTTGCGGGTGGAACACATCGGCCGGCTTTTCCTGCTCGACTTCAGCGGCTGCCGGTTCGCTGTCAACCGCGGTCATGCGTGTTGCTACCGCCTCCCATGACGGCGGCGACACTTCCAGGGTGACGGCGTATTCAATCGCCAGTTCTTCAAAATCGGCCTCGCGACCGAGCAGCTGATAAATTTCCATCAGCAGCAGCCAGTGTTCGGCCGGTCCGGCTTCCTGCGTCTGTTTTTTCAGCAAGCCGATGAGGTTGCCGGTGCCGCCAAGTTGCACCCTGGCGCCGCCGCGGCGGAATTTCTGGAAAGTTTGTAACAGCAGGGCACTGCCGGACGACTCCAGTGCCTGGATTTTCGATACATCAAGCTGCAGCTCGCCCTGCTTTTCCAGAATCTGGCGCATCTGTTCGATCTGCGGCTTGGAATCAACTGAAATAACGCCGGTGAGCGCCAGATAATTGCTGGCTTTGTTGGCCACCGGGGCCGCCACCGGAGCGGCTTTTTCCACCTTCTTGCCACGCCACAAGGGCGGAGAACAGAGGAACACCTCAACAAAATGGATACACAGTTCGTCAAACGCCTGCTGCATGCCCGACAGCTGATACAGATCAAACAGCATGTACCAGGGCTGCACATCGTCTTTGGCTTCCGGCTGCTTGACCCACTCGCCCAGCACGCGGATGGCATCGAGCGGCTTGTTGTTGGCAAAGTAGATGGCGGCTTCTTCAGCCACGGGTGAAAGCGCGCGGGCAACGCCGCTGTCGTCAAAACCGGACTCTTCGACCAGCATCCCGCCCAGGCTGGGCAGGTCGCCGATCATGGTGGTGAGCTGGTCAACCGGTTCTTCCGCAACGGCAGGTTCTGGAGCCGCCGCGCGCACCGGCACTGCAGGCGCCGCCGGCTTGGGTGCCGGCATCTTTTCGCCGGCCCGGGTCGGCTCGTCAGCCTTGCCTTTTTTGAAGAACGAGAAAACCACGTTATTTGATCACCATAATATCAGTGTCATTATTCTACGCCCCGCGTAATCCGCGGGCAACCGTGGATTTACCGGCCGGGGCAACCGTTTACAAATGCGCCGTGTGGTTTGCATCCGGCCACCACGAAGCACACTGCTGAAACGCCAGTGTACTCAGGCCTGCCGCAACCAGTCGCGCCAATTGGCGAACAACTCTGTATCCAGACCGGCAATAACCGAACGCTTCCACACCGGCGCCAGCCAGAAGTCGTCGTCTTCCAGCGTACACAGGTGACCACCGGCCTCCTGCAGGATCAGGGAGCCGGCCGCATAATCCCACAGCTTCTGTCCGCCATGCAGGTAAACATCGAAGCGGCCAGCGGCGGCATAGCACCAGTCCAGGGTGCTGGCGCCATAATTACGCTGCGAGCTGTACGGCTGCTCCTCCACCAGGCGGCGCACCAGCGGACCGGACAGACGCTTGAAATCGATCCCGGCCATGGCCTGGTGCAGCTGTTTCGGGGCCGCCTGCTTGATCGGCAGGCGCTCACCGTTGAGATAAGCGCCCTTACCGACTTCCGCGGAAAACATTTCGCAATCGATTGGCGAGTAGACACAGGCCAAAACGCTGCGCCCCTGGCGCATCAGCGCGACAGACACGGCAAAGTAAGGCAGACCGTTAACAAAGTTGGAGGTTCCGTCGATGGGGTCAACCACCCACAGCCCGTCGGCATGCTCATGCCACAGCTGCTCCTGCTCCTCGAGCGTCATTTCCTCGCCGAGCACCGGGCAATCATGCAACGCCATCAGCTCATTGGTGAGCGCTTCCTGCGCCGCCAGATCAGCCGTGGTGAAGATGCTGCCATCCGCTTTGTGATGCCGCGCTACATTAAGGTAGTAGGGCAGAACCTGTTCTTCCGCCACTTTGCGCACCACATTCATTACCTGCTTGAGCATGACATTGTCCAAAACACGTGAGACGGGCGCACTGACGGAACGCCCGATTGAACTTCAAGGTTAGCATGAATTTCCGTTTTAACACTACTGTAAAAACGGGCATTGCAGCGACCGGCAAGCCTGGGGCAAACCGGCTCCCGGACTTATTCGTGACGCCACTTGATGGAACAGCCCATGCTGGGAATTTGTTCCTTCGGGCCGTGCTGACTTTGTGCCACTTCCAGCATGGCTTCAAACAGGTCACGGCGCACGCCTTCCGGAGCGGTTTCCTTGCGTGAAGCATCGAAACGGCCGCGGTACTGCAATTCCAGATTGCGGTTGAAGCCGAAGAAGTCCGGTGTGCACACGGCCCCGTACGCCTTGGCGACTTCCTGGGTTTCGTCCAGCACGTAGGGGAAGGGAAAGGCAAAATCGTCCGCCACCTGACGCATGTTGGCGAAGCTGTCTTCCTCGTATTCAGCCGGATCGTTGGACATGATGGCGATGGTATTGATGCCGTGCTTGCGCAGCTCCAGCGTATCGCGCACCAGACGCTGGCGAATCGCTTTCACATACGGGCAGTGATTGCAGATGAACATCACCAGCAAACCGTTTTCCCCCATGGCATTGCTCAGGTTGTAACGTTTGCCGTCCACACCGGGCAGATCAAAATCCACAGCTTTCCAGCCAAAATCGCATACGGGGGTTTCCAGGCTTACCATTCGCCAATCTCCAGTTCAAAATGTGATAATCTTCCGGAAAACTCTAACATACATTTCGTATTCGGAATCCCATGCGCGTTTCGCGGTTTTATGTTTCCTCGCCCCTGCAGCCCGGCATTACGGTTGAGCTGCCGCAGTGGGCCGCCCATCATGCGGTAAAAGTACTGCGCATGAGCCAGGGGGACAATCTGCTGCTGTTCAATGGCGACGGCTATGATTACCGCGCGTTGCTGGTGGTCAGCGGCAAGTACGTGGCGGCGGAAATTCTGCTGCGCCAGGAAGCGCTGGCGGAATCCAGCCTCAAAGTCACGCTGGCGCAGGGAATCTCCAGCGGCGAACGGATGGAATTCACCCTGCAAAAGGCCGTCGAACTGGGGGTGCACTGCATTCAGCCGCTGCAGACCCAGCGCAGCGTGGTAAAACTGTCGCCGGAAAAGGCCGCGAAACGCCAGCAGCACTGGCAGCACGTGGTGGTATCCGCCTGCGAACAGAGCGGCCGCGCCATCGTGCCGCAAGTTTTGCCGCCCAAACCGCTGCCGCTGTGGCTGGCCGAACGCGAGTCCGACACCCTGATCATGCTCGACCCCGGCGGTGAGCGCTCACTATCAAGTTTGCCGCGCTGCACTTCGGCCACCCTGCTGATCGGCCCGGAAGGTGGCTTTGAGCCCACCGAACGGCAAGCCGCCCAGCACGCCGGTGCGCTGGGCATCCATCTCGGACCGCGCATTTTGCGTACCGAAACGGCGGCACTGGCCGCCCTGTCTGCCATGCAAACCCTGTGGGGAGATTTCGCCACATGAACAAACCCAACAACACCTGTCACCCGGCCCAGTTCGTCAAATGGTTCCGCACTGCCGCGCCATACATCCACGGCTTTCGCAAAAAGACCTTTGTGATCGCTTTCGGCGGCGAAGTCGTGGATGACGGCCTGTTCGTTGAGCTGACACACGACTTCAACCTGCTGAACAGCCTGGGCGTGCGCCTGGTCCTGGTGCATGGTGTGCGGCCGCAGGTGGAAACCCGGTTGAAGGAAATCAACGCCACCATCAAGTATGTCGACGGTCTGCGGGTTACCGACGCAGCCGCACTGACCTGCGTAAAAGAGGCGGTCGGCATCGTGCGGGTGGAAATCGAGGCGCTGCTGTCGCAGGGCCTGGCCAATTCGCCCATGGCCGGAGCGGATATCCGCGTGGCCAGCGGCAACTTCGTTACCGCCAAGCCCGGCGGCGTGTGGCAAGGTGTTGACCTGGAACACACCGGCGAAGTGCGCAAGGTGGATGCCGCCGCGATCAACGAAAGTCTGGCCTCCGGCGCCATCGTACTGCTGTCGCCGCTGGGCTATTCGCCGACCGGCGAGGTTTTCAACCTGACTCTGGAAGACGTAGCCACCAGTGCCGCCATTGCCCTGAAAGCAGAAAAGCTGATCTTCCTGATGGATGCGGCCAATGATGCGCTGCCCAAAACCGTCACCACGGCGGAAGCAGCCAAATGGCTCAAGGCGCAAAAGCGGCCGACCGACAGCGATCTGGATTACTACCTGCCCTGTGCCATTGACGCCTGCCGCGGCGGCGTCAACCGTGTTCACCTGATCAACCGTCACACTGAAGGCGGTTTGCTGCAAGAACTGTTTACCCACGAAGGCGTGGGCAGCATGATCGCCAACGAACCGGTGGAAACCCTGCGCAAGGCCAACATTGATGACGTAGGCGCGATTCTGCAGCTGATCGAACCGCTGGAGCAGGCCGGCATTCTGGTACGGCGCGGCCGCGAGCGGCTGGAAATGGAAGTCGAGCTGTTTTATATCCTCGAGCATGACGGCATGGTGATCGGCTGCGCTGCGCTCTATCCCTACCCCGACGCCGCCATGGGCGAGCTCGCCTGCCTGGCCGTACACCCCGACTACCGCAACAGCGGCCGCGGCGAGCGGCTGTTCGACCACATGCAGGTGCTGGCGCGCAACCAGGGCCTTACCCGGCTGTTTGCCCTCACCACGCGCACCGAACACTGGTTTGTCGAACGCGGCTTCAAGCAGGGCAAAATCGATGACCTGCCGACGGAAAAGCAGGAGCTCTACAACTACCAGCGCCGCTCCAAGGTATTTGTAAAACAGCTGGGGTAGGTTTTAAACCTCAAGCCGGGGGCGGCTTGGCATCTGCCGCCCCTCCGCTTTTCTCAAACAGGGCGGCAGACCACTCGCACCTCAGCCCCCCCCCGACCTTCTCCCTTGCCCTCTTTCGCGTTAAACTAGCGGGCATTCTATGAAAGCAAACAGGAGAACCTCATGACCCGCATGGTTAATTGCATCAAACTGGGCCGCGAGGCCGAAGGTCTGGCATTTCCCCCGGTACCGGGCGAAATGGGCAAGCGCATTTACGAAAACGTATCCAAGGAAGCCTGGCAAACCTGGCTGAAGCACCAGACCATGCTGATCAATGAAAACCGCCTGAACCTGACCGACAGCAAGGCCCGTCAGTACCTGGCCAAGCAGATGGAAGCCTATTTCTTCGGCGAGGGCGCGGAAATGCCGACAGGCTTCGTGCCGCCGTCGCACTGAGTCCAGCAGGACAAAATAAAAAAGGGAGCCTTGGCTCCCTTTTTTATTGCCTTGACTGGGCCGGACCCGGCTTATTCGCCGCGCGCCTGACGCTCCAGATCTTCCACGGTGGTATGGCGTACATCTTTGCCTTTAACCATGTACACCACATATTCGGAAATATTGGTGGCATGGTCACCGATCCGCTCAATAGCCTTGGTCACGAACATCACATCGAGGAACGCGGTGATATTGCGCGGGTCTTCCATCATGTAGGTGATCAGCTGACGCAGCACGCCATCGCACACTTCATCCACTTCCCTGTCGCGACGGGCAATATCCGCCGCCTTGGTGGCATCCATGCGGGCAAAACTGTCGAGCGCCTCACGCAGCATTTCCACGACGATTTGCGACATGCGTTCGATTTCACCGGTACGCAGCCGGGAAATCATGCCCTGCTGGTTGATCTGCTTGGTCAGACGGGCGATTTTTTCCGCCTTGTCGCCAATCCGTTCCAGATCTGTGATGGTCTTCACCACGGTCATGATCATACGCAGATCACCGGCTGCCGGCTGCCGCTTGGCAATCAGCATGGTGCACAGTTCGTCAATATTGACTTCCAGAGCATTGACGCGCATGTCGTTGGCAATAACCTGGTCGGCCAGCTTCTCGCTGCCGGTTTTGAGCGTTTCAATCGCCAGATGGATCTGCTCTTCCACCAGGCCGCCCATTTCCATCACACGCGAACGGATTGCTTCCAGATCAGCGTCGTACTGCTTGTAGCTATGCTCAGACATTTTTTCCAGTTCCATTGGCGCAGACCCCGTTTTATTTCATAACAGGCTATTTAAGCATAGTTACCGGGGCCCGTTTGTGAAGTTTTTCTTACTCCGCCGTCATGGTCTTGACGCCGGATGCCGTGCCCAGCAACAGTACGTCAGCGGCACGGGCAGCAAACAAACCGTTGGTTACCACACCGACGATACCGTTGATCTTGGCTTCCAGTTCAACCGGGTTCATGATGGACAGACCATGCACATCCAGAATCACATTGCCGTTGTCAGTGGTGAAACCCTGGCGCAATGCCGGATTGCCGCCCAGTTTAACCAGTTCGCGGGCCACATAGCTGCGCGCCATGGGGATCACTTCGACCGGCAGGGGGAATTTGCCCAGCATGCCGACCAGCTTGGATTCGTCGGCGATACAGATAAATTTCTTGGCCACTGCGGAAACTAGC
>JAJZTZ010000081.1 GCA_021847305.1 Pseudomonadota bacterium | reverse complement strand
TAGTGCGGCAGGACACCGCCAGCCAGTGAAAAACCGCGGCCAACAGGCTGAGGACCTTGCCGCGGCATTCCTGCAACGGCAAGGTCTGACCATTGTGGAGCGCAATTTCCGCGTGCGCGGCGGCGAGATTGACCTGATCGCGCGTCAGGGCGCAACCCTGGTTTTTGTCGAAGTACGTCTGCGCAGTCGGGCTGATTTCGGCGGTGCCGCCGCCAGCATCACAGCCCAGAAACAGGCCCGGCTGATTTGTGCCGCAGAGCACTACTTGCTGCGCTTCGCCACCCTGCCGCCCTGCCGGTTCGATGCCCTGCTGCTGCCCGCCCTTGATGGCGAACGCATCGACTGGCTGCGCGATGCCTTTCGCCCCTGACCCAGCAAGCTCTCTGCTAGAATGACGACTTCACGGTCAAACAACAGCTTGATAGAACCATGGATCTGATTGCGCGCATTCACCAACACTTCAATGACAGCGCCCACCTCAAACTGCAGGTCGCCGACCTGCTGAGCGAGCCGCTGGCCCGGGCCTCCGAACTGCTGGTGCAGTGCCTGCTTAACGAGGGCAAAATTCTCGCCTGCGGCAACGGCGGATCGGCTGCCGACGCCCAGCATTTCTCTTCCGAACTGCTCAACCGTTTTGATCGCGATCGCCCCGGTCTGGCTGCCATTGCGCTAACCACCGATGCCTCCACCGTCACTTCCATCGCCAACGACTACGCCTTTGAGCAGATCTTCTCCAAACAGGTCACCGCACTCGGCCACAAAGGCGATCTGCTGCTGGCCATTTCCACCAGCGGCAACTCCGCCAACGTGGTGCGTGCCATTGAAGCGGCCCATGAGCGGGAAATGCAGGTAATTGCCCTGACCGGCCGCGACGGCGGAAAAATGGGGGAACTGCTGGGCGGCAATGACGTCCATATCTGTGTACCGGCCAGCATCACGGCGCGTATCCAGGAAGTTCACCTGCTGGCCATTCACTGCATCTGCGATGCGGTTGACTGCATGTTATTAGGAGCGGAAGAGGAATGAACAAGACCCTGTTGACCCTTGCCCTGGCCGCCGGCCTGGGCACCAGCCTGAGCGGCTGCTTTCCCGTGGTTGCCGCAGGCGTCGGCACCGGCGTGATCATGGCGGATGACCGCCGCACCTCCGGTACCTTCATTGAAGACCAGGAAATCGAACTCAAAGCCGACCGCGACATCTCCGACCAGCTCGGCGACCAGGTTCACGTCAACGTCACCAGCGTCAACCGCAGCGTACTGCTGACCGGCGAAGCCACCACCGACGCGCTGCGCCAGCAGGCGGAAAATCTGGCCGCCAGGATAACCAACGTCCGCTCAGTGCATAATGAGATCGTCGTCGCAGCCCCCACATCGCTGGCGTCACGCAGCAACGACGCCTATCTGACGTCGCTGGTCAAAGCGCGCTTCATCGACGCGCATAAATTCGACCTCAACCATGTCAAAGTAGTCACCGAAAACGGCACGGTCTTCCTCCTGGGTCTGGTGTCACACAAGGAAGCCGACGACGCCACCGAAATTGCCCGTACCACCGCCGGCGTACAGAAAGTCGTGCGCATTTTCGAATACATCGACTGACATGAGCTACCCGCAACCGGATTTCTTTGACAAAATCTGCCAACCCGGACAGCTGGCTGACAAGCTCGCCGCGCTGCCGCGTCCGCTGGTCTTCACCAACGGCTGCTTTGATATCCTGCACCGCGGCCATGTCACCTATCTGGCCCAGGCCCGCGCCCTCGGCGCCAGCCTGATCGTGGCCGCCAACACCGACGCCTCGGTCAAGCGCCTGGGCAAGGGCGGCGACCGGCCGTTCAACCAGCTCGATGACCGCATGAGCGTGCTCGCGGCGCTGGAATCCGTCTCGCTGGTCACCTGGTTTGACGAAGACACTCCGCTGCAGCGTATCCTCGAAGCCCGTCCCGACATTCTGGTCAAAGGCGGCGACTGGCCGGTGGAAAAAATTGTCGGCTATGCTGAAGTGCTCGGCTGGGGCGGCAGCGTGCATTCCATTCCGTTTGAAGTGAATCGCTCGACCACCTCGCTGGTCGAACGCATACGCGCCACATCGTGAACAGTCTGCCCGCCGCGCTGCTGACCCGGCTGAACAGCCTGCTGCCAGCCGAGCGCGTGCTGACCGACCCGGCTGACTGCCTGGCCTACGCCTACGACAACAGCCGGCGCATCACCCTGCCGCAAGCCGTGGTATTTGCGCTCGACGCGGAAGAAATCCGCCAGACTATCCTGCTAGCCAACGAATTCGGCGTGCCCGTCACGCCGCGCGGACGGGGTACCGGCACGGCGGGCGGCAGCCTGCCGGAGCAGGGCGGCATCGCCCTGTCGCTGGAGCGCATGGACCGCGTCATCCAGGTCGACCCGGCCAACCGCGCCATCGTGGTCGAACCCGGCGTACTCAACCAGACCGTACAGAACAGTGTTAAACCGCACGGTTTTTTCTGGCCCCCCGACCCCACCAGCGCGCCTTTCTGTTCCGTCGGCGGCAATCTCGCCACCGGTGCGGGCGGACCGCACGCGGTGAAATACGGCACGACGCGCGACCACGTGCTCGGGCTGAAAGCCGTCACCGGCAAGGGCGACATCATCCGCACCGGCTGCTATACCACCAAAGGCGTGGTCGGTTATGACCTCACCCGACTGCTGATCGGCTCGGAAGGCACCCTGGCAGTCATCACCGAGGCGACCCTCAAACTCACGCCCCTGCCGGAAAAAACCGGCGGCATCACCGCCCACTACCGCGACATTGAAAGCTGCGCTCGCGCCATTGCCGCAGTCATGGCGCAACCGCACATTCCCAGCGCACTGGAATTGCTCGATGCCGCCTCGCTGCAGCTGATCCGCGCCCGTCAGCCCGGCTTGCTGCCTGACGACACCCAGGCCATGCTGATGATCGAAATCGACGGCAGCGCCCACGAACTGAGTGAAACCGCCGCCGCCATTCTGCAGGCACTGCAAAACCCAGGCCTGATCAGCGCCCAGGAGGCGCCCGACACCGCTCGCCTGTGGGCGGCACGCAAAGCCCTGTCGCCGCTGCTGCGCGATATTGCGCCGAAAAAAATCAACGAAGATGTCGTGGTGCCGGTCTCGCGCCTGCCAGATCTGATGAGCGGCTTGCAACGGCTGAGCAGCAAGCACCGGGTCGCCAACGCCAATTTTGGCCACGCCGGCAACGGCAACATTCACGTCAATCTGCTGGTCAACCCGGACGATCCGGAAGAAATGCAGCGCGCCCACGCCTGCCTGGACGAAATCTTCTCACTGGTACTGGAACTGAATGGCACCCTGTCTGGGGAGCATGGCGTCGGCAGCGAAAAACGCGCCTATGTCGACCGCGAAATCGACCCGGTTACCCTGCAACTGATGCGCGACATCAAGAAAACCTTTGATCCGAACCTGATTCTCAATCCGGGCAAGCTGTTTCCCTGGAGGACTGAGGACTGAGGAGTGTAAAAATTGCACCTCACGCGCCTGACCGGGGCAAGCGGTTTTTCACTCAGTCCTCAGTCCCGCCAGCTCCGTCCTGCCTTACTTACACTCCACAGCGCGCAAATTCGAACCGGCAAATTGCTGACGGATGCTTACCAGTTTGTCGACCCAGGAATCATCGGGCACATTGAAGCGCAGTGTGACGCTGGTGATGGCGGCATCGCGCGGCCCCATGCGGGCGGAACGCACGCCTTTCTGCCGCAGTTCTTCAAGGAATTTCTGCGCCCGCTCCTCATTGGAGAATACCCCCAACGAAATCGCCCATTGCCACTTTCCCTCACCGGCTTCGAGGTGGTACTCGGTCACGCCAAGCGCTTCCAGTTCGTGAATTTTCTTTTCCGCATTGGCCCGGCTGCCTTGCGGCGGCATGTATACCCAATGTTTGGCATCGCTGGGCGCCAGGGATTGCACGTCGATGGCGCCGCCAACTCCAGCCGACTGCAGTTGCGCACGCGCCAGATCCGCGCTCCTGGCTGACAGGCCGTCCCATTGCATGCACACGGCCACCGGCTGCGCTGCCGGAGTAGCCGCAACCGGTGAGACGGCACTGGCAGCCGCCAGCGCCGAAGCCACCTCGGCGGCAGACAGCAGATGTATCTGCTCGGCGTGCAATTGGGGCGACGCCGTCACCGCATTCTGCCGGTGGACCCCGTTATACCAGTATGCCGCCAGAGCCAGATTGGCCAGCAGCAGCAAGACAAACAGCAAACGCATCATGATTGCGCGACCCTTAACAAACCTTCCAGTACCAGATTATCTTCCCGCTGCACCGGCAAGCCGGGCAGATGCGGCATCAATTCAGCCGCATCACCACCGGTAAGCAGACACAGCTGCGGCGGTTGCAGTTCCGCCAGCGCCTGCCACTGTGTCCGAATCGCGCCGGCGATCGCATTGACACAGCCGGTCTGAATCGCGTCAGCGGTGTCGCGCGGGAAACGTTGCCACTGCCCCGGCACATCCTGCAATTGCGCGGTCCGGCTTGTCAGCGCTGCACGCATCAGGCCAAGACCGGGAAGAATGGCCCCACCGAGAAACACACCCGCGCCATCCAGCGCATCCACCGTTACAGCCGTACCGCTGCTGACCACCAGCAACGGGCCGGCATGTCTGCCACGCGCGGCAATCAAAGCCAGCCAGCGGTCCACTCCCAGCTGTTCCGGTTGCCGGTAACGGTTTTCCACGCCGCACTGCTGCGCCATGGCATGCGGCCAGTGCCATGCGTGCGCTGTCGTATGCTGCCGAACCCAATCGGCCACGTGCGCCGGGCCAACCTGTGCAACCCAGGCGGCGACAAACGGCGCGAATGCCTGCCAGGGAGCGCGGTCGGGCAGATTGTCGTTGGCCAGACTACCCTGTTCAAGCCAGCCGGATGCCTGCCAGACGCCCCATTTCAGGCGGCTGTTGCCGGCATCGATGAGGAGCATCACAGCGCCGACTCCAGGCGCCGCAGACTCACTTCACCGCCATGGTAGGGCTTTATGCCCTCGGCCGTCTCCAGCAGCAAGGCGCCCTGATCGTTGACACCGCGCACCCAGCCCTGGGTTTCCTGTCCGCCGCCCAGCAGCAGGCGCACGGATTTGTTGTGATAGGCGTGATAGTGTGTCCATTCGTCCGCCAGCGGAGCAAAACCGCTGTGTTCGAACTGTTGCAGCAGGCCGTGCAATTCGCGCACCAGCTCGGCCAACAAAGCATTGCGCCCCGCTTGCACACCGAGCATGGACAAGTCGGCGACGGACTGGTCGATCTGCTGCCGTTGCAGGGTATCCAGCGTCAGGTTCAGACCGATACCGACCACGGCCGTAGCCGGCCCCAGCATATCGCCCTGCAATTCGATCAGCACGCCGGCGAGCTTGCGGTACTGGTGCACCACGTCGTTGGGCCATTTGAGCATGACTTCATCGGCACCGAACCGCCGCAACACCCGCACAATCGCCAGACCGACCACCAGACTGAGCCCTCCCAGGGCGGCCATGCCAAGAGAAAAGCGCCAGGCCAGGGAAAAGGTCAGGCTGCCGCCCGGGCTCGCCAGCCAGCTGCGGCCGCGGCGCCCCCGCCCGGCCAGCTGCACCTCGGCCGCCACCAGCTGGCGCGGCTGCTCGCGCCGCCCCTGCAGCAGCCAGGTATTGGTCGAATCAATCACCGGCAGCACTTCAAGCGGCAAGGCAAGATCTGCCAGCAGGGTATTCAGCTGCGCGGCGTCGAGCAATTCGACTGCCTGCGGCAGGCGATAGCCCTGACCGCGAATCTTGTAGACGTTGACGCCGGCTTCCAGCAATTCATTGGCGGCATTCATGACGCTGCCGCGCGATACGTTGAGGACGCCCGCCAGCTCGTCACCTGATTTCAGGGTTCCGTCAGCCAGCTGGCGCCACAATTCAATAGCAAGTGGTCTCATTCAGTCTGCAAGCCTAACCATGCCCGCAATTGTACATGACCCGGCTCAAGGCAGAATCAGGAGGAAACGCGCGCCTCCCAGTACACTGTTGTTGTCCAGCTGGATGCGACCGCACTCGCCGGTATTGTTGCAGTGCAGCCGCGCCACGCGATCGGCGAAATACAATCCCAGCCCGGTTCCGCCGTCACGACTGTGCCCGCCCGGCGAGATCGCCCGCTGCAGAATATCCGGCACAAAACCGGGGCCATCGTCTTCGACGGTAAAACAAAGAGCATTGCCGATTTTGCCTGCGCCGATCACGATGCGGCTGTGAGCAAAGCGCAGCGCATTGTGGATGGCGTTCAGCAGCGCCATTTCGCACAGATAGCGGTCAAAGTAGGCGTACGGCGGCGCTTCCTCGCCCTCCAGCGTCACCACCAGCCGATCGCCAGCCAGGCTGCGCGTCTCGACCAGCATTTCCTCCAGCACATCCGCCGGCGGAACCGCTTCAATATTGGGTCGCAGCGCACCGGCGTCATTCTTGTACAGCAGCAGCACCTGAACCAGGCGATCACTGACCTGGCGTGTTACAAAACGCATTTCCCCAATCGATTCACCCTGCTGCGGACATTGCTGCTGCAAGGCGTCCAGCGACAAGGTCAGCTCACCCAGCATATTTTTCACTTCATGCAGGGAGGCCGCCAGCATGGCCGGCATCAGCACATCATCCTGTTCGCTCATACCCGGCTCCCGTATTTGTTCTGCACATCGTTGAACAATGTTTGCAGCTGCACCAGCTTGGCATGCGTCGGATCGGTGCTGCGCACGCTATCCAGATAATGTTTGGTCTTGAGCATCAGATCATGGTTCCAGCCCTCACGATTGACCAGCGTCAATACGGCATGGGCGGCATTGAGAACGATCTGCTGATTGTTGGGCAACTGGGCGGCCGCCTCGGTCAGCAGCTCGACCGCACCGGCCAGATTGCCCTGCTTCGCCAGCAACACACCCTGGTTGTTGAGGTTGACCACCGCCTGAGTGCTCGACTGCACCAGCTGCTCGCCCTCCAGCTGTCGCCCCAGATCCGTGTAGATTTTGCGCACCCGGTCAATCAGACGAGCATCTTCGTGCCGGTTGCGTACCACCTGATCCATCAGGCTGGCACCCATGGCCGGGTTGCCGCTCTGGTAGCAGGCGGTAGCCAGATCAAGCTTCAGCTCGTCCGTCATCGGCACGCTGTCTTTCAGCGCCATGGCCCGGTCGAGCGCCTCTTTCGCCGCAGCCCCCTTGCCCATGCGCGAATACGCCTGACTCTCCATCACAGATGCGGCAAACACCGCTTCCGGCGCATTACTGAAACTTTGGCGCGCTTCACGCAGACGGTTGATGGCGTCTTCGTTTTTGCCTCCTTCGAGCAATGCCCGGGAGAGATTGACGTAGTCGTTGGGATCACGGAAAAAGGAGGTACGCCCCTTCTCGACAATAGTGGTATATGCCGCTTCGGCGGCGGCAATGTCGCCGTTACGCATCGCCACTTCGCCCATCATGCGCTGACGCGCCAGGGTATTGGGCGACAGAGCCACCGCCTTACCCAGCACGCCCTGCGCCTCATCGCTCTTGCCCAGCTTGTCCTTGACCGAAGCCAGGGTATCAAACGCCGCCAGAAACTCGGGCGAATCATTGATCACTGCCTCAAGAATCGACTCGGCCTCCACGTCTTTCTGCTGCAACCGCAGCGTGCGAGCCAGACCCAGCTTGGCCCACGGTACCGCGCGTTCGCTGACGATACCTTCAAACACCTGCTGAGCCGCCTCGGCCTGCCCCATGCCCATAAGCAATTCGGCCTTGATGCGCAAAAAGTCGATCATGTAGGCGGGATGACTGGCAGCGAGAACATTGCACATCTCCGATGCCTTGGCCGCATCGCCCGCCTGCAGCACCGGGAAAAGCGGGGCCATGGCCGATTTTTTCTGTAACACCCGCTCCAGCCGCACCCGGAATACTTCGGCGGTAAACGGCTTGATCAGGTAGTCATCCGGGCCCAGCTCGGCTGCCGACACCACCTTTTCATAGGCGCGCTCGGCCGTCACCATGATAAAAATAGTGGAAAGATCAATCAGGTTATTGTGGCGTAGCAGTTCCAGCAATTGTTGCCCGTCCTGCTCCGGCCCCAGATTGTAGTCACAGACGATAATGTCGTAATGCTGCCCCTTGATCCGCCGGATGGCCTCATTGGCCGACTGGGCAAACTGTGACCGCGTCACCCCCAGATTCGACAATGTCAGCCGCATGGCCGTACGCATGCCGGGATGATCATCGACGATCAACGCTTCCATCTTGGCCAGTTCCATGACCCCTCCTCCTGCCCCCGACTGCAGCCGGGTTGTTATGTTTGGTAGCTTTCCGCCAGGCGGATGTAATGTTCTGCAGAATAGCGGAAATGTGCCAGTTCTGCATCAGTCAGTGGCCGCACCGGCTTGGCCGGCCGCCCCAGATACAGGTAACCGCTCTGCAAGCGCTTGCCTTCCGGCACCAGACTACCGGCCCCGACCAGCACGCGCGGCTCGATCACCACCTTGTCCATTACCAGCGATCCCATGCCGATCAGGCACTCGTCGCCGATTTCGCAACCGTGCAGTATGACGCTGTGACCAACCGTGACATAATCACCAATAATCAGCGGCGCCCCCAGCGGGTCAGCGGCGCTTTTGTGGCTCACATGCAGCATCGACAGGTCTTGAATATTCGTGCCCCGACCAATATGTATATGATTGACGTCGCCACGAATCACCGCTTTACACCAGACGGACGACTGCGCGCCGATGCGAACCTCGCCAATCACTTCTGCGCTCGGGTGCACATAGACCCCTGCGCCGATTTCAGGTGTGATGCCATGATGAGAAAGAATACTTTGCACGTTAAGTGACTTTCCAAAGTAGATATAAACATCGACAACTTAAACCAATACTTTAAGTATAAAGTATATTTTGCATGGACTCCTTGACGCTATGAACCCTTTGCTCGATTTTTCCGGCCTGCCGCGCTTTGCCGACATCAAACCCGAACACGTCAGCCCCGCCATCGACAGCCTGCTGACGGAGAACCGCGCCCTGCTGGAGAAGCTCTCGAGCGAAACGGCCACGCCCAGCTGGAGCACCTTCGTCGCTCCCATGGAAGACGCCAACGAGCGTTTGTCGCGTGCCTGGGGCCAGGTGTCGCACCTCAACTCGGTAATGAATTCGCCGGAACTGCGCGAGGTCTATAACGCCAACCTGCCCAAAATCACCCAGTACTATGCGGAGCTGTCGCAGAACGAAGTGCTGTTCGAGCGCTTCAAGGCACTCGCCGCCTCGGCTGAATACATGACACTGTCGCCGGCGCAGAAAAAAATTGTGGAAAACGAACTGCGCGATTTCCGTCTGGGCGGCGCCGAACTGCCGGAGGCGCACAAAGCCCGCTTCATGGAAATCCAGGAACAGCTGGCCAGCCTGTCGGCCAAGTTCGAAGAAAATCTGCTCGACGCCACCAACGCTTTTGCCTGGTTTAGCGACAATGAGCAGGAGCTTTCCGGCCTGCCCGCCGACGTGCTGGAAGCAGCGCGTGCCGCCGCCGAAGCCGACGGCAAACCGGGCTATAAATTCACTCTGCATGCGCCGTCCTTCCTGCCGATTCTGCAGTATGCCGACAACCGCGAACTGCGTGAGCGCTTCTACCGTGCCCACGTCACCCGCGCCTCGGAATTCGGCGCGGCGGAACTGGACAACACCCCGCTGATCAAGCAGTTGCTCGAACTGCGTCAGGAGGCTGCGCACATGCTCGGATACGCCAACTATGCCGAAGTGTCGCTGGCGAGCAAAATGGCCACTACCCCGGCACAG
>JAJZTZ010000080.1 GCA_021847305.1 Pseudomonadota bacterium | reverse complement strand
GTTGTAGCAACGAGCGTTCTTCGTTTCGGTGAAGGCTAACTTTGCGCAGCAAAGTTAAGCGCAGCGGCCGGAACCAAAATGGTTTTGAACGCACTCGTCAGGCCATTCGTGGTCTGAAGGAGATGTTTAAGAAGGACGGTTTGTTGTAGCAACGAGCGTTCTTCGTTTCGGTGAAGGCTAACTTTGCGCAGCAAAGTTAAGCGCAGCGGCCGGAACCAAAATGGTTTTGAACGCACTCGTCAGGCCATTCGTGGTCTGAAGGAGATGTTCAAGAAGGACGGTTTGTTGAAATGATATCCGCCTCAAAAGGGCGTATATCCGTGTTGAAGTGTTAGAGGATGTTGGATGAAACCAATCAAGGTAGGTTTGCTGGGGCTGGGAACGGTAGGTGGCGGTACGCTGACAGTGTTGCGCCGTAATCGTGAAGAGATTGCTCGTCGTGCCGGACGGGAAATCGTCGTAACCATGGCGGCCGTGCGCGATCTGGAAAAGGCGCAGAAGTACGCCGACGGTTCCATCAAGCTGACCAACAATCCGTTTGACGTGGTCGATAATCCGGAAATCGATATCGTCGTGGAAATGATCGGCGGCCTGAAGCCGGCTAAAGATCTGGTGATGATGGCGATTGAAAACGGCAAGCATGTGGTCACCGCCAACAAGGCTCTGCTGGCGATCCATGGCAGCGAGATTTTTGCTGCGGCGCAGGCAAAAGGGGTGATGGTGGCGTTTGAAGCGGCTGTGGCCGGCGGCATTCCCATTATCAAGTCGATCCGCGAAGGCTTGGCAGCCAATCGTATTGAATGGATTGCCGGGATCATCAACGGCACCAGCAATTTCATCCTTACCGAGATGCGCGACAAGGGCGCCGATTTTGCTGATGTGCTCGCAGAAGCCCAGCGTCTGGGTTATGCCGAAGCTGATCCGACCTTCGATATCGAAGGTGTCGATGCAGCGCATAAGCTGACCATTTTGTCTGCCATCGGTTTCGGTATCCCGATGCAGTTCGACAAGGCTTATATCGAGGGCATCAGCAAGCTGACCCGTCAGGATATCCAGTACGCTGAAGAACTGGGTTACCGCATCAAGCTGTTGGGCATTACCAAGCGTACCGAAAAGGGCATTGAACTGCGCGTGCACCCGACGCTGATTCCGGAGCGCCGCCTGATCGCCAATGTCGACGGTGTGATGAATGCGGTGCTGGTGAAGGGCGATGCAGTCGGCGCGACCATGTCATACGGTGCCGGTGCCGGTGCCGAACCGACCGCGTCCTCGGTGGTGGCCGATCTGGTCGACGTGACCCGTATGGCAACATCTGATCCGAGCAATCGCGTACCGCACCTGGCCTTCCAGCCCGATGCCTTGTCTGATGCGCCGATACTGCCGATTGACGAAGTCCGCACTGCTTACTACCTGCGCCTGACCGCTCAGGACAAACCGGGGGTGCTGGCAGACATCACCCGCATTCTGGCCGATCTGGAAATTTCCATTGACGCCATGATGCAAAAAGAAGTGGATGACGAAAAGGCCCAGGCAGAGGTGATTATCCTGACCCATGTCACCGTTGAGAAAAATATCAACGCCGCTATAGCCAAGATCGAGGACCTGTCCAGCATTGTTGGCAAGGTGACCCGTATCCGCATGGAATCACTCAACCGCAACTGATTGGGAACCCGCCACAATGAAATACGTCAGCACCCGCGGCAACGCACCTGCACAATCTTTCTCGCAAATCCTGCTGGGTGGACTGGCGCCAGACGGTGGTCTGTATTTGCCGGACGTGTACCCGCACTTCAGTGACGCTGATCTGGAGGCCATGCGCGGGATGAGCTACCCCGATCTGGCTTTCACTGTCCTGTCCCGCTTTGCCGACGATATTCCGGCAGACGATCTGCGCGCGCTGGTGAACAAGACCTACACGCCGGCGGTGTATGGCTATGGTCGCCCCGATTCCGACTACAGTCAGATTACTCCGATTCGTACACTGGAACCCGGCCTGCACATCCTCGAATTGTCCAATGGCCCGACTCTGGCCTTCAAGGACATGGCCATGCAGTTGCTGGGCAACTTGTTCGAGTATGCGCTGAACAAGGCCGGGCGGGATATCAATATTCTCGGCGCTACCTCCGGTGACACCGGTTCGGCAGCGGAATACGCCATGCGTGGCAAGAAGAATGTGAAAGTGTTCATGTTGTCTCCGAAGGAGGGCATGACCCGCTTTCAGCAGGCGCAGATGTACAGCCTGCAGGATGCCAACATTCACAATCTGGTGATCCGTGGCGTGTTCGATGATTGCCAGGATATGGTCAAGGCTGTATCCAATGATCTGGAATACAAGGAAAAATACCGCATCGGCGCGGTCAACTCGATCAACTGGGCACGTGTGTCGGCTCAGGTGGTGTACTACTTCAAAGCCTATTTTGCCGTGACGAAGACGAACAAGGACAAAGTGTCTTTCTCGGTGCCGTCGGGTAATTTCGGCAATGTCTGCGCCGGGCATATTGCCAAACAGATGGGCCTGCCGGTCGACAAGTTGATCGTAGCCACCAATGAGAATGACGTACTGGATGAATTTTTCCGTACCGGTGTGTATCGCCCGCGGGGTTCGGCGCAAACCTACCATACCTCCAGCCCGTCGATGGATATCAGTAAAGCGTCCAATTTTGAACGCTTTATTGCCGATGTCACCGCTCGCAATTACGCTCAGGTTGCGGAACTGTGGAGTGCGGTGGATAAAGGCCAGAGCTTTGACCTGAAGGCAGCAGGCCTGATGGATAAAGTGGCGGCTTATGGCATGGTGTCTGGCAAGAGCACGCACGCCGACCGTATGGAAACCATTCGCGATGTATGGGAACGCTACGGCGTGATGGTCGATCCGCACACGGCTGACGGTATCAAGGTGGGCATGGAGCACCGCGAACCGGGGACCCCGTTGGTGTGTCTTGAGACTGCCTTGCCGGCCAAGTTTGAAGATGCTATCGAGGAATCGCTTGGCTGCAAACCCGAGCGTCCGGCGGTACTGGAAAATCTGGAAGCTCTGCCGCAACGCTTTGAGGTGCTGGATGTGAATGTGCAGGCCATCAAGGATCTGATTGCGCGTCACGCCAACGACTAAAGTTTAATTACAACAAAGGAGAGGGAAGATGGAAGGATTGTTGCCAACTGTACATGAGTTGTTCGCTCTGCTGTCCGTGGCGGTTTATGCCGTACGCGGCGGACTTATGCTGAAGGGAAGTGCGGCTGTGAATGCCAAGCCGCTGCTGGCTGGTGCCGGTCTGAGCATGCTGTTGCTGCTGGCTACGGGGATTGCCATGGCGTTTACCAGCGGCATGGGCTTTAATGGCTTTGTGATCACCAAGATCATCGGCCTGATTGCCTATGTAGGTCTGGGCATTGTGGCACTCAAGCCGGGCATGGCTAAAGGTGCAGCGATTGGTTTGTGGCTGGCCGGTCTGGCGGCTTTCGTGTATACCTTCATGGTCGCTGAACAGCAGATTGCTCCGCTGTTCTGAGAGCAACAAAGGCAACCAGTAAAAAGGCTGCTACGGCAGCCTTTTTTTATTTCAGCAGTTCCAGCCGCATGGACAGGTCGATGGCCTGAATGTGTTTGGTCAGGCCGCCAATGGAAATGCGGTCAACTCCGGTTGCGGCAATCTGTCCGACAGTTTGCAGGTTGACGTTGCCCGATGCTTCCAGTTTTGCCCGGCCGGCGGTAAGGGCAACCGCTTCGCGCATCATGTCGAGTGTGAAATTATCCAGCAAAATCAGCTTTGCGCCGGCCTGCAGGGCTTCGTCCAGCTCGGCCAGGCTTTCCACTTCGATCTGGACCGGCAGATTGCCGGGATTATTGCGTTTTGCCAGGTCCAGCACGGCAGTAATTCCGCCGGCAGCGGCGATGTGGTTTTCCTTGATAAGAATGCCGTCGAACAGCCCGATGCGCTGATTTTCGCCGCCCCCGGTTTTCACGGCGTATTTCTCTGCCAGGCGTAACCCGGGCAGCGTTTTGCGCGTGTCCATGATCACTGCACGGCTGCCTTTGATCGCTTCGACGTAGCGGTGTGTGGCTGTCGCCACAGCAGAAAGTGTCTGCAGAAAATTGAGGGCAGTGCGTTCAGCCGTGAGCAGACTGCGGGCACTGCCGGAGATCTCGCACAGTAGCGTATCGGCTGTCACCTGCTGACCTTCGGCAACGTGCCAGGTGATCTGGCAGGTCGAGTCCAACTGGTTAAAGCAGGCTTCGAACCAGGGTTGACCGCAGATTATGGCCGGCTCACGGGTGATGACGCGGGCGCGGGCCTGTAAATCGGCAGGCAGCAATGATGCTGTGGCATCGCCTGCGCCGATGTCTTCGGCCAGTGCCTGGCGAACGGAATTGTGAATTTCGGATGCAATATTCATGAGCTACATTTTACAGGAAGTGGTTTAAGGATAATCAACTCTTGAAAAGCCCAATGCGCCCCCCATATACCTGTCAACTAGATCAGACGAGGTGAGACATGCGTTTCGACAAATTGACCACGAAATTCCAGCAGGCAATCAGCGATGCACAGAGCATGGCGGTGGCCAATGACAACCAGTTCATCGAGCCGCAACATCTGCTGCTGGCCATGCTGGAACAGGAAGACAGTGGGGCGGCATCCTTACTGGCACGTGCGGGCGGCAATGTGCAAGCGCTGAAAACGGCGTTGCGGGACAGTATCGGTCGGCTGCCGACGGTAGAGGGGCACGGCGGCGATGTGACGGTATCGCGTGACCTGAATAACCTGCTGAATCTGACCGATAAAGAAGCGCAGAAGCGCGGCGACCAGTTTATTGCCAGCGAGTTGTTCATTCTGGCGGCGCTGGATGACAAGGGCGAAACCGGCCGGGCGCTCAAGAGTGCTGGCATCAACAAGGCCAGTCTGGAGCAGGCGATTACCGCCATTCGTGGAGGCGAAAACGTGCAATCTCAGGAAGCAGAAGGCCAGCGCGAGGCGCTGAAGAAATACACGCTGGATCTGACCGAGCGTGCCCGTATGGGCAAGCTGGACCCGGTGATCGGCCGTGACGATGAAATCCGCCGCGCCATTCAAGTGCTGCAGCGCCGCACCAAGAACAACCCGGTGCTGATTGGTGAGCCGGGTGTGGGTAAAACTGCCATTGTGGAAGGTCTGGCGCAGCGTATCGTTAACGGCGAGGTGCCGGAATCACTGAAGAATAAAAAACTGCTGGTGCTGGATATGGCGGGCCTGCTGGCCGGCGCAAAATACCGCGGTGAGTTCGAGGAACGTCTGAAAGCCGTGCTGAAGGAACTGGCGCAGGACGAAGGCAGCACAATTATTTTCATCGATGAAATTCATACCATGGTGGGCGCCGGCAAGGCTGAGGGTGCCATGGATGCCGGTAATATGCTCAAACCGGCGCTGGCGCGCGGTGAGCTGCACTGTATTGGCGCTACCACACTGGATGAATACCGCAAATACATTGAGAAAGATGCGGCACTGGAGCGCCGTTTCCAGAAGGTGCTGGTGGATGAGCCATCGGTGGAAGCGACTATCGCCATCCTGCGTGGCTTGCAGGAAAAGTATGAACTGCACCATGGCGTGGAAATTACCGACCCGGCGATTGTGGCGGCGGCCGAGTTGTCGCACCGCTACATTACCGATCGCTTTCTGCCGGACAAGGCGATTGATCTGATCGATGAAGCGGCCAGCCGCATCAAGATGGAAATCGATTCCAAGCCGGAATCGATGGACAAGCTGGAACGTCGTCTGATTCAGCTCAAGATTGAGCGTGAAGCGGTGAAGAAGGAAAAGGACGAGGCTTCGCAAAAGCGCTTTGAACTGATCGAGCAGGAAATTGCTCGTCTGGAGCGCGAGTACTCTGATCTGGAGGAAATCTGGAAAGCCGAGAAAGCCCAGGTGGCCGGCAGCCAGAGCATCAAGGAAGAACTTGAGCAGGTGCGCGTGGAAATGGAAGAAGCCAAGCGCAAGGGCGACTGGCAGAAGATGTCCGAGTTGCAGTACGGCCGGATTCCGCAGCTGGAAGCACAGCTCAAGCATGCTTCCGCGCATGAAGACCAGCCCCAGACCATGCAGTTGCTGCGCACCCAGGTAGGAGCGGAAGAAATTGCCGAGGTGGTGTCGCGTGCCACGGGTATTCCTGTGTCCAAGATGATGGAAGGTGAGCGTGATAAGTTGTTGCACATGGAGGATGCCCTGCATCAGCGTGTAGTCGGGCAGGATGAAGCGGTGCGCCTGGTGGCCGACGCCATCCGCCGTTCGCGTTCCGGTTTGGCGGACCCGAATCGTCCGTACGGTTCTTTCCTGTTTCTGGGCCCCACTGGCGTGGGCAAGACGGAACTGTGCAAGGCGCTGGCCGGCTTCATGTTTGATTCGGAAGACCACCTGATTCGCGTGGATATGTCCGAATTCATGGAAAAACATTCCGTATCGCGCCTGATTGGTGCGCCTCCGGGCTATGTGGGTTACGACGAGGGCGGGTATCTGACCGAGGCGGTGCGGCGCAAACCTTACAGCGTGATTTTGCTGGACGAGGTGGAGAAGGCTCATCCGGATGTGTTCAATGTCTTGCTGCAGGTGCTGGATGATGGCCGCATGACCGACGGGCAGGGCCGCACGGTGGATTTCAAGAACACCGTGATTGTAATGACCTCCAACCTGGGTTCGCAGAACATCCAGGCCATGGCGGGTGAGCCGTATGCTGAGGTGAAGGCACGTGTGCTGGAAGACGTGAAGTCCTATTTCCGTCCGGAATTTATCAACCGGATTGATGAGGTGGTCGTGTTCCATGCATTGGGCGACACGCATATCCAGTCGATCGCCAAGATCCAGCTGGAGTACCTGTCCAGGCGTCTGGCGGCCATGAACATGGGGCTCGAAGTGACCGACGCGGCGCTGGCAGAAATCGCGCTGGCCGGTTTCGACCCGGTGTATGGTGCGCGGCCGTTGAAGCGTGCCATTCAGTCGCAGATCGAGAATGCGTTGGCAAAAGAAATCCTCGCCGGCAAGTTCATGGCCAAAGACACCATCAAGGTCGATTACCGCGACGGCGCGTTCAGTTTCGCCAAGGGGTAAACGAGGGCGTCAAACGGGTGTGCTGTAACAGGGTATCCGCAAGCGGATACCCTTTTTTATTGCGGCAAAAGTGCATCGGTGCGGCTGTGGTAAAGCTGTACTGCGTTTGGCGGCACTCTCCAGAGGGCATCCGTGCTATTCTCAAAAAAACAGTCGGGAGAAAAGCATGCCGTTTGATTTGCAGGGTGGGGGCCTGGAATATGCCTATCGCTTTGTGATCAGTCTTGCCCTTGGGTTATTGCTCGGTTTGGATCGCGAGCGCAATCCAGCTGCGCTGGCCGGGTTACGCACCTTTGCCATTGTCTCGCTGCTGGGAACCCTGGCGGCGATGCTGGCCGAACATCTCCAGTCGCCCTGGCTACTGGTCAGCGGCTTTCTTGCCGTAGGCGGCATGATTGTGGCGGTGTATGTCAGCCGCGGGGCGGCCAATCCCGATCCGGGTACCACTACTATTGCCGCCTTGCTGGTGTCCTACGTCCTGGGTGCCCTGGTGTGGTTCCAGTTCGATCAGCTGGCGATCATGCTGGCCATTACGGTCACCATTCTGTTGCACTTCAAGGCGGAACTGCGCGGGATGGCGCAGCGTCTGTCACGGCATGACATCCTCTCCATCCTGCAATTTGCCGTGCTGAGCTTCATTATCCTGCCGGTTTTGCCCAACCGGGGGTTCGGCCCTTACGCCGCGCTGAACCCACATCATATCTGGCTCATGGTGGTGCTGATTGCCGGGGTCAGTCTGTCGGGTTACCTGGCACTGAAACTTTTCAGCCAGCGTTATGGTGCGCCGCTGATGGGTTTCTTCGGCGGCCTGGTTTCCAGTACGGCGACAACGGTGATCTATTCGCGCCATTCACGCAGTTATGCCGACCTTTTGCCCTTGGCGGTGATGGTGATTCTGGCGGCCAATCTGGTGGTCATGGTGAAGCTGGGCATGCTCACGGCCGTAGTAGCGCCGGCGGTATTGCATGTGTTTTTGCCGGTAATGTTTACCGGCCTGTTTGTCGGTGTGCTGATTACCTGGTTGCTGCGCCGCCATATGCAAATGCCGGACAGCCTGCCCGTACCCGAGGTGAAAAACCCGACAGAAATCAAAACCGCACTGGGCTTTGGTCTCGTCTATGCCGTGGTTTTGACAGTGTCCGCCTGGTTATCGGACTATGTGGGTAACTGGGGGATGTATGCCGTCGCGCTGGTGTCCGGTCTTACCGACGTTGATGCCATTACGCTTTCCAGCCTGCATCTGTTCAAACAGGGGAAAATCGCTGAAGACGTTGCCGTGACGGCGATCACCCTGGCGGTGATCGCCAACCTGTTCTTCAAGGCCGGCATCATGCTCTCGCTGGGCGGCAAGGCGCTGGCGCGCAAATGCCTTCCCGCGTTCGTCGGGGTAGCGGTTGGCTTGCTGGCAGGCCTTGCCTTGTGGCTCAGGTAATCACGGTCGGTTGGCTGCGGCCGGTACGCGTTGCAATCTGCGCCAGTTCCGCGGCAATGGCGATAAGCGGTTGCAGGGCCTGCTGGGTGTCCTGTGCCTGCCTGGCGGGATCCGGCTCAAACGATTCCATGTAGACGCGCAGAGTGGCGCCGACAGTGCCCGTCCCCGATAAGCGGAACACGATGCGGCTGCCGTCGGTAAACAGGATGCGAATGCCCTGGCCGTGTGTCACGCTGTTGTCGACCGGATCGGTGTAGCTGAAGTCATCGCAGGCTTTAATTGTCATGCCATGCAGGTGCTGCCCGGGCAGGTTGGCAAAACTGTCACGCAAGTGTTGCATGAGGGCAGACGCTGCCTGCGCATCCACTTCTTCGTAATCGTGACGCGAATAGTAATTGCGTCCGAATTCGCGCCAGTGTTGCGTGACAATATCGGCTACCGGCTGCTGTCTTGCAGCCAGCAGGTTGAGCCAGCACAGCACAGCCCACAAGCCGTCCTTTTCGCGTACATGATCGGAGCCGGTGCCAAAACTTTCTTCACCGCACAGGGTGATTTTGCCTGCATCCAGCAGGTTGCCGAAAAATTTCCAGCCAGTCGGCGTTTCATAACAGGCCAGCCCAAGCTTTTCCGCTACCCGGTCAACGGCTGCACTGGTGGGCATGGATCGCGCTACGCCAGCCAGTCCCTTGCTGTAGGCCGGGATCAATGTGGCATTGGCAGCCAGCACAGCGAGGCTGTCGCTGGGGGTGACAAAAAAACCGTTGCCCAGAATCATGTTGCGGTCACCGTCGCCATCTGAAGCGGCCCCAAAATCCGGCGCATTAGCGCCAAACATCAGCTTGACCAGTTCCTCCGCGTACACCAGGTTGGGGTCGGGGTGGCCGCCGCCAAAATCTTCCAGCGGGGTGCCATGCATCACAGTGCCGAGCGGCGCTCCCAGGCGTTTTTCCAGAATCTCCGTGGCGTAGGGGCCGGTAATGGCGTGCATGGCATCAAAACGCATGCTGAATTGACCGGATTTGAACAGAGCGCGGATGCGCTCGAAATCGAACAACTGTTCCATCAGCTCGGCATAGTCGGCCACCGGGTCGATTACAGAAACCACCAGTTCACCCAGGCGGTGCTCGCCGATCTGGTCGAGATTGACATCGGGGGCATCGAGGATACGATATTCGCCAATGGTCTGGGTGCGGGCATAAATGGCGTCGGTTAACCTTTCCGGTGCCGGGCCGCCGTTATCGGTATTGTATTTGATGCCGAAATCACCGTCGGG
>JAJZTZ010000079.1 GCA_021847305.1 Pseudomonadota bacterium | reverse complement strand
TAGATTTTCGGGCTGGCTTTATCGAGGAAGTGAGTAATCTCGTACATACCGTGGTTAACACGCTCTGCGGTTGCACCACCGGCAGTACTGGCGGTTGCCTGGGCAGGCTGCTCGATAGAATGACCGAAGGACTGGATTTCAATCCAGTCTTTATGTTTGTCGTCAGAGCTTTCGCCGGGAATACCATCAATTTTCATAAAAGCATCAAATGCCATTTTTAGTTCTCCAGGTTGATAAAACTGCTTGTATTGAGGGCGGCAAACCGCCCCTTATTTTTTGTTACGGACTTTCGCCCGCCCCTCTATCCTCATCGCGCGGCTTGCGGCAGCTCTGCCACCAGACGCAATGAAATGGTCAGCTCGTCCAGCTGGAAATGCGGGCGCAGGAAGGCCGCGGCGCGGTACACGCCCGGCTTGCCCGGTACTTCCACCACGTCCACGCGTGCTTCGCGCAGCGGGTACTTGGACTTGGCTTCCTGGCTGGCCGAATCGTCCAGCAGCACATATTGCGCCAACCAGGTATTGAGGAAGTCCTGCACGTTCTGGCGCGATGCAAAGCTGCCGATCTTGTCGCGCATGATGGATTTCATGTAATGCGCGATGCGGGATACGGCGAAGATATAGGGCAACTGGGCAGACAGACGTGCGTTGGCATTGGCGGCATCCGTGTTGTAGCTCTTGGCTTTTTGCACCGATTGACCGCCGAAGAAGGCGGCGTAATCGGTGTTCTTGCAATGCACCAGTGCCAGGAAGCCCAGATCAGACAGGACCTTTTCCGTGCGGTCTGTAATGGCCACCTCGGTCGGGCATTTGAGCGCCACTTCGCCGTCGTCGGTTTTGAAGGTGTGGGCCGGCAGACCTTCCACCAGGCCGCCGCCCTCTACGCCGCGAATCGCCGCCAGCCAGCCGAAATTGGCAAAAGCGTCAGTCAGACGGGCGGCATAGGCATAGGAGGCGTTGGTCCACAGGTATTTGCTGTGATCAGTACCGTCGACGTCTTCTTCAAAGGCAAAGGCTTCCACCGGCACGTTATCGGCACCATACGGCAGGCGGCCGAGCACGTGTGGCAGCACCAGGCCGACATAACGGGAATCTTCGCTTTCGCGGAAGGATTTCCACTTGGCGTATTCCACGGTGTCGAAAATCTTTGCCAGGTCACGCGGCTTACCGATGTCGGCAAAGCTCTCCAACCCGAACAAGCCCGGGTTAGCGGCGCTAATCAGCGGCGCATGGGCGGCAGCGGCAACGTGCGAAAGCTCTTCCAGCAGGTAGAAGTCTTCCGGGTGACGGGAAAACTCGTAATCGCCCACCAGGGCGGCATAGGGCGCGCCGCCAAAGGTGCCGTATTCCTCTTCGTAGATTTTCTTGAACAGGGCGCTTTGATCAAACTCCGGCGACGCCTTGAAGTCTTTTACCAGGTCTTTTTTGGAAATGTTCAGCACCTTGATTTTGAGCATGGTGCTGGTTTCCGACTGCATCACCAGATAATTGAGCCCGCGCCAGGACGCTTCCAGCTGCTGGAATTCCGGCTTGTGCATGATTTCATTGACCTGCTGTGACAACAGGTGATCCAGCTCGGCAATGCGTGCATCGATACTGGCTGTCAGGTCACGCGACATGGTCACGGTCCCCGCCAGAACCTGATCGACCAGTTCGCCGATTAAGTCACGGGTGTAGGACTTTTCCAGATCATTGGTGGCAATGCGGCTCTGTTCGATGATGCTATCGAGCAGGGTGGTGGTTTCCTGAGCCGGAGAAACGGGTGTGGCAATAGCGTGTTCTGTGCTCATGATTTACTCCTTACTTGCATGGCTGCCGCTCAATTCGCGCAGCTTTTCGGTATCACGCAACACGCTGTCGAGCAGCTCCTCCAGCTTGTCGTTGCCGACCATCTTGTTGCGCAGATCGGCGAGGCGGCGGCGTGCTTCAAGCAGTTGTTTCAGCGGTTCGACCTGCTCGATCACGTTTTGCGGTTCAAAGTCGGCCAGCGATTTAAAATTGAGCTCGACCGACATCTGCGTGCCGTCGTCCTTCAGTTTGTTGTCGACCTTCATCGCCACGCGCGGCGCCATGCCCTTGAGCACGTCGTCGAAGTTGTCGCGGTCGATCTGCACAAACTTGCGTTCCTTCGGCTTGGGCAGGGGCTCCTTGCTCTGGCCGGAATAATCACCCAGCACCCCCAGCACAAACGGCAATTCCTTGGTTTCGATGGCGTCGCCGATCTCCACGTCGTAGGTGATCTGCACCCGCGGCGGACGTACACGCGACAATTTTTGTTGAGTACTTTCCTTACCCATACACTCCCCCAATCAAACGAGATTTAACCGATACTGCCCGACAGATTCCGTACGATTTCACGCAGCGAAGCGACGGAAAGGGTCGGATCATTGATTTGCCTTGCCAGCACATAAGCTGCCTCGGCGTAAGAATGGTGTGCCCGCCAGGGCGCCTGACTGTCGCCAATATCGACAATGCAGGTGCGATCAACCGGCTGGCCCCAGGACATGGACGCCACCGTCTCGGTCAGCGCCCCCGGCAGCAACACGAGCTGCCGGCCTTCCGGCCGGTTGAGCATGAGGCACTGCTCGGATACGCCGCCCTGCCCGGCGGTCGCGGCGTCGTACAATGTGAGCCAGGTCACCGCCGCCAACATGGCTGCGCCTTCGTCCTGCGGCAACGGCAGCAGGTAGGCCTGCGGCGGCAGACTGCCGACAAAGCGGCGCGACAGGCGCTGATGAAAGGTAAACGACAGCAGCACCGACTCCAGATCCCCCAGTCCCGCGGTGATCAGCGCCTCATTCAAGGCCTGTGCCGGCGTACGCTTCAGGTGGGCATCAATCAGCTGACGCGCCAGGACAAAGTCGCCACTGAGCAAGCCGCCCAGACTGACCTGCTCCTCGAGATACTGGCGGCAGGCCAGCATTTCGACCGAGTTGTCCATGGCATTCACCAGTTGCCGCTCAATGCCGCTGAAAAACAGCTCATTCGCCAGCATCAGGGTAGACAGGGGTTCGGCCGCCGCTTCGGCAGGAATCAGGATCCCCGCCACCAGCGGGTATTCACGCCCGGCCTGATCGCGGCTGGGCAGCCAGGCACCAAGAAACAGCCAGCGGTAATCGCGCGAGCGAAACACAAAGCGTGACGGCGGCATGGTGTGGTAGCCATCCTGCCAGCCATCCCCATGCGTCAGCCGTTGCAGACTGTCTGACAACAGCCCATCGAGTTCGCTGGCTGCCGGGTGGGCGGCGTTGATACGAACGAAGTCGGTGCGATTGGGCAGCTTGCCGAAAATGCACAGCTGCACCGGGTTATCCTGCACCACAACACGTTTGAAATTGAATGACATGCGCGGCTCTCCTAGTTGGTCACGCGCTCGGGCAGCGTCAGGTGGTACAAGCTGGTCAACTGCAGCGGATTCATGCCGTCAACCGAGCGGAAATTCACCCGCACGACCCCGTCGCTGCCGGTCACCGATTTGGGCAAACGCCAGCTCAACTGGGCCGAATTGCCGTCGTCCTTGTCCACCGTAGCTGCCGACAGCAAACGCATGAAACCCATGCGGCCGTCCTTGCTGTTGACCACGCTGCTGGCGCCGGAATAATTCACCACCTGCAAACGCGCTCCCGGCTGGCCGCCATTACCCGGCCAGGTAAACGCCTGCCAGGGTTGCGGCCCGTTGCGGTAACGCAGTTCCTGACCGTCGATATCCAGACGGATTTCCGACAGCCCCGCGGTCGGAATCGCCTGCAATTCAAACTTGGCACTGTCACCATCTTGCAGCTGGGCATTAGCCAGCGCCGTCAGGCGGCCGGCATTCTGCAGGAACATCGGGTTGAATCGGATACCGATATTGGCCCAGGTGCGCGGGATCAGCGCTGCACCCCGCTGCTGCACCAAACCGTCAAGATATTTGGCAGTAAAGCCGTTGAGCGGACCGCCGCGCGCTTTGACGAAGCGACTGATTTCCGACAGAGACGCCGTATTGGCCGAATCGGTGAACGGATATTTCACCCCCAGCCCCTTCCATTCGGGCAGCACATCACTTGCCCAGGCCTGATTAAGGGTACTGGCGACCGGCACCAGCATGGCAGCGTAGGCACTGATCAGCGGACGTACCAGTAACGGACGCACCATGTCACGCGCCTCGGCACTCAGAGAACCGAGCATGACATTGTCGATGTAGCCCAGCGCGGCCACAAACTCCGAGTCCGTGCCGTTGAGCGTGGCCACGGCCGTGGTTTTTGCCAGTGCGCCCGGATCGTCATTGCCGGCAATGGTGGACAGCCGGTTTTTGACCTTGCCCAGGGCAGACAAATAATTCACCATCGAGGCATCGGCCTTGTTTTCTTTCACCAGCTGGGCAATGCCGGCAAACTGTGCGCCCACCTCGCCGTATGTCTGGGCCGATCCTGCGTCGCCGGATTGCTTGCCGGTGACAAATTCGGCGGTCTTTTCCAGAACCGACTGTTTGGCCGATTCGAGCGAACGGCTCAGCTCGGACGGATTGTCCCAGGCTGTTTCGTAAGCGACGCGTTCCAGCACCTTACGAATCGGCGAATCCTGCGAATCTGATGCGCGCGCCATGCCAGCTACAGCCTGCGGCAAGTCTGCCCAGTCGCGCACAGTCACACCCAGCAGAAACTGTTTCCAGGCCGCGGCATAATCAGCGCGATAGAGCGCCTCAAGCGCCTGACGACTTTTCTGGCTGTCTTCGTCCTGACCCAGACTTTCGCGCAGCGACGCAGCCAGCACCCAGTCATCGCCTTCGATATTGCCCTTGCTCGCCGCATCAATGGCCCCGCGCACATAGTTATCCCACGCTTCTCGGGTGAACGCTCCCTGTACCGCCTGGCTGCCCGCCAGCACGTCGGCATCGCGGTTATTGAGAATCCGGCCCACGGTCACTGAGGCGAAACGCGTGTTGGCCTGCGCCTTGATCTGGTTGTACATGCGCTCCTCTGTGCTCATGTGTTTGAGCGAATTGCGCAGCACTTCACGGGAACGGCTTACCAGATCCGCCTGATTGTCCAGCAGAGGCAAATCCGGCGCACCGATCTGGCTGACATAGAAAGCCACCAGCTGCTCGGCCAGAGGCATGATCTCGGCATTGCTGTGTGAGGCTTTCTGCTGCTCAAGCCAGGGACGCCAGTAACGTGGAATCTGGTCGGTCAGCGTGGCCTCGTCCATCCGTTTGGCGTCGTGCAGCATCAGGTAGGTTTTCAGCGCGTTGTATTCCTGCTCCAGCATGGAACGATTGGCTTCCGCCGCGCCCGTCTGACTGACTGCCTGGGTTGCGCCAGCGGAACCAGGGCGGTACACGGCGTTGACCACGCCTCCCTGCTGCAGGCGACTGGACACGGCGCTTAGCAACCTGGCCTCCTTAGCATCCGGCTTACCGGCACTCGCCAGCGCGCTTTCATCGAGTTTCGCCAACGCCGTCTCCAGCCCGCCTTTGACCGGCAGCAGCATCACCTGGCGCACACCGGCGAAATATTCCCTGCGTAGTTGCGGCTCGATTTCATATCCCTGGAACAGGCCCATGCCGACGGCGAACGGAACACCGTCCTTGTGATAGCTGCCAATCTGTTCCAGGTATTTCTGCAGCGTATTCAGGCCCTGCAAGCGCTGATACACATCGGCTGATGCCATCTGCTTCTCTGCCGCACTTCGATCTGCCGCCACCTGCTTGAGCCATTTCTGGTTGCCCATGTAGGACCAGGTCCACAGCCCTGCCAGTACCCCCAGAAGGGCCAGGCCGCTGACCAGCCCTGCAAGCCGCAGACGGCTGCCTGCCGGCCGGGTTTGATTGGCAATCAGGTTCTGATCGGGAAAGATGACTTCACGAAACAGGTCACGTAAAAAGAAGCTATAGGAACCAGCCGACTGCACCTGCTCACGGCTCGACATCCCCAGATCAAACAAGCTTTTGACCCGACCTGCCGAGACGATGCGCGGCACCCCCTCCTGCAGCGCGCTGGTGAAGTAGAAACCGCGCAACAGAGGACGGGAATGGTATGGATTGTCTTCATGCAGCAGTCGAACAAATTTCACCACCGCTTCTTTCAGGCCGTGGAATTCGATCGGGAAGGCAAAGTGCGCATGGCGGGTATCCACGCCGCGATACTGGGCCAGCTTGCCCTCGCCGATTTCCACCAGGCCGCGGTAGAGCAACTCGAATTGCTGATTTACCGTGACCGCCGCATCAAAGTCTGCTGCCTGATCGGCGTTCAGTGTGGCGCCCCAGACCCGCGTACGCTCCTCTTCAGTTGCATCGCGAAAGAACTCGCCGAAGCCGCCAAGCAAATCGAGCTTGGTAAAGACCACATAAATCGGCACGCGCAACCCGAACACCGACTCGATTTCATGGATGCGCTCACGCATCTGCCGCGCGTACAGCACAAAGCCCTCACTGGTGTGCTGCGACAGTTCCGGCAGACTGATCGCCAGCAATATGCCGTTGACCGGGGCCTTGGAGCGGTATTTCTTCAGCAGTTTCAGAAACTCGATCCATTCGGCCCGGTCTTCGCTATGCGTGGCATAGCGGCCGGCGGTATCCAGCAGCACGCCTTCCGTGGAAAAGAACCAGTCGCAGTTACGCGTGCCGCCCACGCCCTGAATGGCACTTTTGTCACTGAACGGAAACGTCAATCCGGATTGCAGAATGGCCGAGCTCTTGCCCGCGGCGGGATGCCCCATGATCATGTACCAGGGCAATTCATACAGAGCCGCGCTGCCGCGGGCATTGCCAAGACGTGACTTTTTCAGCGTGCTGATCGCCCCCAGCAAGCGCTGCCGCAGCAGAGCCACTTCAGCACGCTGATCGGCCGAGGCGCCGATCACCGCATCGTCCGCCTGACGCCGCAGCATGCCTTCGAGCAGTTTATTGCCGCGCTGTGCAAGCAGCTGACCGAACAGCAGGGTCAGCACCCACAAAACCATGACCGCGAATATCCACCCCAGCCGCGATTCAACCGTTTTTAGACCTAACAGCGGGCCGACAAACCAGATCAAGGCAATCAGGATCAGAAAGCCTACAGCCGAGGCGACACGCGCATTACGCAACCACTTCATAGCCCACTACTCTCTTTTTCAGTTTTGTTTGCCTGAACCCATGCGGACAGAGAGCCAGGCCACTCTACATGCCCAAGATCACGAAAATGCCAGCGACCACCCCAGAACAGACCGCTCGCCGCCGCCTCCTCACCCATTGCCTCATAGGCACTGGCGGCCCAGGGATCCGCTGCGGATATCACCACTTTGCCGTCATGCAGCGGCGCAAGATCGGCGGCCAAACCATACTGATGCTTACTCTGCCCGCCGGCGGCCTGAGTAACGCCGCTCCCCGAACGCAGCAAAGCATCCTGGCGCTCTGGACTTCGGTAGCCCTCCAGCAGCACCAGCGGATAACCGCGTTCCTGCATGCGCTGCAGCAAACGCAGCACGCGCTGTTCAAATTGCGGATCCAGTTTCGACCAATCGTGATCTGCACCGCCCAGCGCCGGCTGCAACGCAACGGCATCGGCAAAGACCTGCGGCGGCAGGGGGGGCGGCGGTACCAACCGTTCCGCTGAAAACACCGCGCGCAACACATCAGGTACATCAGCCTGCCGCCCCAGCCAGTCGAGCGCGGCATCATTGCGACTAAACAACAAGGTCAGCAGCACCACCAGCGCGCTAACCGACAGCATCGCCACCAGCCAGAGCAGGACGCGCAGGCGTATCAATGCACCCAGCGCAGCGAACACGGCGGCATAAACAATGCCCAGCTGATTGAGCGCACGAACCCGCAATTTGCCGCTGCTCCGCCCCAACGAAAACGGCAACAGTTCGCCAGGCTCGGCCGCCGGACGCAGAAAGTAGCGCCAGGCAACCCAACCCAGCAGAGCCATAACCACCGCCGGCACAGCAAGAATAAATGGGACACCGTAAATCAATCAGATTTCAAACCAGTTAGTTATTGATATATGTAATAACAGTTGCATCAACAGGTTAACCACCTTAATTCATGCTTAATGCATAACATTTATACTTAATCGATATGATATTGTGATAATATTATGCCATCAGTATATGGCATATGGCTACATGAATCGCAAAATCATATACCAAAAAGAGGTTAAAGCCTCTCTAGCCACCCCAAAATAAATTTGATTATTTGAGGAATATCAATGAGATATAATCCCATCACAAAGTTACGCAGCGTACTACCAGCCTTGCTGATCGCCTTATTGCTGAATGCCTGCGCCACCCCAAAGGCAATCACGATCAACGGCAACGCCGCAGCGAATGTTAATCCCGACAATCATGGCAAACCGCTTTCGGTCGTTCTCCATGTTTACCAGCTCAAATCACCCGATTCATTTAACAAATTAACGTTTGATGACTTCATGAGTGGAAAGACGGCAGCAGAGCTGATTGGCGATCCCCTGCTGGCTGACAAGGAAGTTATTCTGGTGCCGGGCGGGACCGCTTCGGTAGCCGAATCGGTGAAGCCGGAAGCCCATTACATCGGCGTAATCGGGTTTTTCCGCAAACCGGATGAACACATGTGGAGGTTGCTGCTGAATGCAGATGACGTACGCAGTAAAGGTTTGAATTTGACCGCCGAGGAATGTTATCTAAAGGCCAACAACATCAAGCCAGTAGCCATTCCAGGCCAACCGGCGACATATTCGCCAAGCTGCCAGGCATTCATGCAGAAAGCCAAGCAGGAGGAGAAACATGAAAATTACGCAAAAAAATACAAATATCGACATAAACCATTCATTGCAAAAACAAAACCCAAGGAATAGACCCCGGCGCAGCATTCGCATCGCTTACGCGGCCAAGACTGCCAATAACGACACTCAGACACAATGAAATCGAATCGCATCTTGTGGGGGGAAGGCATGTTTCTTCGCCCCCAGCATTTTCAGCAACTGTCCCATTTTCAGGAGCAGCAACTCGCCAACCTTCATCATTCGACCCGACGGCATGGCTGGGGCATGCAGCAACTCAGTCTCGATCCGACCGCTCTGAAAGGCGGGCTGGTCCGTGTTGACGCCCTGGCCGTGCTGTTCCGCGACGGTACGCTCGTCCAGGCACCCACCTACGATCCGCTGCCGCTGTCGCGCAATCTGAATGACATTCCCCAATGCGGCATCCAGACCACGCTGTATGCCTGTCTGCCGGATATCCATCCGCACGGCGGCAATGTGAGTCTGAACGATGCAGCCGGCAACCGGCCGGCGCGTTTCAGCCAAACCTCCAGGCCATTCCCCGACCTGTATACCGGGGCCCTGGACGCCGACATTTCCCTGCTTGAAGTTGATATTCGCCTGATGGTGGAGGAAGAAAACCGTGATGGCTATGACTGCGTGCCGATCGCCCGTCTGTCGCGCGATGCCGCCGGCCAATGGGGCTTAGCCCAACCCTATCTGCCGCCGATGACCGACGTCGGCGCATCGACAGAACTGACCCAGATCGTCCGCAGGCTGCTGGACATTCTGCTGGTGAAGAGCCAGAGCCTGGCCGGAGTGCATCGCGAGCGCGCCAAGAACGTCATGGAATACAGCTCAACCGACATCGGCTCATTCTGGCTGTTGCACACCATCAACCGCAATTTCGCCCGTCTCAACCATCTGGCGCGTTGCGCGCCGCTTCATCCAGAAGAGCTGTACCTTAGCCTGGCAGAATTCTGCGGCGAGTTGCAGACCTTTTCCACCCTGTACACGCTGGAAGACATTCCGGCCTATCGACATGAGGCCTTGCACGACGTGCTGCCGGTACTGGACAAACAGATTCGTGACCTGCTGGAAACTGTGATTTCCGCCCGTTACGCAATTCTGCCGCTGCATTCGCCCAAGCCGTCTTTCCACATTGGCCAAATCGAGAGCGACCGGCTACTGGAGAATGTCGATTATTACCTGTCAGTACAAAGCGATCTGCCGGCAGCGCATGTAGAT
>JAJZTZ010000078.1 GCA_021847305.1 Pseudomonadota bacterium | reverse complement strand
GGTGAAATTTTTACACTCCTCACTCCTCACTCCTCACTCCTCAGTCCTCAGTCCTCAGTCCTTACAACAACATAAGCCGGTAACCGGTCGGTTGCAGCGAGCCGGTGCTGATGTACAGTTTCAGCGGCGTTTCGCTATGCGGAGGAAAGCCGGCGGTCAGGCTGGCTTTGTCTTTCGGCAGGTAATCTACGGGTTTGAGCTGGCGACGGCCGACCGGCTTGTCGTCGCTGTCGGTGAAGGTGACCTCCAGCGTCGGCCAGGTTTGCGGCAGGCCGGACTGGTTGCGCAATACCATGGTCAGCAGGATGATGTCCGGGCGTTGCGGCAGGGCTTGCAGTTCGGAAGAAGCAATGTCGAGCGCGGCAAGATCGCGCGGCAAAGTGACGTCACAGCCGACTGCGCGGCAGAGCGAGCGCAGATAAGGGTAGCTGGACGGGTAGCTGAGGGCAATTTCACTGCGGAATTCATAGAGTGCCTGCCCGGCTAGGGTGAGCAGCAGAGCAAAATTGGCCAGTACCCATTTGCCCGTGTGGTGCTTGCGCTCCGGTGCCGGGTTGGGAATGTAGGTGCTGGTAAAAGGCAAGTCAGCCGGCTCAGGCGCGGAGGGTTCCGGCGTTACGGCCGCGTTTTGCGGAAGTGTGTCGCCGGCCTGCGCCGGGGGGGCTTCTAACGGAAGCGGTTCGGTTGCTTGGAGCGCTGGCGGAGGGGGGGCGAGATCGATTTCTTCCGGCCCGTTTTCCAGCAACTCCGGAAATTCCTCTGCCTGATCCTGCTGTTCAAACTCGGGGATGGCATCGTTCGACAGCAACGGTTCTGACGCGGCGGTTTGTTTTTTCGCGGCAGCGTCGGCGGTTGCCAGTTCCGCTGCCAATTCCGCCATGAAGGTGTCCATCGCAGCGTTTACAGGCAGGGGTGGCGCCTCGGTCCCGGTCTGCGGTTCTTCCGTAATGGTGTCGTCGCTTGCTTCGCTGTGTTCCAGGGGGTCGTAGTAGCTGACCTCAATTTCTTCCGGTACATTGCTGCCCGGTTCGGTAACCGGGTCTTCAGTATGGGGCGGTGTGATATCGAGCAGAAACTCTTCCTGCTGTTCGACGGCGTTGCTTACCGGTGGTTCTTCCTGCGGCTCCGGGGCCAGCGAGTCAAAGGCATTGAAGATTTGCAGGCAATGGCCGCAGCGCACTTCGCCCTGACGCGCATTCAGCTGTTCCGCGGTGACGCGGAAAGTGGTCTGGCAGTGCGGGCAGGTGGTGACCATGCTCATGGGCTGTGTCTCTACGAGTCAGCGCGTCGCGTGCCGCTCAGCCGCACCCAGCCGTCCAGCTGCTCGGGCGGGCCAAAGTCGATGGCATTGCCGTAGATGGCAGTGATTTCGTCCGCCTGGCTGTCGAGAATGCCGGACAGGACCAGCTGGCCGCCCGGGCGCACGCGGTTGATCAGCAGCGGGGCGAGCGCTTTGAGCGGGTTGGTGAGAATGTTGGCGACAACAACGTCGAATTCTCCCGCGGGCATGGCGTCGGGCAGACCGAATTCGGCGACAACATGATTTTGCGCGGCGTTGTCGCGACTCGACTGAACGGCTTGTGGATCGATGTCGGTGCCAATTACGTGGCCTGCGCCCAGACGGGCCGCAGTGATGGCCAGAATGCCCGAGCCGCAACCGTAATCGAGCACACTTTCGCCGCCTTTGATCGACTGATCCAGCCATTGCAGGCACAGTCGCGTGGTGGGGTGGCTGCCGGTGCCGAAGGCGAGTCCGGGGTCAAGTACCAGGGTAATGGCGTTGGGGTCCGGGGTGTCGTGCCAGCTTGGCACGATCCACAAACGTGCGGAAATGCGAATCGGATCGAACTGCGACTGGGTCAGACGGACCCAGTCCTGTTCGGCAACGGGTTCGATGCGGTAAGGCGGCAGTTCGGCGAGGCCTGCCTGCTGCTGCAGTTGCTGCAAAATGGCGGGGATGTCGGCATCGGCCTCGAACAGTGCCGTCAGCCGGTTGTGCTGCCAGTACTGCGGGTCGCCCTCCTGCTGCATGCCCGGCTCACCGAAGATCGGCTGCTCCGAGTCGGTACCGGCGTCGGCGTCTTCCACGCTGGCGGACAGGGCCCCCAGCTCCATCAGCAGGTCGGCAAGCTCTTCCGCGCGGCTTGCTTCAACCGGCAGGTTCAGTGCTTGCCAGCCCATGCCGCTCAGTCTTTCTTCGCTTGCGCCAGCTTGTGTTCCAGATAATGGATGCTGGTGCCGCCGGTGATGAACGCGGCGTCATTCATCAGGTCCTGATGCAGGCGCAGGTTGGTGGAAATGCCTTCGACAATCATTTCCGACAGGGCGATACGCATTTTCGCAATCGCCTGGTCGCGTGTTTTGCCGTGCACGATGATCTTGCCGATCATGGAATCATAATGCGGCGGTACAAAGTAGTTGGCATACACATGCGAATCCACGCGCACACCGGGGCCCCCAGGGCTGTGATAGGAGGTGATGCGGCCGGGCGACGGCACGAAGGTGTACGGATCTTCGGCGTTGACGCGGCACTCGATGGCATGGCCATTGAGCACGATGTCTTTCTGGCGCAGCTGCATTTTCTGTCCGGCGGCAATGCGAATCTGTTCCTGCACGATGTCGATACCGGTGATCATTTCGGTGACCGGGTGCTCAACCTGTACGCGGGTGTTCATCTCAATAAAGTAGAACTCGTTGTTCTCGTACAGGAATTCGAACGTGCCCGCACCGCGATAACCGATCTTGCGGCAGGCTTCGGCGCAGCGTTCGCCGATCTTGTTGCGCAATTTGATGTCCAGCCCCGGTGCCGGCGCTTCTTCCAGCACTTTCTGGTGGCGGCGTTGCATGGAGCAGTCGCGCTCGCCCAGGAAGATGGCGTTGCCGTGCTCGTCAGCCAGTATCTGGATTTCGATATGGCGCGGGTTCTCGAGGAACTTTTCCATGTACACCGTGGGGTTGCCGAAAGCGGTCTGTGCTTCCGTCTGGGTCATGGTTACGGCGTTGAGCAGAGCGGCTTCGGTATGTACCACGCGCATGCCGCGTCCGCCACCGCCGCCGGCTGCCTTGATGATGACCGGGAAACCGATTTTGCGGGCAATGCGCAGGATTTCCTGCGGATCATCCGGCAGCGCGCCGTCAGAGCCGGGTACGCAGGGTACGCCGGCGGCTTTCATGGCGTCCTTGGCGGACACCTTGTCGCCCATCAGGCGGATGGTGTCGGCGCGCGGGCCGATGAACACGAAACCGGACTGCTCAACGCGCTCGGCAAAGTCGGCATTTTCCGACAGGAAGCCGTAGCCGGGGTGAATGGCTTCGGCGTCGGTCACTTCGGCTGCGCTGATGATGGCGGGTACGTTCAGGTAGCTCAGGCCGGAAGGTGCCGGGCCGATACACACTGATTCGTCTGCCAGTTTTACATATTTGGCTTCGCGGTCGGCTTCCGAGTGCACGGCCACGGTCTTGATGCCCAGCTCGCGACAGGCGCGCTGAATACGCAGGGCGATTTCGCCGCGGTTAGCGATGAGGATTTTTTCAAACATGCTGGATATCCTGCCGCTTAACCGATTACAAACAGCGGTTCGCCATATTCCACAGGTTGGCCGTTCTCAACCAGAATGGCCTTGATGGTGCCGCCCTGGTCTGCTTCGATCTCGTTCAGCAGCTTCATGGCTTCGATAATGCACAGCGTGTCGCCGGAATTGACGGTCTGGCCGACTTCGACGAACGCCTTGGCACCCGGCGACGGGGCGCGGTAGAAGGTGCCGACCATCGGCGAGCGCACTACGTGGCCTTCCGGAATAGTCGAGCCGGCTTCAGCTGCCGGTGCGGCAGCGGGCGCGGCGGCCGGGGGGGCAGCTACGGCCTGCATGGGCTGCGCATAGGCGATCGGTGCGGCGATTGGCGCCATGGCGCGGGTGATGCGCACTTTTTCTTCGCCTTCGGTGATTTCCAGTTCGGCAATGCCGGAGTCTTCGACCAGGTCGATCAGTTTTTTCAGTTTACGCAGATCCATGCGAGAGAGTCCTTATGGTTTGTGTGCAAGCGCTCTGAGCGCGTACTCCAGAGCCAATTCGTAGCTTTGGGCGCCCAGTCCCGACACAACCCCGACCGCCAGGTCGGAGAAATACGAGTGGCGCCGAAACGCCTCCCGGGCATGCACGTTGGATAAATGAACTTCGATAAAGGGTACGGCAACGGCAGCCAACGCATCACGCAGCGCAACGCTGGTATGAGTGAAGGCGGCCGGGTTGAAAACGATGAAGTCAACGCCGGCTGCAGGAGCGCCATGAATGCGTTCGATCAGCAGATGCTCGGCGTTGCTCTGAAAAGTTTCGAGCAAAACATTTTCGCTTGCAGCACGGGCTTGCAGGCGCTGGTTGATCGTTTCCAGCGTATCCCGGCCGTAATGGGTGGGTTCACGGCTGCCCAGCAGGTTCAGGTTGGGGCCATGCAATACCCAGACAAGCGCTTGTTTGGATGTGCGATTTGACACGCGGATTTCCGTTTTTCAGTGCTTTTTGGGCGCTGTTCGGTAGTTTTAATTGCCGCCAAGTTTGCCGCAATTCACCGCTATTTGTCCAGAAATTTCTGACATTTGGCGGCAAATGGGCAAGCTCAGATTTTACCGTCGATCTGCTGTAAAAAAGCCTCCGGCGGCAAATAACCGACGATACGGGCGGAAGAAATCTCCTGCCCCTGCGGGTCGAAGAAAATGATGCCCGGCGGTCCAAACAGGCCAAAGCGTTTCAACAGTGCGCGCTGTTCGCTGCCGCTGGCGGTTACATCGGCCTGCAACAGAACTGCACCGGCAAGTTTTGCTTGTACTTGCGGGTTGCTGAAGGTAAATCGCTCCAGTTCCTTGCACGATACGCACCAATCGGCGTAAAAATCCAGCATTACCGGTTTGCCTTTGGCATCCTGCAGGGCCTGATCCAGCTCTGCGGGGGTGGTGATTTTGCGGAACGCCAGTTTGCCGGACTCTTCCGTGCCGCCTGCTGCATTGGCTGCCTGGGCCTCGCCCTGCAGCGGCTGGAGGATATCGCGATGACCGGAGAGGACCCCCAGCAGCAGGGCAATACCGATTACCAGAGCGATGATGCCGATCCCTTTCCAGAAACGCTGCATACCCTTGGCGTTGACCGGCAGCGGATCAATTGCTTTCAGGTACATTGCCGAAACGATCAGCAGGGCGGCCCACAACAGCATGGTCGCAACAGTGGAGATCACCGGCGAAATCAGCCAGATGGCTACGCCCAGCAGCAGTACGCCGAAGAACGATTTGACTGCTTCCATCCAGCCGCCGGCGCGCGGCAGCAGGGCGCCGGCGGATACGCCGACCAGCAGCAGCGGCACGCCCATGCCGAGGGCCATGCTGTATAGCGCGGAACCGCCGAGCCAGACGTTGCCGGTCTGGCCGATGTACAGCAGCGCGCCGGCCAGCGGGGCGGCAACGCAGGGGCCGACAATCACCGCCGAGAGCATGCCCATGGTAAAGACGCCGGCCAGCTTGCCGCCTTTGATACGGTTGCTGGTTTCGGTGAAGCGGCTCTGGATCGCGCTGGGCATCTGCAGTTCATAGAAGCCGAACATGGAGAACGCCAGCAGTACGAAGACCAGGGCAAAGCTGCCCAGTACCCACGGGTTTTGCAGTGCGGCCGACAGCATGGTGCCGGAGAGCCCGGCGGCAATGCCGGCGAGCGCATAGGTGATGGCCATGCCCTGCACGTAGGCCAGCGACAGAATGAAGCCTTTTTTCTTGCTGATATTCTGGCCTTCGCCGGCGATGATGCCGGACAGGATCGGGATCATCGGGAAAACGCATGGCGTGAGCGCCAGCAGCAGCCCGGCGCCGAAGAAAAAGGCGACGATTACCCACCAGTTGCCGGCGGCAAACAGACGGGCCACTTGAGTGGTTTCGTTAGCGGCTGGCTGGCTGGCTGAGCCGGAGGCTGCTGCGGCAGCTGCCGGGGGGCTTGTGGTCGGGCTGGCTTGCGGGGCAGGGGGTGCCGTGCTGTCGCCACCGGCCGGCAGGCTCAGCTTGAGCTGTTTCTGCTGCGGCGGGTAGCACACGCCTTTTTCGCTGCAGCCCTGATAAGTGGCGTTGACCGTGATGTCGCTGCCACCTGCCTGGGTTCTTTGCAGCGGCAGTACCACGTCGAAAGCATGTTTGTAGATGCTCATTGTGCCGAAATTGGGGTCTTGCTTGGTAACGGCGGTCGGCCAGCTGATGTTGCCCAGCGTAGCATTGCCGGCAGTGATACTGAATTTGATCTTGTCGCGGTAGAGGTAGTAGCCGTCGGCGATTTCAAAATGCGCCAACAGGGCGTTGGCATCGCGTACCTTCAGGCTCAGGCGGAACGCTTCTTCCGGCGGCAGGAATGTGTTGTCCTGGCTGCCAGAGAACAGCGAAGGCAGCAGGCTGGAAAGCGATTTTCCGCTAGATGAGCTGTTGCTGTTGCCGCTCGGCGCTGCCGCAATATGCATGACCTGAGAGCTGTCTACCGGCGGGTAGCACACGCCGGCGTCGGCGCAGCCCTGGGCGGTGGCTTTCAGGGTGAACTGGCTGGCACCGGCCGGCAACGTGACCGGAATGGTGATGCTGACCTGATCGCGGTAGATTTCTGCGCCTTCCGGATGGACTTCATCCTTGATGAATTTGCCGGCAGGGATGGCAGGCTTGCCCAGTTGCGCGTCGGGCGAGCTGAATTTGAATTTGTCGTGGTAAAGGTAATAGCCCTTGGCAACGGTATAGTGAACCTCGGCCTTGTCTGGTGCCACCATGCGGGCGGAAAACTTGAAGGCGACTTCCGGATCAAGCAGATCGGGCTCGTCGATGGCGTGGGCGGTAAAGGAGACAAACCAGAGCAAAAGCGCAAGGAACAGACGCATGATGATTCCTCAAACAGTGTGTTGCTGCAGCCAGCCGAGATAGGCGGGCAGGCCGGCAATAATTGGGACTGCGACGACTTCCGGAAGTTCGTAGGGATGCAGGGCAGTGATGGCCTGCTCCACGGCGTCGTAGCGGTCGCGGGTGGTTTTGATCAGCAGCGGGATTTCGGTCGACGTTTCGACCGTGCCTTGCCAGTGGTACACTGAGCTGCATGGTCCGAGTATGTTGACGCAGGCCGCCAGATGCTGCTTGACCAGCGAGTCAGCCAGTGCAGCGGCTGTCGCCTGGTCCGGCGCATTGGTCATGACCAGAATGGCTGTTTCTGTTGTGTGCATGTTTTTTCATGATTGCTTGAGTGTGATGGTTCGATTTCTTTTTATTTTTCTTATTCTACTCGTTTTCCCCGCCTTGGAAATATGGCTGTTGATTCAGTTGTCCGGCCGGTTCGGCTGGTACGTGCTGCTTTACCTGCTGCTGGCGGTGTTTGCCGGGGTGAACCTGATTGTCAGCGAACGCGGCCAGTTTCCCTTGCGCATGGCCAGCGCCATGTTGCACGGCGGCTCCCCGTTTCAGGCATTCTGGCAGACCGGGCGGGTGCTGCTGGCCGGCATTCTGCTGATTTTTCCTGGTGTGATCAGTGATGTCATGGCCTTGCTGCTGCTCCTGTGGGGCTGGCTGGCAACGCCGCGGGCGCCGGCTGCGGCGCCTGTGGAAGATGGTGTGATTGAAGGCGAATTCCGCCGCGAACTGGATGCGGCGCTGCCGCCGGAACGTAAGCCATGATGCAGTGGCTGCGTCGTGTATTGCTGCTGCTGGCTCTTCTGCTGGCGCTGCCGGTCTGGGCGGACCAGGCACAGAATCTGTTCGAGCAGCATCGTTCGCATGTCTGGATCGATGTGAACGGACGCGTGGCACGCCTGCTGCCCGACGACAATCAGGGCTCGCGTCACCAGCGTTTTATCGTGCGTACAGAGTCGGGGCTGACCCTGCTGGTGGCGCATAATATCGATCTGGCGCAGCGCGCTCCGGTGCGGGTGGGCGATGCCGTTACATTGCGCGGTGAATACATCTGGAACCGCCAGGGCGGCATTCTGCACTGGACCCACCGCGATCCACGCCAGCGCCGCCCTGGCGGCTGGATCGAGACGCCGCAGGGCAAGGTGGAGTGAGGGGGCGGCCCAGGTAATAGGGCTGGGCGCGGATCGGAATGCGTTTATTTCCCTTGGTTTTCCTGGTCTAACGGGCGCGGGAGGCGCTGCCGGACTCTCTGTTAAAAGAGGGCGGCTACCGGAATTTGTTTGGGCGGCAACTGCACAGGAAAACCCTCCCCTTATACTTTTTCACCCCTCACACCTCACACCTCACGTCCCAGCAGTCGCTCCACGCTCGGGTAGCGCAGCCGGGCGCGTAATTCCCGCCGCAGTCGGGTGTTGTCGAGCCGGCGCGATTCGTTCAGGAACGACATCTGCATGGCGCTGACCTGGCTGGCTAGTTCGGCGCGCGACAGGCGCGGCGGGCGGGGCAGGCCGGCATAGTCGGCTACCCGGTCGAAGTAATCGCCCATTTTGAGCGGCTGGTCGTCGCTGGCGTGATAGATTCTGCCGGGGCGCGCACGCCACAGTGCCAGCAGCGCCAACTGCGCCAGATCGTCGGCGTGGATGTGGTTGCTGTAACTGTCTTCGGCCGCCACCAATGCCGGTGTGTGCTGTTGCAGACGTTGCAGTGGCAGCCGGTCAAGGGCGTAAATGCCGGGTGCGCGCAGAATGCCGAGGCGTATATGCCGACGCCGGGCCCAGTTGCGCAGGGTGCGTTCGGCATGCAGCCGGCGCTTGCCGCGAGCGGTAGCGGGCAGCGGCGGCCGGCTTTCCTGTACCCATTCCCCATGGCAGTCCCCGTACACGCCGCTGGTACTGATATAGCTGAAGCGATATGGTAAACTCCCCCGGTACGACAGGGCGAGCGCCAGATGGCGCGTGCGTGTGTCGCGTGTGCCGCTGTCCGGTGGCGGGGCCAGGTGGATGACCTGCTGGGCCAGTCCGGCCAGCCGCTTGAGGCTGCGGTAGTCGTCCAGATCGCCGATGATTGGAATCGCGCCTTTGGCGCGCCAGGCGGCGGCGGCTTCGGCGCGACGCAGCAGTACATAGACGCGCTGATAACGTTGCAGAATTTCCGGTGCCAGGCGCTGTGCGACATCGCCCGCGCCGATAATAAGTAGTCGTTGCATTACGCAAGTTTAGAGGGAAGTCATATGCCGCATCAAATCACAATTCAACCCAGTGGCCATTCATTGCAGGCGCAGGCGGATGAAACCATCCTGCAGGCTGCGCTGCGCGAAGGTTATGCGCTGCCGTACGGCTGCCGCAACGGCGCATGTGGCGCATGCAAGGGCAAGGTGCTGGAGGGGTCGGTGGATTATGGTGCCTATCAGGCGAATGCGCTGCCGCAGGCGGATATTGATGCCGGTTATGCCTTGTTCTGCTGTGCCCGTCCGCAGTCGGACGTGGTGATTGAGTGCCGTGAAGTGGGCGCTGCCAAGGATATTCAGATCAAAACTTTGCCGTGCCGCGTACAGGTCATGGACAAGCGTGCTGATGATGTGATGGTGCTGCAGCTGAAACTGCCGGCGAATGAAAGGCTGCAGTTCCTGGCCGGCCAGTATATTGATATTCTGCTGCGCGACGGCCGGCGCCGCAGTTTTTCCATCGCCAATGCGCCGCACAACGATGAGTTTCTTGAACTGCACATCCGTCACATGCCGGGCGGTCATTTCACCGGACATGTGTTCGAGAAAATGAAAGAGAAAGACCTGCTGCGTTTTGAGGGGCCGCTGGGTACCTTCTTTCTGCGCGAAGGCGAAGAGTACGACAAGCCGATCATTTTTGTCGCTGGCGGTACCGGTTTTGCCCCGATCAAGGGCATGCTGGAACATGCCTTCCACGTGCACGACCGACGTGAAATGGTACTGTATTGGGGCGTGCGCAGTCTGCAGGATCTCTACATGGCTGAATTGCCGGCCAAATGGCAGGCCGAGCACCCGAATTTCACCTTTATTCCGGTGTTGTCGGAAGCCAAGCCGGAAGACAACTGGCAGGGTCGTACCGGCTTCGTGCACGAAGCCGTAGTGGCCGATTTTGACGACTTGTCCGGTTTTGAGGTTTACGCCTGTGGCAACCCGATGATGGTTGAGGCAACCCACAAGGGCTTGAGTGCCAAGGGGTTGAAGGAAGGCAGTTTCTACTCCGACGCGTTCCTGTTCGAAGATCCGTCCAAAGGCAATTAAACCCAGATTGTCCATTAGGAGGCGCAGTGGCGCCTGCCGGAGCGCTGGCGGCCGATTGGCGGCCATTTTCGCCCCTTGCTCGTCGTCCATGGAGTGACCATGGACTCCTCCCAAGTGTCGAAACTGTCTCGCCAATCGCCTCGCCATCATCTCGGGCCCTAATGGA
>JAJZTZ010000077.1 GCA_021847305.1 Pseudomonadota bacterium | reverse complement strand
GGGTAAACCGGATAAAACAACCGTGACGACCATTGCCCCGATTCAGTTCGACTATTCCAAATCCCGCTCGGTAGGGCGCATGCCTGCCTGGATTCGCCAGAATCTCGGTCAGGACGTGCATTACCCCAAAACCAGCCAGGCCGTGCGTGGCCATAATCTGGTCACCGTGTGCGAAGAAGCGCGCTGCCCCAACCGCGGCGAATGCTGGAGCCGCGGCACCGCCACCTTCATGTTGCTGGGCGACACCTGCACCCGTGCCTGCGGCTTCTGCGCCGTTAAAACCGGCCGTCCCGGCGCACTCGACACCACCGAGCCGGCCCGCGTCGCCAGGGCCGTCAACGATCTGCAGCTCAATTACGTGGTGCTCACCTCGGTCAATCGCGACGAACTTGATGACGGCGGCGTGACCATCTTCGCCGGCACTGTCTCTGCTTTACGCGAACAGAATCCGCAAATCGGCATCGAGCTGCTCACCCCCGATTTTCGCAACTGCCAGGAAAACGCCATTGCTGTCATGAATGCGGCACTGGCGAACCTGCCAGAGGGCGCCCGCCGCGATCTGGTGTGGGGCCACAATGTCGAAACCGTGCCGCGCCTGTACAAAACCGCGCGCAAGGGTTCGCAGTACCAGCGTTCGCTCGATTTGCTGACAAAAGCCGGGCAGCAGCCCGGTGTGGCGGCCAAATCCGCCCTCATGCTGGGGCTGGGCGAAACCCGCGAAGAAGTGCTGGCGGTGCTGCAGGACCTGCGCGCCTGCGGTGTCGAACGCGTGTCGCTGGGGCAGTATCTGCGCCCCACGCTGCAGCATCTGCCGGTAATCGAATACATTCACCCCGACGAATTTGCTGCCTATGAACAGGCAGCGCGCGAGCTGGGTTTTGGCTGGGTCAAAGCCGGCCCGCTGGTGCGCAGCTCCTATTTTGCCGAAGAGGAACAGTAAGTCTGATGAGCCTGAAACAAACCCCCCTCAACGCCGTGCACCGCGAAATGGGTGCGCGCATGGTCGATTTTGGCGGCTGGGACATGCCGGTCAATTACGGCTCGCAAATCGAAGAACACAATGCCGTGCGCAACAGCGTCGGCATGTTCGATGTCAGCCACATGCGTGTGGTCGATATCAAGGGCGCCGGCACCCGCGCTTTTCTGCGCGGTCTGGTCGCCAATAACGTCGACAAACTGAAAGAGCCGGGCAAGGCGCTGTACTCCTGCATGCTCAATCCGGCCGGCGGGGTGATCGACGACCTCATTATCTATTTCCTCAGCGAAGACTATTTTCGCATCGTGGTCAACGCCGGCACAGCCGACAAGGACATCGCCTGGATGCAGCAGCAGGCCAAAGAATGCGGAGCGGACTGTGTCATCACGCCGAAACCTGAACTGGCGATGATTGCCGTACAGGGCCCCAAAGCGTGGGAAACGGTGTGGCAGGTGCTGCCGCAGGCCAAAGCCGACACCGAAAAGCTCAAGCCCTTCCAGGCCGCCTTTGTCGGCGAGTGGATGCTGGCCCGCACCGGCTATACTGGTGAAGACGGCACCGAGATCATGCTGCCGGCTACTGAGGCGGATGCCCTGTGGCGCAAACTGGCGGCAGCCGGTGCTGCTCCGGCCGGTCTGGGCGCGCGCGACACCCTGCGTCTGGAAGCGGGTATGAATCTGTACGGCCAGGACATGGACGAAAACACCAGCCCGCTGGAAGCCGGATTGGCCTGGACGGTTGACCTGAGCCCGGGGCGTGATTTTATCGGTCGTGCCGCACTGGAACAGAATCCGCCGACTAAACAGATGGTCGGTCTGTTGCTGCTAGACAAGGGAGTGCTGCGTGGCCATCAGGTGGTGCAGACTGCCAAAGGAGCGGGTGAAATTACCAGCGGTACTTTTTCCCCCACGCTTAACCGCTCCATTGCCATGGCCCGTGTGCCGGCCGGCGTGGCGCTTGGCGACGAAGTAAAAGTGGAAGTGCGCGACAAACTGCTGGCCGCGCGCGTCGTGAAATACCCGTTTGCGCGTCAGGGCAAGGCTCTGATTGCGCTCGACTAGTCTATAAACATTTAAAGAAATTTGAACGAGGCTGATTATGAACATTCCTTCCGATCTGAAATACACCGCCAGTCACGAGTGGGTGCGCGTTGAAAGCGATGGCACTGTTACCGTGGGCATTACCGACCATGCGCAGGACCTGCTGGGCGACATGGTGTTCGTGGAAAACCCGGCCGCCGGCCGCAAGCTGAAAGCCGGCGAAGAATGCGCTGTGGTCGAATCGGTTAAGGCCGCTTCCGACGTGTATGCGCCGATTGCCGGTGAAGTAGTGGATGCCAACGGCGAAGTGGAATCCAGCCCGGAACTGATCAACCAGGACGCCTACGGTGCCTGGATGTTCCGCATCAAGCCGGACAATGCTGCCGACGTGGCTGGCCTGCTCGACGCGGCTGCCTACAAGACGCAGGTTGAGAGCGAGGCACACTGAGTCTATGCCGTTCGTACCTCATACCGAAGACGATATCGCCGCCATGCTGCAAAGCATTGGCGCGAAATCGATTGAAGACCTGTTTGACGAAATCCCGGTTGCGCTGCAAAGCGAGGGCCTGACCCAGGTGCCGGAAGGCCTGTCGGAAATGGCTGTGACCCGCCTGATGCAGGAACGGGCCGAGCAGGATGGCCGTTACCTCAATTTCATCGGCGCCGGTGCCTACGAGCACCACATTCCGGCCGCCGTGTGGCAGCTGGTCAGCCGCGGCGAATTCTACTCCGCCTACACCCCGTACCAGGCTGAAGCCAGCCAGGGCACGCTGCAGATCATCTATGAATACCAGAGCATGATCACCGCGCTGACCGGGCTGGAGGTGTCCAACGCCAGTCTGTACGACGGCGCCACTGCGCTGGGCGAGGCCATTCTCATGGCCGTGCGGGCGCACAAGAAGGCGCGCCGCGTGCTGGTGCCGCGCACGGTACACCCGATCTACCGCAAGGTGGCGCAGGTGATGGTGCAGAACCAGAATATCGAGCTGGTGGAAGTCGATTACGACCGCGCCAGCGGTATTGTCGATCCGGCCAGTCTGCCGGCCGGCGAGTATGCCGCTCTGGTGATTCCGCAACCCAACTTCTTCGGCCGTCTGGAAGAAGTGGATGCCCTCACCGACTGGGCCCACGCCAACGGCGCGCTCGCCGTGGCAGTGGTCAATCCGCTGTCGCTGGCGCTGCTCAAGCCGCCGGGCGAATGGGGCGCGCAGGGTGCCGACATCGCCGTGGGCGAAGGTCAGCCGCTTGGCTGCCCGCTGTCCAGCGGTGGCCCGTACTACGGCTTCATGACCGCCAAGATGGCACTGGTACGGCAGATGCCCGGCCGTATCGTCGGCAAGACCGTCGATCTGGAAGGCAAGCCCGGTTTTGCCCTGACCCTGCAGGCGCGCGAACAGCACATCCGCCGCTCCAAGGCGACGTCCAACATCTGTACCAATCAGGGTTTGCTGGTCACCGCGTCGGTCATGCACATGTCGCTGCTTGGCCCGCAAGGCCTGTACAACGTCGCTGCCAGCTGTCATGCCAATACCGGCGAGCTGCTCAAGGCTGTTGCCGCCGCGGGCGCCAAGCCGGCGTTTGCCGGTCCGGTGTTCCACGAAGCGGTGATCCGGCTGGCTAAACCGGCTGCGGACGTACTGGCCGCACTGCGCCAGCAGAAAATTGTCGGCGGCTACGATCTGTCACGCGATTATCCGGAGCTGGGCAACGCCTTGCTGGTGTGTGCAACCGAAACCCGTACCGCAGAAGATATTGCCCTGTATGCCAAGGCGCTGGCAGCGGCACTCTGATCAATAACGAAATGGAGGTGGACCATGGCTACAGTACTGTTCGGTGGTGATCCGATTGAAGTGAAAGGCGCGTTCCCGCAAAAAGGGCAAACGGCTCACAGCTTCATGCTGGTGGATAAAAACCTGAATGACATCTCGCTGTCCAGTTTCAAGGGTAAGCGCAAGGTGCTCAATATCGTTCCGTCCATCGATACGCCAGTCTGTGCCGCGTCCACCCGCAAGTTCAATGAACTGGCCGCCAGTCTGCCCAATACGGTTGTGATCGTTATTTCGGCCGACTTGCCGTTTGCCCAGGCCCGTTTCTGTGGCGCCGAAGGGCTGGATAACGTCATTACCCTGTCCACCCTGCGCGGCCGCGATTTCCACAAGGACTACGGCGTCATGATCACCGACTACCCGCTCGCCGGCCTGACGGCCCGTGCCGTGGTGGTGCTGGATGAGGATGATAAGGTGCTGTATTCCCAACTGGTGCCGGAAATTGAACTGGAACCCGACTACGATGCCGCGCTCGCCGCGTTGGGCGTCGAAGTTTAATTGCTAAGGTTAATTCATGCTGATTGCTGATTTGTCCCGTCCGGGGCGCGTCAATGCGTCCCAGTCGCCTGCCGCAACCGCGGTGGCTGATTTGCCCGCGCACCTGCTGCGCAAAACTGCGCCCGACCTGCCGCAAGTGTCCGAAATGGACACCGTGCGGCATTACACCCGTCTGTCGCAAAAGAACTTCTCCATCGACACGCATTTTTACCCGCTGGGTTCCTGTACCATGAAGTACAACCCGCGCGCCGCCAATGCACTGGCCATGCTGCCGCAGTTCCTCGGTCGCCATCCGTCGGCCGATGCGGCCACTGGTCAGGGCGTGCTGGCCTGTCTGTACGATCTGCAGGAAATGCTCAAGGACGTCACCGGCATGGCTGGCGTATCACTTACACCCATGGCCGGCGCCCACGGTGAATTTGCCGGCGTGGCCATGATCCGCGCCTACCATGATGCCCGCGGCGATAGCGCCCGCACCGAAATTCTCGTGCCGGATGCCGCCCATGGCACCAACCCGGCTACCGCGGTAATGTGTGGCTACACCGTGCGCGAAATTCCCACCAATCGCGATGGCGATGTGGATATCGAGGCGCTCAGGGCAGCAGTCGGCCCGCACACGGCCGGCCTGATGCTGACCAATCCGTCCACCCTGGGGGTGTTCGAAAAAGGCATTCAGGAAATCCAGAAAATCGTGCACGAAGCCGGTGGCCTGACCTATTACGACGGCGCCAACCTCAACGCCATTCTAGGTCGCGTCAAACCGGGTGATATGGGTTTTGATGTGATTCACATGAATCTGCATAAAACCTTCTCCACCCCGCACGGCGGCGGTGGCCCCGGCGCAGGCCCGGTGGGTGTGTCCGAGCGCCTGCTGCCCTTCATGCCGATTCCGGTGGTGGGCAAGACTGGCGACAGCTACCGCTGGCTGGATGAAACAGACATTCCCCAGTCCATTGGCCGCATGTCTGCGCACATGGGTAATCTGGGCGTGCTGTTGCGCGCCTACGTCTATGCCCGCCTGCTGGGGCGTGACGGCATGCACCGCGTGGCCGAATTTGCCACCCTCAATGCCAACTACCTGATGGCCGAACTGCGCAAGGCCGGTTTTGAAGTGGCTTATCCCACCCGGCGTGCCAGCCATGAATTCATCGTCAGCCTGAAAAAGCTCAAGGATGAAACCGGTGTCACCGCCATGGACGTGGCCAAGCGTCTGCTCGACAAGGGCTTCCATGCGCCGACTACCTACTTCCCGCTGCTGGTGCCGGAATGTCTGCTGATCGAGCCGACCGAAACCGAAAGCAAGGAAACGCTGGACCGCTTTGTCGCTGCGCTGAAGGAAATCCTGCACGAGGCGCGCAGCGACGCCGAGCTGGTCAAGGGTGCGCCGTATTCCACCCCGGTGCGCCGTCTGGATGATGTGAAAGCCGCGCGCGAACTGGATCTGACCTGGAGGATGGTGGGCTGATGAACGCTCCCTTGCACGCTGAAAGTCCCTACAAGGGCAAAACCGGTCTGCGCCGGCTGTGGAACGCTCTGCGTTATTCCATCGCCGGACTCAAGGCCGCCTGGGCGTGCGAGGACGCCTTCCGCATGGAAGTATGGACGGCGCTGGTAGCGGTGCCGCTGGCGCTGTTCCTGCCCATCCAGACGTTTGAAAAGGCCATGCTGATTGGTTCGGTGTTGCTGGTCATGGTGGTGGAATTGCTTAATTCTGCTGTTGAAGCGACGGTAGACCGGATTAGCCTGGAAAATCATCATCTGGCCAAGCGGGCCAAGGATATCGGCAGTGCCTCGGTGTTGATCACATTGCTTATTACAACACTGGTTTGGCTGCTGGTTCTGTGGCCATACATCCCGAAATGGCTTGAATAATCAGCGCCAAACTGCCTGCGCCGCGTCCTGCGGCGCGGTGTCTTTAATGATCATTAAGTTTTGCATAGTTCCTTTTACCCAGTTTTTTCGGTAAAATGGACAAGTTTGTAGTTTTATATAGTTCCATCCAGCACAGGGATCGTGATATGAGTGACCATCAAGTAGATCGCGGTAAACGGAGGTTTCTGGTTGCTGCTAGCGTCGCCGTTGGCGGCGTGGGCGCAGCGGCAGTAGCCGTTCCTTTTGTAGCGAGTATGCTCCCCAGCGAGCGTGCCAAGGCTGCCGGTGCACCGGTTGAGGCCGATATCGGTAAGATTGAACCTGGCATGCTGCTCGCAGTTGAATGGCGTGGCAAGCCGGTGTGGGTGGTAAACCGCACCAAGGAAATGCTGGACCAGCTCAGCAAGCATGACGCCAAGCTGGTTGATCCGAAATCCGAGCAGCCGCAACAGCCTGACTACTGCAAGAACGAAACCCGCTCCATCAAGCCGGAATATCTGGTTGTAGTTGGTATTTGTACCCACCTGGGGTGCTCGCCGACCTACCGTCCGGAAATTGGGGCCGCAGGTCCGGTTGCTGATTGGCCGGGTGGCTGGCTGTGTCCGTGCCACGGTTCTCTGTACGACCTCTCTGCACGCGTATTCAAGGACGTTCCGGCACCGCTGAACATGGTGGTTCCGCCGCACAAATACCTGACCGACACCAAGATCGTTATTGGTATCGGCCAAGACGGCAAGGAGGCCTAATAAATGAGCAAAATGCAGAAACTGCTCGGCTGGGTGGATGAACGCTTCCCGCTGACGGCAAACTATAAAGCGCATTTGTCCGAGTACTATGCGCCGAAAAACTTCAACTTCTGGTATTTCTTCGGCTCCCTGGCGCTGCTGGTGCTGGTTATCCAGATTCTGACCGGTATTTTCCTGACCATGAACTACAAGCCGGATTCCGGTCTGGCGTTCGGTGCCGTTGAATACATCATGCGCGACGTGAAGTTCGGCTGGTTGATTCGTTACATGCACTCTACCGGCGCTTCCATGTTCTTCGTGGTGGTTTACCTGCACATGTTCCGTGGCCTGATGTACGGTTCCTACCGCAAGCCGCGCGAGCTGATCTGGATCTTCGGTGTACTGATTTATCTGGTGCTGATGGCCGAAGCCTTCCTGGGTTACCTGCTGCCGTGGGGTCAGATGTCCTTCTGGGGTGCTCAGGTAATTGTGAACCTGTTTGCTGCCGTGCCGGTTATCGGTCCGGATCTGGCAATCTGGATTCGTGGCGACTTCGTCGTATCCGACGCGACCCTGAACCGCTTCTTTGCTTTCCACGTGATCGCAATGCCGCTGGTACTGATCGGTCTGATCGTTGCTCACCTGATCGCGCTGCACGAAGTGGGTTCCAACAACCCGGACGGTATCGAGATCAAGAAGAACAAGGATCCGGTTACCCACATTCCGCTGGATGGTATCCCGTTCCACCCGTACTACACCGTTAAGGACATCCTGGGCGTTGTGGTATTCCTGATGGTGTTCTCCGCGATCGTGTTCTTTGGTCCGGAAATGGGCGGTTACTTCCTGGAAGCCAACAACTTCATCCCGGCTAACCCGCTGAAGACCCCGCCGCACATTGCGCCGCTGTGGTACTTCACCCCGTTCTACGCCATTCTGCGTGCTGTTCCGCCGTTGTTCGGCTCTCAGTTCCCGGGTGTGGCTGCAATGGGTGCGTCCATCGTGCTGCTGTTCTTCCTGCCGTGGCTGGATCGCTCCAAAGTGAAGTCCATTCGCTACCGCGGCTGGCTGTACAAGTTCTGGCTGACCCTGTTCGTTATCAGCTTCGTAACGCTGGGTTACCTGGGTCTGCTGGCGCCGACCGAGACTGCTACGCTGATCGCACGTATTTGCGGCGTAATCTACTTTGCCTTCTTTATCTTGATGCCGTGGTACACGAAGGTAGACAAGACCAAACCAGTACCGGAAAGGGTGACAGGCTAAAATGAAAAAGTTTCTCATGATGTTGATGCTGCTGATGCCCGTTGTGGCATCTGCAGAAGAAGAAGGGCTCAAGCTCGACAAGGCTCCGGTAAACGTACAGGACTACGCGTCTATCCAGCGCGGCGCCAAGTTGTTTACCAACTACTGCCTGACCTGCCACAGTGCCAACTACATGCGCTACAACCGCATGCATGACATTGGCCTGACCGACGACGAAATCAAGAACAACCTGATGTTCGCGGCGGAAAAAGTCGGTGAGACCATGCACGTGTCCATGCGTCCGGAAGAAGCTGCAAAATGGTTCGGTGCTGCGCCGCCGGATCTGTCTGTGATCTCCCGTGCCCGTGGCGCTGACTGGCTGTACACCTACCTGCGCAGCTTCTACCTGGATCCGGCTCGTCCGACCGGCTGGAACAACACCGTGTTCAAGAACGTAGGTATGCCTTTCGTTCTGTACGGTCTGCAGGGTGAGCAGGAACTGCAGGTAGAAAAGAAAATGGAAAACGGCAAGGAAGTGGAAGAGGAAAAACTCGTCCTGACCAAGCCGGGTACCATGACCCAGCAGGAATACGACCGTGCTGTTGCCGATCTGGTGAACTACCTCGTATGGATGGGTGAGCCGTCCCAGTCCGAGCGTAAACACCTGGGTGTATACGTGATGGCCTTCCTGGCATTCTTCTTCGTGGTAGCTTACTTCCTGAAGAAAGAATACTGGAAAGACATTCACTAAAAGCAGTATGCGGGGGTAACCCCGCAGAGCGAAGCCGGGCAATGCGAGTCGCAAGACTCTGCTTGCCTGGCTTTACTCATTTGTAATATGTTGTAATCAAGTAACCTGAACGGGGCTTAAACGCACTATGATGACCCTTTATTCCGCGGCTACCTGTCCTTTCAGCCAGCGTTGCCGCATTGTCCTGTACGAAAAGGGCATGGATTTTCAAATTATCGACGTCGATCTGCACAATAAACCGGAAGATCTGGCGGTGATGAATCCTTACAACCAGGTACCTGTCCTGGTTGAACGTGAACTGGTGTTGCACGAGTCCAACATCATCAACGAATACATCGACGAACGCTTCCCGCATCCGCAGCTGATGCCGCCTGATCCGGTGATGCGCGCACGTGCCCGTCTGTTCCTGTTCCGCTTTGAACAGGAGCTGTTCAGCCACGTGCATACACTGGAAAGCCCGGGCCAGAAAGGTGCCGACAAGGCACGCATCGCCATTCGCGACAGCCTGTCGATGCTGGCGCCGATTTTCGCCAAGCAAAAATACATGCTGGGCGAAGACTTCTCCATGCTCGACGTGGCCATTGCGCCGCTGTTGTGGCGTCTGGACCACTATGGCATCCAGCTGCCGAAACAGGCTGCACCGTTGCTCAAGTACGCCGAACGGCTGTTCAGCCGCCCGGCTTACATTGAAGCAATGACACCGGCCGAAAAGGCGATGCGCAAATAATGTCAGGCTCGAAATCCACCCGACCCTACCTGGTGCGCGCCATTTACGAATGGTGCGCAGACAATGGCTATACGCCGTATCTGGCGGTGAATGTGAGCGAAAACTCGCAGGTGCCGATGGAATACGTCAAGGATGGCCAGATCGTGCTTAACATTGGCATGGGCGCTACGCGCAACCTGACGCTGGGTTTTGACTACGTCCAGTTCTCGGCACGCTTTAATGGCGTGTCGCAGGAAGTGGCGGTCGCCATGCGCGATGTGGCCGGTATTTTTGCCCGTGAAAACGGTCAGGGTATGTTCTTCTCTGAAGCGGACATGGCCGGTGATATCGACCTGGAAGCCGAAGCCGAGAAGGATGAAGGGCCGGAGGACGAACCGCCGCAGCCGCCCAAGGGGCGACCCAAGCTGCAGGTGGTGAAGTAAGCCAGCAAGCCAATAAAAAAGCCGCGTTAAGCGGCTTTTTTATTATGTGCTTTGCTGTGCTGGGTCAATAAATCCAGCTGGCCGATTCAAGGCCTTGCATGTTTAGCAGCATGGGCAGCAGATCCTCGTGCGGGAGCACGCGCCAGGAGTCGCCCAGCTGCAACTGGCAGCTGGCATGCTCCGAGGTATAAGCCAGGCGGATCGGACAACCACTGCCGTTGCCGTCGCGGAAAGGCAAAAGCAGCTCTTTTAACTGGCTCGGATTAAGCTGTGGCGAGCTGACCAGTTGCAGGT
>JAJZTZ010000076.1 GCA_021847305.1 Pseudomonadota bacterium | reverse complement strand
TAACTGCACGTCAATCTGGGTCTGACCAATATACTGGCGGTGCAAAATGGCCAGCTCTGCTGCAGTCGTATCGCGTCGCTGTACCATTATTTCTGCGCCGTCGATGTAGCTGCGCGACCACTGCCTGTACAGACTGGCCTGCAGGGTGGTTTTGCTGTTCTGATCGCGATGCAGCAGTCGCTGAAGCTTAAGTTGAAGGTTCTGTGATTCGCCGCTGGAAATGAAGGTCTGGTTGGTGCCTGGAATCGTCTGGTGATACTGACTGGTGGAGGCTGTCACGCTGCCCAGCCAGTTGCCCCACGGCAGACTGTAGCCGAATGAATTACCGTGAGTGCCTAATGGATCGTTGTTGGCCTGGGTGTCCCGATTGGCGTACAGGGTCAACTGGTCGAAGTGGCCGGTAGGGTTGTCGATGGCCAGGTTCAAACCCGCCTGAATTTTACCGGTAGAAGGAAAACCGCTGTTGTCCAGTGTCGCCACCAGGCGCCAGGGTTTGATGGGGGAAACAGTGACGACGATAACGCTTTGGCCTGCTTTGCTGCCGGGTTCAATTTTAAGGTCGGCGTCAATCGACGGCAGACGCTTGATTTGTTCGAGCCCCTGTTCCAGATCACGCAGATTGAGGATGTCGCCGCGACGAAAGGCGAAGGCATTGTGCCAGTTGCCCAGTTTGCTGGCTTTACCGGATTTGTCGAGGAGTTTGACGTCTTCGATCAGGCCAGGTTGCAGGTGCAAAATCAAGGTACCGGAGGCCAGGTTCTGGGCCGGCAGTGTCAGTCGAGTGGTGGTGTAGCCGCGCGAGAGGATCAGATTGCCTGTCTGTTTGAGGATTTGATTCAGTCCTTCACGCCCCACGCATTGGCCGGCAAAGTGATTCAGATAGGGTTGAACAAAGCTGAAGGCTTCGAGCCGTTCGCCCTCAAGTTGAATGGTATTGATTGGAAAGCACGGTGTTTCGGCGGGGAGTTGGAAACCGCCTGCCGGCACGACACGTCCGGGCAAAACTATTTGCGATTGTTTCTGTCTTTTCTCTTGCTCATTTGCTTGCTGGCGCGTCTGTTGTTTTTGAATTTCGCTGTCGGATGTCACGCTGGCGTGGGCCACAGAAATAAAGGCGGCTTGGGGCAGCAGTAAAAACAATGAGAAAAAGCCGATAAGGCGGCATCGGTTAATTAAATCCATCATATGAATTAGAAATTCAATTTATTTATTGATGATATTTATCAATAATTATGAAGCATAATGTACTATATTGAGAATTGTCAATTATGACAATTGACAAATATATAATTAAATATCATTAACTTAATTGGGTTTTTGTTTGCTGATCTGGCAGGGAAAATACAGTGTCAAACCAAAACTCAAGCCAAAATAAAGAGCAGAAATGACAAGCCAGGGAGTGCTCATCGGTGCAGGAATTTTGCTGGTCTATAAAGTTATGGTCCTGGTGGGGGTTGTAGCTGTTTGCCTTAAAAGGGGTGATAAATAGAGGTGCAACAGGGGGTGGCGCGGCAAGCATCATTCAATTCCCCGCCCTCCAGCTGTTTGGGTGACATGGACGACCGGTTTTGTCTCCCCCCTTTGTACTTACGGTAGCGTTTCTAGGCTTCAGGCGCTTCAGGCTAATAAGCCGGCATGTATCCCATGTTGCAAACTGACTTGGTCGCCAACCCCCTATCTGTCCTTAAAAAATGCTAGAATAGGCTCCATTTTTTACCTTGCGAGCAGGTTCTCCATGTTCAAAGCCGAAAACACCATTTCCAAGATCGATCCCGAATTGTGGCAAGCCATGGAAGGCGAGCGTGTGCGTCAGGAAGCGCACATTGAGCTGATCGCCTCGGAAAACTACACCAGCCCGGCGGTGATGGAAGCACAGGGTTCCGTGTTGACCAATAAATACGCCGAAGGCTATCCGGGCAAGCGTTACTATGGTGGTTGCGAGTATGTGGATGTGGTGGAGCAGCTGGCGATTGATCGTGCCAAGCAGCTGTTCGGCGCCGAATATGCCAACGTGCAGCCGCATTCCGGTTCCCAGGCCAATGCCGCGGTATACATGGCTATGCTGCAGCCGGGCGATACCATTCTGGGTATGTCGCTGGCGCACGGTGGTCACCTGACCCACGGTGCTTCGGTCAACTTCTCCGGCAAGATATACAAGGCGGTGACCTACGGTCTGCATCCGGAAACCGAAGAAATTGATTACGCCGAAGTCGAGCGTCTGGCGCACGAGCACAAGCCGAAAATGATTGTGGCCGGTGCGTCTGCCTACGCCTTGGTGATCGACTGGAAAAAATTCCGTGCCATTGCGGACAGTGTCGGTGCTTACCTGTTTGTCGACATGGCGCACTATGCCGGTCTGATCGCTGCCGGTCATTACCCCAGCCCGGTTGGTATTGCTGATTTCGTCACCAGTACTACTCACAAGACCCTGCGCGGTCCCCGTGGCGGTATCATCCTGTCGCGTGCCGAATTCGAAAAGCCGCTCAATTCCACTATCTTCCCGGGTACCCAGGGCGGCCCGCTGATGCACGTGATCGCCGGCAAGGCGGTGGCGTTTAAAGAAGCGATGAGCAAGGAATTCAAGCTGTATCAGGAGCAGGTGATCGCCAACGCCCGCGTGATGGCCAAGGTGCTGCAGGAGCGCGGTCTGCGTATCGTGTCCGGCCGCACCGATTGCCATCTGTTCCTGGTTGACCTGCAGGCCAAGCAGATCACCGGTAAGGATGCCGAAGCAGTGCTGGGCCAGGCGCACATTACCGTGAACAAAAACGCGATTCCGAACGATCCGCAAAAGCCATTTGTGACCAGCGGTATCCGTATTGGTACCCCGGCCATGACTACCCGCGGCTTCAAGGAAATCGAAGCGGAAGAGCTGGCCAACCTGATCGCCGACGTGCTGGACAAGCCGGCTGACGAAGCCACCATTACCCGCGTGGCCGGTGCCGTGAAGGCGCTGACCAGCAAGTACCCGGTGTACGGCTGAGCCGGCGTGAGGAGAGAGGCGTAAGACGTGAGGTGGGGCTGTTGTTCGCCTCGCCCCTCACGTTAAGCGTCTCACGCTGATCCATGAAATGCCCCTTCTGCGGTGCGCCTGATTCCCAGGTGATCGAAACCCGTGCCAGCGAGGAAGACGATGCGATTCGTCGCCGGCGTCGCTGCACGGCCTGCAACAAGCGCTTTACCACTTACGAAACGGTGGAGCTGCGTATGCCGCAGGTCATCAAGGGTAATGGCAGCCGGGAAGAGTTCAATAAGGACAAAGTGCGGGTGAGCTTTCAGCGCGCCTTGCATAAACGGCCAGTGGCCACCGCCCAGGTGGACGAAGCGGTTGAGCATGTAGTGAAAAATCTGCTGGGTCGCGGCGAACGCGAAATTCCCTCGCGCGAAATCGGGGAAATGGTGATGCGCGAGTTGCACAAGCTGGACAAGGTGGCATACATCCGCTTTGCTTCCGTGTATCGCAGCTTCCAGGACGTCGATGATTTCCGCGACGTGATTCGGGATCTGTGACGCAGTGACGACTGCCGACGATTTTGTCCATATGGCGCAGGCTTTGCGTCTGGCGGAGCGGGGGTGTTATAGCACCAGCCCCAATCCACGGGTCGGTTGTGTCATCGTGCGTGATGGCGTGGTGGTGGGTGAGGGCTGGCACGTAAAGGCTGGTGAGCCGCACGCCGAAGTGCATGCGCTGCGCATGGCGGGCGAGGCGGCGCGCGGAGCGACTGCTTATGTAACGCTGGAACCGTGCAGTCACCACGGCCGCACGCCGCCCTGCGCCGATGCGCTGGTGGTTGCGGGAGTCCGGCGCGTGGTGGTTGCCATGCAAGACCCTAACCCGCTGGTGGCCGGGCGTGGACTGCAACGTTTGCGCGCTGCCGGCATCGAGGTGCAGGCCGGTGTGCTGGAACAGCAGGCGCAGGCGCTCAATGCCGGTTTTGTCAGCCGCATGACGCGTCAGCGGCCGTTGGTACGCATCAAAGTGGCCAGCAGTCTGGACGGCCGCACGGCTCTGGCGAACGGCCGGAGTTTCTGGATTACCGGGCCGGCGGCGCGGCGCGATGTGCACGATCTGCGTGCGCGTTCCTGCGCGGTACTGACCGGCATCGGCAGCGTTCTGCAGGACGATCCGCAACTGACGGTGCGTGAAGTGGAAACCGCGCGGCAGCCTCTGCGGATTGTATTGGACAGCCAGCTGCGCCTGCCCGAGACGGCCAGGATTCTCGATGGCGGTCCGTTGTTGATTGTCTGCGCGGAAGATGCCGCGGCCGAACGCGAGCACAAACTCGGATCGCTGGGTGCCGAAGTGTTGCGCTGCGGGCGGGATGGCCGGGTGGATTTGCCGCAGTTGCTGCAGGAGCTGGGCAAGCGGCAGTTGAACGAAGTGATGGTGGAAGCCGGCGCTACGCTCAATGGCGCTTTTATGGCCGCCGGACTGGCCGATGAAGTGGTGCTGTATTTTGCTCCGGTACTGATGGGCCATGGTGCGCGCGGGCAGTTTGCCTTGCCGGATTTTGCCGATATGGCCGAGTGCCGGCGCCTGAAGATCACGGATATGCGCGCAGTCGGACAGGACTGGCGTATTACGGCTATCCCGGAACAAGGAGAAAACTAATGTTCACTGGTATTGTTGCCGCTGTCGGTACAATTCGTGAAGCCGCGCCCAATGGGGCAGGTCTGCGTCTGGTCATCGATGTCGGCGGGCTGGATATGGCTGATGTGCAGCTGGGCGACAGCATCGCTGTCAATGGGGTGTGCCTGACTGTGATCGAATTCACGCCGACTTCCTTTACCGTGGACGTGTCGCACGAAACCCTGTCTTGCACCATCGGGCTGGACGGCCGAGGTGAAGTCAATCTGGAGAAGGCCCTGCGTCTGGCCGACCGGCTGGGCGGTCACCTGGTCAGCGGTCATGTAGACGGCGTGGGCGAGGTGGTCCAGTTTGCCCCGGTGGGCGATTGCGTGCTGCTGACCATTCGCGCGTCGGCGAAGCTGGCGCGCTATATCGCCCCCAAGGGCTCGATTACCGTCAACGGCGTGAGTCTGACGGTAAACAAGGTGGTTGGGGACGAGTTTTCCATTAACCTGATTCCCCACACCCTTGACGTGACCGCGCTAAAGCGCCTGGCCCCGGGTGTGAAAGTGAACCTGGAAGTCGATATGCTGGCCCGCTACGCAGAGCGTCTGCTGGCCTATACTGATGCAAGTGACAAGGACTGAGTAGAGCTATGGCCCTGAGCCCGATTGAAGACATTATCGCCGACATGCGCGCCGGCAAGATGGTGGTGCTGGTGGATGAAGAAGATCGCGAAAATGAGGGCGATCTGGTCCTGGCGGCCGATTTTGTCACGCCTGAAGCGATCAACTTCATGGCCAAATTCGGCCGCGGCCTGATTTGCCTGACGCTCACGGAAGACCGCTGCCGCCAGCTCGATCTGCCGCTGATGGTGAGCAGCAACCGTTCGCCGCACGGCACCAATTTCACCCTCTCGATCGAAGCTGCCGAAGGCGTGACCACGGGTATTTCCGCGGCCGACCGCGCCCGTACCGTGCAGGCAGCCGTGGCAAAAAATGCCGTGCCGGCAGACATTGTTCAGCCGGGCCATATTTTCCCGCTGATGGCGCAGAACGGCGGCGTGCTGGTGCGTGCCGGACATACGGAAGCAGGCTGTGATCTGGCGCAGCTCGCCGGACTGACCCCGGCTTCGGTGATCTGCGAAATTCTCAAGGACGACGGTTCCATGGCGCGCCTGCCGGAATTGATCGATTTTGCCAAAGAACACGGCCTGAAAGTTGGCGCCATTGCCGACCTGATCCACTACCGCAGCCAGACGGAAACCCTGGTGCAGCGCGTGGCCGAGCGTCAAATCCAGACCGCTTACGGTCCTTTCCAGCTGTATGCCTATCAGGATGAGACTGCCGAGGAAACCCACCTGGTCATGGTCAAAGGCGCTATTCAGCCGGATCATGAAGTGCTGGTGCGCGTACATGAGCCGGTATCGCTGGTCGACCTGCTGGATATGTCTGATTCGGCCCATTCCTGGCCGTTGCCCGCCGCCATGAAAACGATTGCCGAGGCAGGCAGCGGGGTGATTGTGCTGCTGCATCGACCGGAGTCCGGCGAGGAACTGCTGCACCGTCTGCAAAGCGGAACCAAGCCGGCCGCACTGGCCCGCTCGGCGCTGCGCAACTACGGTATCGGCGCGCAGATCCTGCGTGATGTGGGAGTACGCAAAATGAAATTGCTGGCTGTGGAGCGTAAAATGCCTTCCATGACCGGTTTTGATCTTGAAGTGACCGGCTATCTGCAGCCTGGACAGAAATAAGCAAGGACCAAACATGGGAAAACGTTACGACAATATCAGCGAGCTGGAATGTTCGCTCGACGGCAAAGCGCTGCGCATCGGCATCGTCATGAGCCGCTTCAATATTGATATCTGTGAGGGCCTGCTGGGCGCCTGTACCGCGCAGCTGCAAAAACTGGGAGTGGCGGCCGAAGACATGGTGCTGGTGACCGTGCCCGGCGCACTGGAAATTCCCCTGACGCTCAAGGCCATGGCGCAAACCGGTAAATACGATGCGCTCATCGCGCTGGGCGCCGTTGTACGCGGCGATACCTATCATTTTGAAGTGGTATCCAACGAATCCGCGCGCGGCATTACCGATATGCAGCTGCAGACCGGCGTACCGGTGGCCAACGCCATTCTCACGACTGATACCGACGCTCAGGCACTGCACCGCATGAGCGAAAAGGGCCGTGATGCGGCCATGGTGGCAGTGGAAATGGCCCGTCTGGTGAAGTGCCTATGAAATCTGCCCGCCGCCGCTCGCGTGAACTGGCCATGCGCGCCCTTTATCAATGGAGCGCTACTGGTTACAACGCACCGCTGATTCTCAAACAGTTCACCGAGGACCCGCTTTACGTCAAAGCCGACAAGGGCTATTTCGAAAAGCTGTTCCGCGGTGTGCTGGATGAAGTAGGTAAAATCGATGCGGCGCTCGAACCGCATCTCGATCGTCCGCTGGGCGAACTGAGTCCTATCGAACTGGCCATTTTGCGTGTCGGTGGTTACGAACTGGGCTACCTGCTGGATGTGCCATACCGCGTCGTGATCAACGAAGCGGTTGAGCTGGCCAAAGAATATGGCGGCACGGACGGCTTCAAGTACGTCAACGGCGTGCTCGACAAGCTAGCCCAGGTGACGCGCGCCATTGAGGTGGCCGCCAACAGTCGTCGTCCGGCGGCTGAATAGTATCCGCCGCAGATGGCACTGGGCGAGTTCGACCTGATCCGCCGTTTCTTCTCCCGCCCGACAGCGCAGACGCTGCTACCGGGCGGCGACGATGCCGCTCTGTTGCAACCGGCTCAGGGCATGCAGTTGGCCGTGTCCACTGACATGCTGGTGGCCGGGCGGCATTTCTTTCCTAATACCGATCCGTACCGACTGGGCTGGAAAACCCTGGCGGTGAATCTTTCCGATCTGGCCGCCATGGGCGCCAGGCCGCGCTGGGCAACTCTGTCGCTGGCTTTGCCGGAAGTGAATGAAAGCTGGCTTGCCGCCTTCGCGGCAGGCTTCTATGCACTGGCAGAGCAGTATGGTGTTGACCTGGTCGGCGGCGATACCACCCGCGGGCCGCTGACACTGTGCGTGCAGATCATGGGCGAGGTGACGCCGGGGTGTGCCCTGCAACGCAATCGGGCAAAGCCGGGCGAGCTGATCTGGCTGTCCGGTAGCATCGGTATGGCCGCGCTTGGTCTGCAACACCTGCTTGGACGGCTTGATCTGGCAGACCAGCAACTGGCTGCTGCATGCCGGCAAAAGCTGGAGCAGCCGGAACCGCGTGTTGCGCTGGGGTTGGCATTACAGGGCCGGCTGCAGTGCGGCATGGATGTGTCGGATGGCTTGCTGGGCGACCTCGGGCATATTCTGGACGCCTCGGCGGTCGGTGCGCACATCGACCTGGAAGCCTTGCCGGTCCCGGCATCGCTTGCCGCCCGGCTGCGTGAACCGCTGATCCGGCAGAGCATCCTGTCGGGCGGCGATGACTACGAATTGCTGTTTACCGCGCCGGCAAGTCTGTCGGAGGACCTGCAGCAGCTTTCCCGGCAACTGAGTGTGCCGCTGACCTGCATCGGCCGGGTGACAGATAAGCCCGGTCTGCAGTTGTGCGAGCAGGGGCGTTGTCAGCCGGTCAGCCCCGCCGGATACGATCATTTCGCCGCCACATGAACAAGCGCGCCACACCCCGTCTGCGACCGGACGGCAGATTTCTGTTGAGTCATCCGGCCCACCTGCTTGCCTTCGGCCTGGGGACGGGGCTCAGCCCCAAGGCTCCCGGCACGGTCGGCACGCTGCTGGGATATGTTCTATTTGCGCTGCTGCTGCCTTTTTCCGCCACCATCCAGTGGCTGGTGCTGCTCGGGGGCTTTTTGCTCGGCATCTGGGCCTGTGACAGAACCGGGCGGGCGCTCGGTGTGGCGGATTATGGCGGCATTGTGTGGGATGAAGTGGTCGCTTTTGCCGCCGTACTGTATTTCGTGCCGCTGCACTGGTTCTGGTGGTTGCTTGCCTTTGGCCTGTTTCGCCTGTTTGATATCATCAAACCGTTTCCGATTCGGCAGGTTGATGCAGCAGTGAAGGGCGGTTTGGGCGTCATGCTGGATGACGTGCTGGCAGCCGTGTACAGCGTTGCCGTGCTGCTTGTGCTACAGGAGGTGTGGCGTGGATAGTTTGTATACGCTGGCGGAACAGTTGGGACAGGTGATGCGCCAGCAGCATTTGCTGCTGGTCACCGCCGAGTCGTGCACCGGCGGCTGGGTTGGCGAAGTGGTTACGGCTGTGCCGGGCAGCTCGCAGTGGTATGACCGGGGTTTCATTACTTACAGCAATGCCGCCAAGATGGCGATGCTCGGGGTCAGACAGGAAACGCTCGACCGCTGGGGGGCAGTGAGTGAGCAAACCGTTGCGGAAATGGCGGCAGGTGCACTGCTGCACAGCGATGCCGGCATTGCCCTGTCGATCAGCGGCATTGCCGGGCCGGGCGGCGGTAGTCCGGCCAAGCCGGTTGGTACGGTATGCTTCGGTTGGGCGGTCCGCTCCGGGCCGGTCTGGACGCAAGTCAGACATTTCCCCGGCGACCGTCAGATGATCCGTCGCCAGGCGGTGCAGGCGGGCTTGCTGGAAGTGCTGGGTTATCTGGAACAGCAACCCAGCCAGCCGGCCTGATCCGGCGGCTAGCCGGGTTTTTTCTCCTCTGGGCGAGATGTGCTTTCCTGCAGGAACGCTTCAAAGTCCAGGGTGTCACTCACTTCTTCAACTTCCATGCCGGTCTTGAGTGTGTGGCGGGCGTCATACAACTCACCGATAACCGTCGCCGGGTCTTCAACCTCGCCTGTCTCGGTGCCCGTTGCTGCAGGGGCGGACGGGGCGGATTTTTCCGCAGTCTCGACGATGGTGGGCACCTCATCATCGTAGTCATAATCGGCCTGTTCAGGGCCGGGATTGGCATCGTAATCCATTTTGAAACGCCAGAACACGGCAGGCACTTCGACTTCCAGCTTGTCGCGCAGGAAATTGCGGATCTGGGTTTCGATGATGTTGGAAAAGCGCAGTTTCTTCTGCGGCTTGGCCTTGATCAGCACGATGGGAAAATTGCCGTATTCCAGCGTGTAGACCTTGAAGTCCTCCACGCCACGGCTGGCGAGGAAGCTGACGACTGCCCGGTTGACTGTTTCCAGGGCGGCGGTTTTGATCGCCGACAGGTCATTATCATCTGTGTGCGCTTTGCCCAGCAGGGCCTTGGCAAGACGTTTGAAGCCAGCAGTACTCATACGTTTAGTTGGTCTCTTGTGTCTGGGGGTTGGATGCGCGCAGGCGGTTGATCAATTTGATCGTGACGAAAATGGTAAATGAAACGATCAGGAAATCGACCATTGTGTTGATGAACATGCCGTAACGGATGATCGGGGCACCCGCTTTAGTGGCTTCTTCCATGGTGGCGTAGGTGACGGCCGGGTTCAGGTTGAAATACAGGTGTTTGAAATCGACCCCGCCAATCAGAAAGCCCAGCGGCGGCATGATGATGTCGTTGACCAGCGAATCGACAATTTTGTTGAATGCCGCGCCGATAATAATACCGGTGGCCATGTCGATCATGTTGCCTTTGACGGCAAACTCCTTGAATTCACTCATCAGGCTCATGGTTGGTGCTCCCCGTGTTGTTGGTAACGTTCAGACGACGTCGTAACCGGCGTCTTCAATGGCTTGTTTGAGGCTGTCGACGCTTACTTTGGCACTGTCGTGATCGATTTCGACCCGGCCGGCTTCCAGAGAAATATCCACTTTATCGACCCCGGGCATCGGCTCGACCACCTTGCGGATACTGTTGACGC
>JAJZTZ010000004.1 GCA_021847305.1 Pseudomonadota bacterium | reverse complement strand
TTCGGACTCAAGACCGGCAAGTGGTTTTACGAAAGCATCCATAGACCGCGACGAACCCTAACAGTAACGAGTGGTTCGTTTCATTATGCGACGCAGGAGATATATTGGAAAGGCAAATGCTAGCGAGCAACCAAACGCTGAGGCGCTGGTATGCATTACAGACAGATCGGAGATTGAGTATTAAATCAACAAGGATTTTTAGGTGGGGTGGCTGATGGGACTCGAACCCACGACAACCGGAATCACAATCCGGGACTCTACCAACTGAGCTACAGCCACCACAAAACTTGACTAGACTACCGGGCAATCATACTGCATGTATGGCGTGCCCAGCAGGAATCGAACCTGCAACCTACGGCTTAGAAGGCCGTTGCTCTATCCGGTTGAGCTATGGGCACCGCACTCAACCTTTGGTCGGGGTGGAGAGATTCGAACTCCCGACATCCTGCTCCCAAAGCAGGCGCGCTACCAGGCTACGCTACACCCCGCCTTTTCGTGACGAGGATGGTATCCCCTTCAGGAAAGACGTGCATTTTAGCCGGTTAGCAGAAAAAGTCAATCGACGGACATATTTTAACGGTTGCACACGCATACAACAACCAGAAACCTGGATCAGCTGCGTGTCCCACCTGCCAAATTGACACACCGCCCGCCAATTGCTGCCATTTTGTCATGTCAATTGTGAAAATCGATTCATTGAACTTTTGCAAAAAATAGTCTAAATCAAATAGATAATTGCATTGGCACGATCCCTGCAATTACTTCAGCCTGTTAACCACCAATAAAGCGAGGCATTACATGGCACACATCGTGATAATCGGGGCAGGCATCGGTGGCATGCCCATGGCTTACGAAATGAAAGAGCTTTGCCGTTCTGGCGACAAGGTGACAGTCATTTCCAATGTCGATTATTTTCACTTTGTCCCGTCCAACCCCTGGGTTGCCGTCAACTGGCGCAAGCGCGATGACATCACTTTTCCGATCGAGCCCTATTTCGCCAAGAAAGGCATCGAATTTATCCCGGTGGGCGCCAAAAAACTGCATCCGGACAACAATCAGGTCGAATTGATGAACGGTACGGTCATCGACTATGACTACCTGATCATCGCAACCGGTCCCAAACTGGCATTTGATGAAGTCGAAGGTCTGGGTCCGACCGGACACAGCCACTCGATTTGCCATGTGGATCATGCCCTCAAGTCAGCTGATGCATGGGACCAGTTTGTCAAGGAACCCGGCCCGATCGTCGTCGGCGCGGTACAAGGCGCCTCGTGTTATGGCCCGGCTTATGAATTTGCCTTCATCATGGACACCGACCTGAGACGGCGCAAAATTCGCGACAAGGTACCGATGATTTTCGTTACCCCGGAACCCTATATCGGTCATCTTGGGCTGGGTGGCGTGGGCGACTCGAAAGGTATTCTTGAATCGGCCATGCGTGATCGCCACATCAAGTGGATCACCAACGCCAAAACCACCAAGATCGAGAACGGCAAAATGTTCGTTACCGAGGTTGACGACAGCGGCAACGAGAAAAAGCAGCACGAGATTCCGTTCAAATATTCAATGATGCTCCCTGCTTTCAAGGGAATCGATGCATTTGCCGGTATCGAGGGCCTGGTTAACCCGCGCGGCTTCATTCTGGTTGACCAGCATCAGCGCAATCCGAAGTACAAGAACATCTATTCGGTGGGCGTCTGTGTAGCCATTCCTCCGGTAGAACCAACCCCGCTGCCGGTGGGTGCGCCGAAAACCGGTTACATGATCGAGTCGATGGTAACGGCCACCGCCCACAACATTCGCGAACAGATGGACGGCCAGGACCCGACCCACAAGGCCACCTGGAATGCGGTTTGTCTGGCTGACTTTGGCGATACCGGCGCCGCGTTTGTGGCCCTGCCGCAAATCCCGCCGCGCAACGTCAACTGGTTCAGCGAAGGCAAATGGGTTCACCTGGCCAAAATCGGCTTCGAAAAGTACTTTATGCGCAAGATGAAAAAAGGTACGAGCGAGCCGCTGTACGAGAAATTCGTCATGAAAATGCTCGGCATCAACAAACTTAAAGAGTAACACCCCTTCGCGGGCGGTCTTTCCTGGCCGCCCGCAACTTCTGCGGTTTGTCGGCAAAAAGATTATAATGTCGACTTCTCATTCTTGATTTCCGTTCACGTATGACTGCTCAACTGATAGACGGCAAAGGCTTTGCTGACAACCTTCTGGACACGTTCAGAAAACAGGTCGATCAACGTGTTGCCGCCGGCAAGCGCCCTCCGGGGCTCGCAGTCATCCTGGTTGGCGAAGTCGCGGCTTCAGCCATCTATGTCCGCAACAAGCAGAAAGCGTGCGACCGGGCGGGCGTCAAATCAGTGCTGCATCATCTGGATGCCGGCATCAGTCAGACCGAACTGCTGAACCTGATTGAACAGTTGAACAATGATCCGGAAATCGACGGCATACTGGTGCAGTTGCCGCTGCCCTCCGGCATCGATTCGGAAGCGATTATTGAAAGCATTCGTCCGGACAAGGATGTCGACGGCTTTCATCCCTACAACGTCGGCCGTCTCGCACTGCGTCTGCCGACCCTGCGCCCCTGCACCCCGTTTGGCGTGATGCAACTGCTGGAAAACGTGCATGGCGACCTGAAAGGCAAGCACGCGGTCATCGTCGGCGCTTCCAACATTGTCGGCCGTCCGATGAGCCTGGAACTGCTGCTGGCCGGCTGTACCGTCACCACGACCCACCGCTTCACCCGCGACCTGCCGCAGCACGTCGGCCAGGCTGATATCGTGGTGGTAGCCGTGGGCAAGCCGGGCATCGTGCGCGGCGAGTGGATCAAGCCCGGTGCCACGGTAATCGACGTTGGCATCAACCGCCTGGACGATGGCCGCATCTGCGGCGACGTGGATTTTGTGGCAGCCGCTGAGCGCGCGGCCTATATCAGCCCGGTGCCCGGCGGCGTGGGCCCCATGACGGTCGCCACACTGCTGGCCAACACCATGACCGCGGTGCAGCAGCACGATCCACTGTAACAGCCGCAAACGGGCAATAAAAAAGGAGGCCTGAGCCTCCTTTTTTATTGCCCTGCATTGCCTAGACCCAGTGTTTCAGGTCCGCCACGCTGATATGCCCCTGTGACGGCGCCTTGCCGGCAATCGTCTGCGCCGGTTGTCCCGGTTCACCCAGATCACTCAATACGCTCATTGCGCCATCGAAGGCGTGATTACGGGTGTAATCGTTGATGGTGACAATGGTCGGCAGCTTTGCCCCAAGGCTGGAACGAATGCCGTTTTCCGAATCCTCAAAAGCAATGCATTGTTCGGGCTGGAGATTCATTTTCTCCAGCGCGTAGTGGTAAATGTCCGGCGCAGGTTTCTTGGCCGGCACGATATCGCCGGCTGCGATCACTTCAAACCAGTTGACCGCATCTTTGTCCAGGCTGTGCTCCAGCAGCGCGGTAACGTTTTCCGGCGTGGTAGTCGTGGCAATCGCCAGACGCAGTCCGGCATCGCGCGCCTCCTGCAGCAGGCGTGCCACGCCCGGGCGCATGGGAATCGCGCCTTTGGCGAGCAGTTCGGTGTAGTGGCGGGTTTTGGCTTTGTGCAGAGCCACCACCAGATCGTCAAAGTCGACTGGCTTGATATAGTCCGGATTGAACGAATCGACATAAAAGCGGATGCGTTCCTTACCACCGGTTACGGCCAGCAGTTTTTCATACAGCGCCACATCCCAATCCCAATCCAGACCAAACTCGCGGAATGCGTCGTTAAATGCGACCCGGTGGCCGTCGCGCTCGGTGTCGGCAAGCGTGCCGTCCACATCAAATACCAGTGCTTCCAAAGCCATGTTCAAATCCTCTGTATGTTAAAACCTTGCGGGCGGGCGCGAATTCTGATATTAAGTAGGGTTTTTGTTCCAAAGCTCAACTAATCCAAAGCTCACTAAAGAGAAAAGACAAGACGATGGAATTACACAAACAGTTCACGCCATATGTGCCGAAAGACGGCGAAGAATACATGAATCCCGCTCAACTGGCACATTTTCGCAAAATCCTGGAGGACTGGAAAGCTGAGCTGTCGCAAGATATCGACACCACCATCCACACCATGCAGGATGAAGCCACCGTCTTTGCCGACCCCAACGACCGCGCCAGCCAGGAATCCGATATGGCGCTTGAGCTGCGCAACCGCGACCGCGAACGCAAGCTGATCAAAAAAATCGACGAAACCCTGGCCAAGATTGATGCCGAAGAATACGGCTACTGCGAAAGCTGTGGCGTGGAAATCGGCCTGAAACGTCTGGAAGCCCGCCCTACCGCCACCCTGTGCATCGATTGCAAGGAACTGGACGAAATGCGCGAGCGTCAGGTAGCAAAATAACCTTTTGACTCAAGGAGAACGGCTGATGGCTCATTTTTCGGGAAATGAGGACTTTGACGCAAAACTGAACGGCCTGATGTTCAGTCTGATGTCCTGGCAGCAGCTGGCGGATTTCTGGCCGCGCATCAACCGTCAAGCCGGCTGGTATTTGTATGCCATCGGCGAGCCCGTTCCCAACACCATCAGCGACGCCTCCCACGTTGAGGCATTCATCTCCGAAATTGACGCCCTGCTGCACCGCGACCATCACGAAGATTACTGCGGCATCGTTTACGCTGACAACCTGGACAACCCCGGTTTCATCAAAATTTACGATCCCAACAACCTTGGCGTATCCTGCGGCTCCAGCAAGAACCCGCCCCTGCCCGGCTGGATCATGAGCCTGACTCCTCCCGGGGAGCTGGTACCCAAGCACCTGGTTCCGGAAGGCCGCAAGCGCTGGTGGCGCAATTTGTGGGCCAGCCAGTAAGCTAACCCCCAGACCAATACTCAGCCGCTTGCCGGCAGGGCGACAAACAAAAAAGGCAGCTTGCGCTGCCTTTTTTGTTGCCTGCCTTGCGGATCAGGATTCAGCTGGTTCGCCAGCCTCTTCTGCAGCCGCCTCCGGAGTTTCCGGTTTTTTCGGCGGTTCAATCAGCGCTTTCATGGACAGCTTCATGCGGCCCTTGTCGTCGGTTTCCAGAACTTTTACCGCAACGATCTGACCTTCTTTCAGATGGTCGGCCACAGCGTTGACACGCTCGTGAGCGATCTGAGAAATGTGCAGCAGACCATCCTTGCCCGGCAGAATGTTAACGATGGCACCAAAGTCCAGCAACTTCAGCACGGTACCTTCGTAGACCTTACCGATTTCCACTTCAGCGGTGATGTCCTCAATACGCTTCTTGGCTGCTTCTGCCTGAGAACCCTTGATGCTGGCGATGGTGATGGTACCGTCTTCTGCGATATCAATGGTGGTACCGGTTTCTTCGGTAATGGAACGAATCACCGAGCCACCTTTGCCGATCACTTCACGGATCTTGTCCGGGTTGATTTTCATGGTCAGCAGGCGCGGCGCAAACGGAGACATTTCCTGACGCGGGCCAGGCATCGCCTGTTTCATCAGACCGAGGATGTGCATGCGGCCTTCTTTGGCTTGCGTCAGTGCGGCGCGCATGATTTCCTTGGTGATGCCGTTGATCTTGATATCCATCTGCAGTGCGGTCACGCCGGTTTCAGTACCGGCCACTTTGAAGTCCATGTCGCCCAGGTGATCTTCATCACCCAGAATATCGGACAGCACGGCAAAGCGGTTGCCTTCCAGAATCAGGCCCATGGCGATACCGGCTACGTGGGCTTTCAGCGGCACACCGGCATCCAGCAGCGACAGGCAGCCGCCACAAACGGACGCCATGGAAGACGAACCGTTGGATTCGAGAATTTCGGAAACCACGCGCAGGCTGTAGTTGAACTCGTCTTTCGGCGGCAGAACGGCAATCAGGGCACGCTTGGCCAGACGACCATGACCGATTTCGCGACGCTTGGGCACGCCTACACGGCCGGTTTCACCGGTGGAGAACGGCGGGAAATTGTAGTGCAGCATAAAGCTGTCTTTGTACTCGCCCTGCAGCGCATCGATGATCTGCGCATCCGCTGCGGTACCCAGCGTAGCCACGGCCAGTGCCTGGGTTTCGCCACGGGTGAACAGAGCCGAACCATGGGTACGCGGCAGCAGGCCGGTACGGATGGTGATCGGACGCACGGTGCGGGTGTCGCGGCCGTCGATACGCGGGTCGCCAGCCAGAATCTGACCACGCACGATCTTGGATTCCAGATCCTTGAACACGTTTTTGACCATGTTCTGACGTGCGGTATCGTCGCCTTCTTTGATGCACTCAGCCAGAACTCGCGCTTTGGCTTCTTCCACCTTCTGCACGCGCGCCTGCTTTTGCTTGATCTTGTAAGCCGCTTGTACGTCTGCCTCGGCAATCTGGGCTACTTTTTCGATCAGGGCAGTGTCTTTTTCCGGCTCAGACCAGTCGAACGGCTCCGGATTCACTTCGTCAGCCAGATCGTTGATAGCATTGATTGCCACTTGCATCTGCTCATGACCGAACACAACGGCACCCAGCATGACGTCTTCCGGCAGTTGCTGCGCCTCGGATTCCACCATCAGCACGGCCTGTTCGGTACCGGCCACCACCAGATCCAGCTGGGAAGTGGTCATTTCGGTCTTGGTCGGGTTCAGTACGTACTGGCCGTCGACATAACCGACGCGGGCAGCGCCGATCGGGCCCTGGAAGGGTACGCCGGAAATGGTCAACGCAGCGGATGCGCCGAGCATGGCGGGAATATCGCTGTCGATTTCTTCATTGGAGGAAACAACGGTGGCGATCACCTGGATATCGTTGTAAAAACCTTCCGGGAACAGCGGACGGATCGGACGATCGATCAGACGGGAGGTCAGGGTTTCCTTTTCAGACGGTTTGCCTTCGCGCTTGAAGAAACCACCGGGGATCTTGCCGGCGGCATAGGTGCGTTCCATGTAATCCACGGTCAGCGGGAAGAAATCCTGGCCCGGCTTCACATCGCGGGCAGCTACAACAGTTACCAGAACTACAGTCTCATCCATCGTCACCAGCACAGCGCCGGATGCCTGACGCGCCATTTCGCCGGTTTCCAGCGTCACTTCATGGCGGCCATACATAAATGTTTTTTTAATCGGTTTCAATTTATCTTCCTTATTCAACAACGACTTTCAACGCACTGCTTCATATCGCTGACACAAAAACTTACTACCAATTCCAGGATAATAACAAAAAAGACCAGGGGGTTATCCCTGGCCTTTTTTATTTACTTCAAGCTACGCAGCAGCAAAAGTTGTGTCACCCCTTTTGCCTCCGCGTCAGATTACTTACGCAGACCCAGACGCGCGATCAGATCACGGTAACGGGCATCGTCCTTGCGCTTCAGGTAGTCCAGCAGGCGACGGCGCTTGCTCACCATCTTCAGCAGACCGCGACGGGAATGATGATCTTTGGCGTGGGTTTTGAAGTGACCGGTCAGATCGTTGATACGAGCGGTCAGCAGGGCAACCTGTACTTCCGGGGAGCCGGTATCGGCCTGACCACGGGCATGGTCTTTAACAATAGAAGCTTTTTGTTCGGTTGAAATCATGATTACTCCAATAAATATCGAAAAAATATCCGGCTTGCGGATACCGGGGCACCGTCTCAACCAACAGAAACCCCGCATTAAAACCCTCAGCGAGAGGGTCGTTTATTCTAATTGAATCAAACATTTTAGGCAAGCCAAATGCACCCGCCGCAACTCAGAAGCGTTCATTCTCGCGCAGGTAGCGCCATTGCCCCGGCGGCAAATCGCCCAGCATCACCCGACCGATGCGGACGCGCTTGAGCCCGACAACCCTGAGACCCACCAATTCGCACATGCGGCGGATCTGGCGTTTTTTCCCTTCGCGCAGGACAAACCGCAGCTGATCCTGGTTCTGCCAGCTCACCTTAGCCGGTTTAAGCGGCTTGCCGTCGAGGCTGAGGCCATGGTTAAGCAAGGCCAGACCGTTTTCCGATAGCTTGCCCGACACCCGTACCAGATATTCCTTCTCAATTGTCGATTCATCGCCGATCAGCAATTTGGCAATACGCCCATCCTGGGTCAGGACCAGCAGCCCCTGCGAGTCGATATCCAACCGACCGGCCGGCGCCAGTCCTTGCAAATGGCGCGGGGAAAAACGGATAGCGGACGTGTCACCGCTGTAATGGTTATCCGGCACAACCAGTACTGAAGCCGGTTTGTACCCCTGCTCCGCCTGCCCGGACACGTAGCCGATCGGCTTGTGCAGGAGAATGGTGACACGTTGCGATTGCTGCGACTGGGCAGCCTTGTTGAGCGTGATTTTCTGCGTGGGAAGGATCTTAGTACCCAGCTCGGTGACCGGTTGCCCGTCAACCATCACCCAGCCGCGTTCGATATAGCTGTCCGCCTCGCGCCGCGAACACAGCCCCTGCTCTGACATCAGCTTGGAAAGTCGAACTTTTTCCATGTTCACTCCGGTTTCTGTCGCGATCAGTTGCCAGCCGGCTGGCCGACAGGCGGGACAATCAGACGCCGCGGCTGAACGCGCCCCTGGTCGTCCAGTTCGCCCACGCCGAGAAACACATGCCCCGGACCATACAGGCGCAAGATGCCTGCTGCCTGCAATTGAGGCACCCAGACGGCCTGGCCGCGCTGCAGATAAAAAGCGCTGTCGCCATCAAGCTGCACCGCCGGGCGATCGTATACCAGCCGGTCGGCCTCGGCCAGCAGCGCATCACGCTGTGCCAGGTCGAGTTGCTCCAGCGTCTCCAGGGTGACCGCATCCTCTACCCGGAAGTCGCCAATCGCCGTGCGCCGCAGCCCGATCAGGTGAGCGCATGAGCCAAGTGCCTGGGCGATATCCTCTGCCAGAGTCCGAACGTAGGTGCCTTTACTGCAACGGACCTGCACCAATGCCACATCGGGTTGATTCCATTCGAGCAATTCCAGTGCGTATATTCTGATCTGGCGGCGTTTGCGCTCAATCTCCTCGCCGGCTCGAGCATATTCATAGAGGGCCTTGCCTTCATGCTTGAGCGCCGAATACATGGGCGGTGTCTGCCAGATTTCGCCGACGAACTGCTGCAGCACAGCCTGTAACCGGTCCTGATCAAACACCACCGGACAGTGGGAGATTACCTCGCCTTCGGCATCGCCCGTGGTGGTAGCGGCACCGAATTTGATCTCGGCCAGGTAGGTTTTATCGGCATTAAGCAGGTACTGGGAAAATTTGGTGGCTTCTCCCAGGCAGAGCGGCAGCAGACCGGTTGCCATGGGATCAAGCGTACCGGTATGACCGGCCTTGGCGGCCTGGAACAGCCACCGGGCGCGCTGCAAGGCCGTGTTGCTGGATAACCCGTGCGGTTTATCCAGCAACAGCACACCATCAATATTGCGCTTGGGGCGCTTGAATTGAGTCACACAACCTCGGAAGGCTAGGCTTTCGAATCGTCTTCGGACTCGGGCGGAAGATCGGCGACCGCGCTGTCGATCAAGCGGGACAGTTCCATACCATGCTCAACTGACACATCGTAGACAAAATGCAGCTGCGGCACAGTACGCGTATTCATGCGGCGCGCCAGTTCGCTACGCAGGAATCCGCCCGCCTTGGCCAGCGCGCGGGCGATGTCTTCGTGCTGCTCGACAGGCGCCAGCGAGGTGAAAAACACCTTGGCATGACCGTAGTCGGCCGACACCTCCACGCCAGTCAGAGTGATATCACCGACGCGCGGATCCTTCAGCTCGTAGCGCAAAATGTCATTCAGCTCGCGCTGGATCTGGTCTGCGATACGGAAGACGCGCGCATTATGTTTAGGCATGCTGACAATTCGTCCCGATTAGAGCGAGCGGGCCACTTCAACCACTTCGAACACTTCCAGCTGATCGCCGACTTCAATATCGTTGAAGTTCTTGAGCTGCAGACCGCATTCGAAGTTGTTACGCACTTCCTTGACGTCATCCTTGAAGCGCTTGAGCGATTCAAGTTCGCCAGTGTGGATGACCACATTGTCGCGAATGACGCGCACGGAAGAGTTGCGCTTGATAAGGCCGTCAGTAACGTAACAACCGGCAATGGTACCCACTTTGGAAATCTTGAAGACTTCGCGCACCTCGACCATACCGATGACGTTTTCTTTCTTCTCCGGCGCCAGCATACCCGACAGCGCCGCTTTCACCTCGTCCACTGCAGCATAGATGATGTTGTAGTAACGCACATCCACGCCGGTCGACTCGATCAGGCGCTTGGCCGGCACATCGGCACGCGTATTAAAGCCGATGATCACGGCATTGGAGGCCGCTGCCAGGTTGACGTCGGATTCGGTAATCGCACCCACGGCAGAGTGGATGATGTTGACGCGCACTTCGTCGGTCGACAATTTCTGCAACGAGGAAGCCAGCGCTTCGTAGGAGCCTTGCACGTCGGCCTTGATAATAAGCGGCAGGGACTTGACCTCGCCCTCGCCCATATTGGCAAACATGTTTTCCAGCTTGGCTGCCTGCTGTTTGGCCAGACGCACATCACGGAATTTGCCCTGACGGAACAGAGCGATTTCACGTGCTTTCTTCTCGTCCTGCATGGCCATGATGTCTTCGCCCGCAGCTGGCACATCAGACAGCCCCTGAATTTCCACCGGGATGGACGGACCGGCCTCGGCAATCTGGTGACCTGCCTCGTCCAGCATGGCACGTACCCGGCCAAACACGGCACCGGCCAGCACCACATCACCCTTGCGCAGCGTACCGGACTGAACCAGTACAGTCGCTACCGGACCGCGGCCCTTGTCCAGACGCGCTTCGACCACGATACCTTTGGCCGGGGCGTCTTTCGGCGCAGTCAGTTCCAGCACTTCCGCCTGCAGCAGAATACCTTCCAGCAGTTCGTCGATGCCGGTACCCTGTTTGGCGGATACGTTTACGAACTGAGTATCACCACCCCACTCTTCGGCAATCACTTCATGCTGCGACAATTCCTGTCGAATGCGTTCAGGATTGGCATCCGGCTTGTCGATCTTATTCACGGCCACCACCAGCGGCACACCAGCCGCCTTGGCATGGTGAATCGCCTCGATGGTCTGCGGCATCACGCCGTCATCTGCTGCCACCACCAGCACCACGATATCGGTCAGCTTGGCACCGCGGGCACGCATGGCGGTAAATGCCTCGTGACCCGGGGTGTCGAGGAAGGTGATCATGCCACGCGGGGTTTCCACGTGGTAGGCACCGATATGCTGGGTAATGCCACCCGCTTCGCCAGAAGCCACCTTGGCACGGCGGATATAATCCAGCAGAGAGGTTTTACCGTGATCCACGTGACCCATTACGGTCACAACCGGAGCGCGCGGCAGGCTTTCATATTCGTGGTGGGCTTCATCTTCACCCAGATAGGCATCCGGATCATCCAGCTTGGCGGCATGGCCCTTGTGGCCCATTTCTTCCACCACGATCAGCGCAGTTTCCTGATCCAGTACCTGGTTGATGGTCACCATCATGCCCATTTTCATCAGGGTCTTGATGACTTCCGCGGCCTTCACCGCCATTTTGTGCGCCAGCTCGGCCACAGTAATGGTTTCCGGCACCATCACCTCATGCACAACCGGCTCGGTCGGCATGGAGAAAGCATGTTGCGTTTCGCCGGCAGATTTATGTCTGCCGCCCGCCTTGCGCTCGCGCCAGCCGCCCGCACCGCCACTAGAATCGCCACGGGTCTTGATACCGCGCTTCTTGCCGGCTTCATCACCCCAGCCACCTTCTTTGCCGGTCGCCTTTTTTCGGCCCCTTCTTGTCGGTTTTGACTTCTGGCTTGGCTGCCGGCTTGGCTGCCGGAGCTTCAGCCTGGGCGGGCTGAGCCGGCTGCGCAACAGCTTCGGTTTCGGCCGGTTTGGCTGCTTCCGCAGCCACAGCCCCGGCTTCCGCCGGTTTAGCTTCAACTTCGGCAACCTGCTTGTGACGCTGCTCGCGCTCCTGCTTTGCATGGGCTTCAGCAGCCTGGCGGGCAAACAGTTCGGCCTGCTTGCGCGCTTCTTCTTCACGCTTGGCCAGCTCGCTGTCCTGCATACCAGCAGGTGCAGCCGGGACAGCCGGGGCTACGGCAGCAGGCGCTTCAGCAACTGCTTCGCCTTCTTCCCGCTTAACGAACACTCGCTTCTTGCGAACTTCCACCTGAATCGTGCGTGCCTTGCCGCTGCTGTCCGCCTTGCGGATTTCGGTGGTTTCCTTGCGCGTCAGGGTAATCTTCGGCTTTACCGCATCCTTGGCGCCGTGCGAACGGCGCAGGAAATCCAGCAGCTTCTCTTTATCCTGTTCGCTCACCGTGTCGGCAGCATTCTGCTTGGCTACACCAGCTTCTTTAAGCTGCTCAAGCAGCAGTGAAACAGGCAGGTTAAGCTCGGTTGCGAATTGTTCTACGTTCATCTATCTCTTTCCACTTCACGCGCCGGACATTCCGGCGATGATTTCATCGTTTTATTTCAATAACACATGATCGGGCTTCCGCTCAGGCAAACCAGGGTGCACGGGCAGTCATGATCAACTGCTTGGCCCGTTCTGCATCCATGGATGTCATTTCGACCAGATCATCAACGGCCAGTTCGGCCAGATCTTCCTGGGTCACTACACCGTGGCTTGCCAGCACACGGGCAGTTTCCGCATCCATGCCCTCAACCGAGGCAAGATCCTCGGCCATGTTCTCGATCTTTTCTTCCTTGACGATTGCCGCGGTCAACAGCGCATTACGTGCACGACTGCGCAGTTCGTTAACGGTGTCTTCGTCGAAAGCTTCGATTTCCAGCATTTCGTTGAGCGGCACGTAGGCAATTTCTTCCAGCGTCGAGAAACCTTCCTCGATCAGCACATCAGCCACGTCGGCATCAACATCGAGCGCCTGCATAAACAGCGAACGGATACCGGCCGCTTCGGCTTCGCTCTTCTTCTCCGCTTCTTCCACCGTCATGATGTTGATGTTCCAACCGGTGAGTTCGGAGGCCAGGCGGACGTTCTGACCGTTGCGGCCGATGGCGTTGCCCAGCTGCTCTTCATCCACCACCACGTCCATGCTGCGCTTTTCTTCATCAACAACGATGGAGTTCACTTCCGCCGGCGCCAGTGCATTGATGACGAACTGTGCTGCTTCAGGCGACCACAGCACGATATCGACGCGTTCGCCGTTCAGCTCATTGGTCACTGCCTGCACGCGCGAACCGCGCATGCCGACGCAGGTACCGATCGGATCGATACGCGGATCGTTGGATTTAACGGCAATCTTGGCACGCAAACCGGGGTCACGGGCAGCGGCTTTAATTTCCAGCATGCCTTCCTCGATTTCCGGCACTTCCAGTTCAAACAGCTTGACCAGAAATTCCGGCGCAGTACGCGACAGGATCAGGCTCGGACCGCGACCACCGCGATCCACGCGACTGAGGAACGCGCGCACGCGGTCACCGGAACGCAGATTTTCCTTCGGAATCATCTGGTCTTTCGGCAACAGGCCTTCAATGCGACCCGACTCGATGATGGCGTTGCCACGTTCCATACGCTTGATGACACCGGTCACCATGTGTTCGCGGCGCATGAGGAAATCATTGAGAATCTGATCACGCTCGGCGTCGCGGATTTTCTGCAGAATCACCTGCTTGGCAGCTTGGGCACCGATACGACCGAACTCGACGGGTTCAAGCGGCTCTTCAATGAATTCACCCAGGGCGATACCCGGCTTGATTTCCTGCGCCTGTTCCAGCGTCAACTGACGGCTCGGCTCTTCCAGCAGCTCATCTTCCACCACTTCCCAGCGACGGAAGGAATCGTAATCACCGGAATTGCGATCGACTGAGACACGCACTTCGACATCGTCGGTAAAACGTTTTTTCGTGGCTGATGCCAGCGCCATCTCCAGCGCGGCAAAGACAATTTCCTTATCAACGTTCTTTTCACGCGCCAAGGCGTCAGCCAACAACAATACTTCGCGACTCATCCTCTCAACCTCCGGCTAAAATTGCGGTACCAGGCGGGCTTTTTCCACATTACTCAGCGGAATGGCCGTTTTGACGCCATCCACATCGAGTTGCACATCGCCTGCCTCTATACCCTGCAACATTCCAATAAAATTCTTGCGTCCTTCCAGCGGGATGCGCAATTTAAGCTGCACCTTCTGCCCGGCAAAACGCACAAAATCGCTTTCTTTCTTCAGCGGACGATCCAGACCCGGAGACGAAACCTCCAGACGGTCATAGTCATAATCCAGCTCAACCGCCAGCAAGCGGGACAGATGATTGCTCACCTGGGCACAATCATCGATTGTGATGCCGCCCGGCTTATCCAGAAACACGCGCAGCATCTTGCCGCGCTGGCTGATTTCAAAATCAACCAGCTCGTAACCCAGCCCCTGAACTGTGGACTCTACAAGCGCCTGCAAATCCATTTTCACCGCCACAAATAAAAAATGGGCTGCAAAGCCCACCTGTTAATTTTGTTATTATACCAAACATGCAAACACTAGTAAAAGTCTGTGTTCTCTTTCTCGCATTCATTCATTTTGGTTACGGCCAGGCTGTTGCCGGACAACACCGGACCAGTACAACCAGTACAAAAAGTGTCGATGCGATTATTGCCCGGGTCATCGATGGCGACACCGTGGTAGTCACCGACAGCCGCGCGCGCACTTATCACCTGCGCATGGCCGGCATTGACGCGCCGGAGCACAACCAGCCATATGGCCAGGACGCGAAAAATGCCTTGCACGACCTATCGGGAGCGAAAGTGCGGCTGCTCCTGTCAAAGCATGACCGATATGGGCGCTATATCGGGATTATCAAGCTCAACGGTACGGATATTTGCCTGCGGCAGATCCGTCAGGGCTGGGCATGGCATTACAAGAAATATGCCAATGAACAGTCCGCGGAACTGCGGCGTCAATACGCCGAAGCTGAAATAACCGCACGCAACCGCCACATCGGCCTGTGGCAAGACGCCGCCCCGACACCGCCATGGGAATTCCGTCGCATGGAAAGAAAATCACCTTGACAGTCCCTCCCCGGGTGCTAGCTTTAAATTTCGGGGAATCAATTGCTTAGCCCGCCAAAAGCGGCAAGCCAGATACGCATGCCACAAGCACACCCGCGCGCTGCACCACCGCACGCCGCATGAGGCGCTCATGCCTCTCGCTGCGTTGCCAGTGACACCTGGCCATTCGGGGCCAGCGCGTTTCCCCGGCGCATCTCGCCACTACTGCAAGGAGCAATGTTCTATGAGCACCACATGGATTCTTGTCGCCAATGCAAGCATAGCCAAGCTGTACGCCAACCACGGCATCAAAAAGGGACTGGAGCTGATTAAGGAATTCAGTCATCCGGAAAGCAGGGAGAAAGGCTCAAATCTGGTTACCGACCGTCCCGGGCACAACCCCGGCACCGGCAACGGACACGGCTCTTTTGTGCCGTCGAGCAGCCCGAAAGAGGTGGAAGCCGGTCGCTTCGCCCAAGAGCTGGCCAGCGCGGTAGAAGAAGGCCGTGTCGGCAATGTCTACGACCGGTTGATTCTGGTCGCTTCAAAGCCCTTTTCCGGCATGCTGAACACGGAGTTTTCGCAGCACGTGAAACAACGCATCAGCGATATTGTCGAGAAGGATTACACCAAAATGACGCCGCAGAAAATCAGCGAGCAGCTGGCTCACTGCATTTACCTGTAAGCGGCCAACGACCCAGTATGGCGTAGCTCGATCCGTTTTCACCGGGGGTCGAGCCCGCCAGCACAAAACTGTCACACCCCCACACAATCGGCCTGAGCGATTCTGCCGGCCCGCGCAATGCCTTGCGCAGCAGAGTAATATGCGGCACGTACTCGCGCTGCTCGAGTACAAAACCCGCCGCGACCAGGCGGCTGCGCAGCGCCTGCTCAAGTGCCGCCAGTTCCGACGGCACCGTCGTCGGCGCGAGCCAGACAATGCCATTGTGCTTCCAGTAACCGGCATGCGTCAGTTCCAGCCGAACCGGAGCGGCGCTGAGATCGGCAACGCAGGCCTGCAACTCGCTGATGCGCTGCTCGGGCACTTCGCCAAGAAAAACCAGCGTCAGGTGCAAATTGGCCACCGGCATCAGCCGGCCGCCGACCACCGGATGCCAGCGCCGTCCCAGCCCGTGCCACTTTCTGGCAAGGGTTTTACCTGGCCACAGAGCAAAAAACAGGCGCATGCCGGTTTAACCCAGCGACTCCAGCAAACACACAGCCTCGACGGCAATACCCTCCCCCCGGCCGGTAAATCCGAGCTTTTCGGTCGTGGTCGCCTTAACGTTTACCGCACCGGGCGCCACGCCCAGATCCGCGGCAATATTGGCACGCATGGTTTCGATGTGCGGCGCCATCTTGGGCGCCTGAGCGATAATCGTTGCATCCAGATTCACCAGGCCGTAGCCGGCGTCACGAATCTTGCCAGCAACTTCACGCAGCAGCTTCCGGCTATCAATGCCCTTGTAGCGGGCATCGGTATCGGGGAAATGCCGCCCGATGTCACCCATGGCCGCCGCCCCCAGCAAGGCGTCACAAATGGCATGCAGCAGAACATCGGCGTCGGAATGTCCGGCCAGCCCCAGGTGCCAGGGAATATCCACACCGCCGATAATCAGCTTTCTGTCCGGGGCAAATGCATGTACGTCAAAACCGTGTCCTACTCGCATGGTTACTCTCTCCTTGCAGCCAGTACCAGACCGGCCAGTTCCAGATCATCCGGATATGTCACTTTGAAATTACGATTGTCACTGGGCACCAGGCGCGGCGAATAGCCCAGCGCCTCGACCGCCTGCGCCTCATCGGTCGGCGCGCCGCCGGCCGCGGCGAGGGCCTGGCGCAACAGGCCGAGGCGGAACATTTGCGGCGTCTGCGCCTGCCACAAGAGCTCGCGCGACTGGGTGCGCACCACCTTGTTGTCGCTGTCGCCAAGCTTCAGCGTATCGGCAACCGGGACGGCCAGCAGCCCGCCTACCGGATCAGAATGCAGGGTATGCAGCATGCGCAGCAGCAGCGCATGGGTCAGACATGGCCGCGCTGCATCGTGCACCAGCACCCAGTCATCTTCGGCCAGTTCGCCGGCAATCGCCTGCAAACCATTGCCCACGCTTTCGGCACGGGTCTGACCACCGACGAACAGAGGCACCAGTTTGCTGGAAAAACCACTCCAGTCATAGCCCGGCCACCATTCATCACCGGGAGACAGAACCACATACACCCGTGCAATTTCCGGGGCCTCAACAAAAACCCGCAGCGTATGGGCAATCATGGGCTGCCCCAGCAGGGCAAGATATTGTTTGGGGATAGCACTCCCCATGCGCGAACCCGCACCAGCAGCGGGAATCAGGGCGACGTATTGCGGCATACTTGACTCTGTTATTTTGACTGCGCCCGACTATGACCGGTTTTGCGCAAATTTTCAACCGGCCGCGCATTCACGGTAAAATGTGCTTTTGCGCAAGCGATCCGGATACACAGCATGAAACTCTATGGCATCCCCAACTGCAACACCGTAAAAAAAGCGCGCACCTGGCTGCAAGAGCACCAGATCGACGTGCCGTTTCACGATTTCAAGAAAAACGGCGTGGATGCAGCCATGCTGGAAAAATGGTGCGGGCTGGTCGGCTATGAGAAACTGCTCAACCGTCAGGGTACAACCTGGCGCCAGCTGCCTGATGCAGTAAAAAACAGCGTGACCGATCAGGCGTCCGCAATCCGATTATTGCTGGAAAAGCCGTCGGCCATCAAACGCCCGGTACTGGAACACGCCAACGGCATTCTGCTGGGCTTTGATGCCGAAGCCTACGCGCAACTCTTGAAAAAATAACCGACAAGGACCCCTGCACGCATGAGCACCACACTGGAACTGGCCAAGGCGCTGATCGCCCGGCGCTCCCTCACGCCGGACGATGCCGGCTGCCAGGACATTCTGATCGAACGGCTGGAAAAACTCGGCTTTGTCATTGAACGCCTGCGCTTCGGCAACGTCGACAATTTCTGGGCACGCCGCGGCACCACAGCACCGGTGGTCTGCTTTGCCGGGCATACCGACGTTGTTCCGTCCGGCCCCATCGAACAATGGGACAGTGAACCGTTTACCCCGACCATTCGCGATGGCTACCTGTTCGGACGCGGAGCCGCCGACATGAAAACCTCCCTGGCGGCCTTCATCACCGCTATCGAGGAATTTACTGCGGCGCACCCGGACCACAGCGGTTCTATTGCCCTGCTCATCACCTCCGATGAGGAAGGGGTGGCGATCGACGGCACGGTCAAGGTGGTAGAAACGCTCAAGGCACGCAATGAGCTGATCGACTACTGCATCGTCGGCGAACCGACCTGCGTGAACAAACTCGGCGACATGGTGAAGAACGGCCGGCGCGGTTCGCTCTCGGGCAAACTCACGGTCAAGGGCGTGCAGGGCCACATCGCCTACCCGCATCTGGCGAAGAATCCGATACACATGGCTGCGCCCGCGATTGCCGAACTGGCTGCAACCGAATGGGACAGCGGCAACGAATACTTTCCGCCGACCTCCTGGCAGATTTCCAATATCAAGGGCGGTACCGGCGTCACCAACGTGATTCCGGGCACAGTAGAAATTCTGTTCAATTTCCGCTTTTCCACCGCCAGCACAGTCGAAGGCCTGAAACAACGCGTACACGCCGTTCTTGACCGGCACGGCCTGGAATATGATCTGCACTGGGAACTGTCGGGCCGCCCCTTCCTTACTCCACGCGGCAGCCTGGTTGCCGCGCTTGGCAGCGCCATCAAGGAAGTCACCGGTCTGGACACAGAGCTGTCGACCACCGGCGGCACCTCCGACGGCCGCTTTATTGCCGATATCTGTCCGCAGGTATGCGAACTGGGACCGCCCAACGCCACCATCCACAAGATCAACGAATGTGTGGCCGTGAGTGAAATCGAACCGCTCAAGGACATTTATCGCACCACTCTGAGGAATTTGCTCGTCCATGTTTGATGCCGCCCGTAATGAACTGCGCACTGTGCGCGATCTGCTGCGCTTTGCAGTAAGCCGCTTCAGTGAAGCCAATCTGTTTTTCGGTCACGGCACACAATCTGCGCTGGACGAAGCCGCTTATCTGATCCTGCACACCTTGCACCTGCCGCTGGACACCCTGAACCCGTTCATGGACGCGCATCTGCTGCCGACGGAACGCAATGCCGTGCTGGAAGTCCTGCAAAAGCGCGTTGAACAGCGCATCCCGGCCGCTTATCTGACCCACGAAGCCTGGCTGGGCGAATACCGTTTCTATGTCGATGAGCGCGTGATTGTGCCGCGCTCCTTCATTGCCGAACTGTTGCGTGAAGGACTGGAATCCTGGGTCGACGACTTTGAAGGGGTACAGTCCGCACTCGACCTGTGCACCGGCTCGGGTTGCCTGGCGATTCTCATGGCCGAGACCTTCCCCAATGCCCATATCGATGCCGTGGATCTTTCCGCTGACGCACTGGCTGTTGCCCAGCGCAATGTCGACGACTATCAGCTCAATGACCGCATCGAACTGATCCAGTCCGACCTGTTCAGCCAGCTGCAAGGCCGGACTTACGATGTCATCATCAGCAATCCGCCTTATGTCAACGCCGAATCGGTAGCCGCCCTGCCGGCCGAGTACCTGGCAGAGCCCGAACTGGCTCTCGGCAGCGGCGACGACGGTCTGGATGCCACGCGCATCATCCTGGCAAACGCAGCGAAGCACCTGAATCCCCATGGTGTACTGGTCGTTGAAATCGGTCACAACCGCGATGCACTGGAAGCTGCCTTCCCCCATCTGCCCTTCTTCTGGCCGGAGACCAGCGCCGGCGATGGTTTCGTTTTCATTCTCAAGCGCGAAGATCTGTCACAATAAGCCTTCCCCTTTGGGCCCATCCGGGCCCGCTGCGGCATGATATTTTTGCACAAAAATAATATAATGCGCCAACTGCCCTGTGCCGGATGTCGGATGCACTGTCGCGATACGGTTTGTGATCTATACTGGCACTGCAGCACTCACCGCCGCTCAGGCACTCTAAAACAACAATGAATCGTGGAGATACAACATGCAACAACTGGACATTTTCTTCTCCTCGTTTGAGGCATTCTGGCGTTCCTTCGCGTCTTTCATGCCCAAACTCATCGCCGCACTCATTCTGCTGTTTCTTGGCTGGTTGATCGCCAAAATTGTTCGCACAGCCACTGCCCACTTTCTCAAACTGGTGCACTTTGACGCGCTGGCAGAAAAGTCCGGCATAGAGGCATTTCTCAAACAGGGCGGATTCAGCATTTCCCTGAGCCGCATGCTGGGAGAACTTGCCTACTGGCTGATATTGATGATTGTCGTCGTTACGGTGTCAAACAGCCTCGGCCTGCAAATGGTCTCAGACCTGTTCAACAAAGTGGTGCTGTACATCCCCAACATCATTGTCGCAATACTGGTGCTGGTATTTGGTACGCTGCTGTCGCGTCTGGTCAATCGCATCATTTTTGCCTACCTGAACAATATGGGCGTGGAAGGTGCACTGACAATCAGCACAATGGCAGAATATGCCATCCAGATTTTTGTGATCTTTGTTGCGCTGGAACAACTGCAGATTGGTGTTGCCTTGTTGACCGCGGCATTCCAGATCGGCTTTGGTGCCATCTGCTTCGCTCTGGCACTGGCATTCGGACTGGGAGGCAAGGACTGGGCTGCAGGCGTAATCCAACGCATGAGTGAACGCAAAAACAAAAGCCGCTGATCAACTTTGAGGCACGGCAGGAAAGCAAAAACGGCGCCCTTGTGGCGCCGTTTTAATTGGGTCGGTCAGGTATCCAGGGACCGTATCAGCGGGAATCCAGCCGGTAGCCCTGACCGTAGACCGGCATCAGTTTGTAGCCATGCCGGCCATCCAGTTCCAGCTTGCGACGCAAGCGGCTGATGTGGATGTCGACCGTGCGGCTGCTTGAGCCAACATGTGAAGCCCATACGTTTGCCTCAATCACTTCGCGACTCAGCAACTCGCCCGGATGGGACAGCAGGAATGCCGCCAGATCGAACTCCTTGGGCGTGAGACGGGCAGAAAAACTGCCCAGTTTCACGGTCAAAGTGGTCTCGTCCAGCGAAAAATCGCTACGCTGTTTACCAAGAATTTTGGCGATCCCGGCACGGCGTCCCAGCGCTTCGACACGGGCAACGAATTCAGCCTGTTTGACCGGCTTGACCAGGTAATCGTCAGCCCCCATCTTGAGCGCCGCTACCACATCGCTTTCCTGGTCGCGCACGGTAACAAACAGTACCGGCACACCCCAACCGATATTTTCGCGCAGCCATTTGACCACTTCGTCCCCGCCCTTGTCCTCGACAATCCAGTCGAGCACCAGCAGATCGTAGCGCTTGCCCTGCAGGGCATCGATCATCGTACCGCCACGCTCGAACCAGTCGCATTTGTGACCGGCGGCTATCAGCCAGGTTTTCAACAGATTGCCTTGCTCGACATCGTCTTCCAGCAGCGCAATATGCATAATTACATCCTCAAGAGCAAAATTTCAAACATCTTGTTGGGACACCGCAAAACAGCAAACTGTATCCACAAAATGACAATATGTTTTTATTCTAGCAGATATCACGCTGATTCAGTTTGTTCACGCATGGCCCATTTGTAAAGCGACGCCACCTGCTCTTCCGGCAGCTCCATCATCCGGCCGCGGCGCAACGCCGGGGGCAATGTCACCGGGCCGAAACGCACCCGCATCAGACGGCTGACTGTCAGCCCCTGGCTTTCAAACATGCGGCGTACTTCGCGGTTACGCCCTTCGCGCAACAACACGCGATACCAGTGATTTTTCCCCTCACCGCCCATGTCGAGCAATACCTCGAAGCGGGCCGGGCCGTCTTCAAGCTGGATGCCTTCAGTCAGGTGCTGCGCCTGTTCTCCGGTCAGCTCACCGAGAATACGCACCGCATATTCACGCTCGACTTCAAAACGCGGATGCATCAGCCGGTTAGCCAGCTCGCCCGAATTGGTAAACAGCAATAAACCACTGGTATTGAAATCCAGCCGGCCGATAGCCAGCCATTTGCCGCGAGCGATACGCGGCAAATGGGCAAATACACTTGGACGGCCTTCCGGATCATCCTGGCTGACGATCTCACCTTCTTCCTTGTGGTAGATCAGCACCCTGATTTTGTCGGCCGAGAAAGGCCAGGCGACTTTGCGCCGATTGGCGCGCACATCGTCTTCCGGACCGACGCGCATCCCCAGCGTCGCCGCCTGCCCGTTTACCGTGACCTGCCCGGCGGCAATCAGTGCTTCCATATCGCGCCGCGAACCCACGCCGGCCTGGGCCAGCATTTTCTGCAGTTTCTGCGGCGTCTGATCGACTTCCCGGTCGGTCAGCGCTTTGGCTTTGGGCGCAGCAACCGCACGCGCAACCGCTTGACGCGGCATGCGCTCGGTCTTGACCAGGCGGCGGCGGGTTCTCTCCTTGCCGCCAGCCGCCTTGCCTGCGCCGCTTCTTCCGGCCCCTTTCGCTCCGGCCTCGCCTTCAACCGCCACGCCGCGTTGTGCCCCACGGGCTTTGTCGCCGGCCGGTTCAGCCGGACGACGGCTTTCGTTGCCGCGCGTGCGTTCCGGCGCCAAAGGTGACGGGGAGCGGGCATTCTTGCGCGGGGCCGGAGGCTGCCGCGGCCCGGAGGGACGACGTTTTTCCATACAATTCCTTCTTATTCGGTTTCCGGCAGTGCTGCCAGCAACTGGCCGGTTTCGGGTAGCGGCGGCAATTCAGCCAGCGCGCGCAGCCCCAGGTCGTCGAGAAACTTGCGGGTCGTTGCCAGCAAGGCTGGACGTCCCGGTACATCTTTGTGCCCGACTGTTTCGATCCAGCCGCGCGCTTCGAGCGTCTTGATGATTTGCGGATTGACTGAAACCCCGCGGATATCCTCAATATCACCGCGGGTGACCGGCTGGCGGTAAGCGATAATCGCCAGGGTTTCCAGCACGGCACGGGAATATTTCGGCGGCTTTTCCGGATTCAGCCGGTCAAGATACGGCTGAAACTCGGGGCGGACCTGAAAGCGCCAGCCGGAAGCCACCTGCACCAGCTCAACCGAACGCCCCTGCCAGTCATGCTTCAATTCGTCCAGCACTTTGCGCAGCATCTCATTGGCCAGTTCAAAATCGAACAGCTTTTTCAGCTGGGCAGTCGGGATTGGTTCCGGACTGGACAACAGTGCGGCCTCCAGTACGCGTTTGATTTCACTCAGGTTAAGATTCATCTTCAGCCACACGTAATTTGACGTAGATGGGAGCGAACTCTTCCTGCTGACTGATGCTGATCAGCTGCTCGCGCGCCAATTCAAGAATAGCAATAAACGTGACGACTGCATGAGGAACATCCGCGTTTTCGGCAAACAAGTCAACGAACTGGACAAATTCCCGGCCTTGCAGCTGCCGCAGCACATGCGTCATCTGTTCGCGCACCGACAATGACTCGCGGGTCACGGTGTGGTGACGGTTTACCCTGGCGCGGTTGAGAATAGCCAGCCAGGCAGTATGCAAATCGGCCAGCTCTACTTCGGGCAGCCGCTCAACAGCAACCTTATCGAACAGCACCTCGACCACGCGGTAATCACGCCCGGCCAGCGGAACCCGATCGAGCTGCTGGGCGGCCTGTTTCATCTGTTCGTATTCCAGCAGCCGTCTCACCAGTTCGGCACGCGGATCGCCCGCCGCCTCATCGTCCCCGGCGGCCACCGGACGCGGCAGCAGCATGCGCGACTTGATCTCGATCAGCAAGGCTGCCATGAGCAGGTATTCCGCCGCCAGCTCCAGCTGATTTTCCCGCATCAGCTCGACATACTCCAGATACTGGCGCGTCAGCTGGGCCATGGGAATATCCAGCACATCGAGGTTCTGCTTGCGGATCAGATACAGCAACAAATCCAGTGGGCCCTCGAATGCGTCAAGCATGACTGCCAGCGCATCGGGCGGAATATAAAGGTCCTGCGGCAGCTCGAGAATCGGTTCGCCATAGATACGCGCCAGGGGCGACTCATCCCCCGGCAGCATGACAGCCTGATCGTCCGGCCGGATCTCCATCAGCGCGTGTAACGCAGCCCCATCGCTTCACGCACGTCGCGCATGGTCTCGCTGGCCAGCTTGCTGGCTTTTTCGCAACCGTCGGCAACGATATTGCGCACCAGTGCCGGATCATCCAGATAGACGGCGGCCCGCTCCTGCATCGGCTCCTGTTCTTTCAGAACGGCTTCAATCACCGGCTGCTTACAGTCCAGGCAACCGATGCCGGCACTCTTGCAGCCTTGCTGCACCCATTCGCGCGTGCTGTCATCGGAATACACTACATGCAGCTGCCAAACCGGGCATTTAGCCGGATCGCCAGGATCGGTACGGCGAATCCGTGCCGGGTCAGTCGGCATGGTACGAATTTTCTTGCGCACGCTTTCCGCGTCTTCACGCAGACCGATGGTGTTGTTATAGGACTTAGACATTTTCTGTCCGTCCAGTCCGGGCATGCGCGAAGCCGGGGTCAGAAGAGCCTCCGGTTCGACCAGAATCATCTTGCCGCCGCCCTCCAGATAGCCGAATAAACGTTCACGATCGGATACAGTCAGATTCTGGGTTTCGTAAAGCAAGGCACGGGCCGATTCGAGTGCCCCTTCATCCCCCTGCTCCTGGTAACGGGTACGCATTTCTTCATACAGACGGGCCTTTTTGCTGCCCAGTTTCTTGACCGCCGCTTCGGCCTTTTCTTCAAAGCCCGGCTCGCGGCCATACATGTGATTGAATCGACGGGCCAGTTCGCGGGTGAATTCGATATGCGGAATCTGATCTTCCCCGACCGGAACCATGTTGGCGCGGTAAATCAGAATATCCGCACTCATCAGCAAGGGATATCCGAGAAAACCGTAGGTCGACAAATCACGCTCGCTCAGCTTTTCCTGCTGATCCTTGTAAGTCGGTACGCGTTCCAGCCAGCCCAGCGGCGTCATCATCGACAGCAGCAGATGAAGTTCGGCATGCTCCGGCACCTGCGACTGGATGAAAATGCTTGCGTGCGCCGGATCAACCCCGGCAGCCAGCCAGTCGACCACCATATCGAAGGCATGTTGCTCGATTTGCTGCGGCGCGTCGTAGTGGGTGGTCAGCGCATGCCAGTCGGCGACAAAAAACAGGCACTCGTGTTCATGCTGCAGGTTGATCCAGTTCTTCAGCACGCCATGGTAATGCCCCAGATGAAGACTGCCTGTGGGGCGCATGCCGGACACAATTCTATCCGCGTACATCGTGTTCAAATCCTATGACAAAACTACGTTAATCAATTGCATCAGCGTGCTGGGATCAACACCGGAGACAGCGGCAAGCAGGCCGAGAACCAGTCCGATGAAAGGCCACATCACCGCCCCCAATACGCCGGTAAACAGTAAAACCAGCAGAATCATAAAGCCGTACGGTTCCAGCCGAGCCACATGCCAGGCCATGCGATTGGGCAACAGGCTCACCAGAATTCGACCGCCGTCCAATGGCGGCAAGGGAAACAGATTCAGCACCATCAGGACGGTGTTGATCATCACGCCGACTGCGCCCATGAGAGTCAGCGGTGTGGCAAAAAACTGATCGGGCAGCATCCCGCCGATGCGAATCATCAGAATCCAGATCAGCGCCATGAAAAAGTTCGCCCCCGGACCGGCTGCTGCCACCCACAGCATATCGCGCTTGGGATTTTTCAGCTGACTGTAGTCTACCGGCACCGGCTTGGCCCAGCCGAACAGAATCCCTGCTCCACCGGTCAGCTTGCTCAGTACCAGAATCAGCAAGGGCAGTATCACCGTGCCGAAGGGGTCGATATGGCGCAAGGGGTTAAGACTGATGCGCCCGAGCACAAAAGCGGTTTTATCGCCAAACCGTTTCGCCGCATAACCATGCGCCGCCTCATGCAGCGTAATGGCAAAGATGACGGGAATGGCGAAAATAGCAATTTTTTGTATGAGGTTAAGTTCCATTATGCAAATCCGAAAGAAGCTGTTTCACCTTTACCGGCCCGTACCAGCTGCGGCGTGCCTTCCGACAAATCCACCACAGTAGTCATATCCACCCCGCAATGGCCGCCGTCGATCACCAGATCGACCTGATGCTCCAGCTGCTCGCGAATCTCCCACGGCACCGTTGCCGGCAAATCTTCGCCGGGCAATTGCAGCGTCATCGATAGCAGCGGTTCCTGCAGCTCTTCCAGCAATGCCAGCGCCACCGGATGGTCGGGAATGCGCAGACCGATTGTGGCGCGCTTGGGATGCAGCAGCCGGCGCGGCACTTCTTTGGTCGCTTCGAGAATGAAGGTATAGCTGCCCGGAGTATGGCTCTTGAGCAGGCGATATTGCTGATTATCTACTTTGGCATACTGGGCGATCTCGGAAAGATCGCGGCATACCAGCGTAAAATGGTGTTTATCGTCCACCGCGCGAATGGCACGAATGCGGCTCATGGCATCCTTGTCGCCCAGATGACAGCCGAGCGCATAACAAGAGTCGGTGGGATAAACGATAACGCCCCCCTGGCGCACGATCTCAACCGCCTGTTTTACCAGACGCGCCTGGGGATTTTCCGGATGAATGGCAAAGAATTGCGACATTACTCAGCCCCAGTCATGCCAAACCGGTCGCACGGAAGCCGGCAATGGCGGCAAAGCACCCGGTTCGACATAGCTTTCTCCCGGACCATGAAAATCTGATCCGCGTGACGCCAGCAGATCGAACTCCTGAGCATAACGGGCAAACAGGTTGTACTGGTCGGGCGTATGACTGCCCGTGACGACCTCGATTGCCTGCCCGCCCGCTTCCTTAAATTCGCCGATCAGTTCGGGCAGCAGCTGCCGCCCGAGATCATAACGTCCGGGATGTGCCAGTACTGCGATGCCTCCGGCCGCGACAATCCATTGCACAGCATCAGCCAATGCCGCCCATTCGTGCGGCACGTAACCGGGCTTGCCGCCAACCAGATAATGACGGAATACCGTGCGGACATCTTTGGCATAGCCCATATGCACCAAAAAGCGGGCAAAATGCGTGCGGCCGATGATTTCCGGATTATCGGCATAGCGGTAAGCCCCCTCAAGCGCCCCGGCAATACCTGCCTGTGCGAGTGAGTCGGCCATACGCCGGGCACGCAGCGCCCGGCCCTGACGAATGGCAGAAAGCCCCTGCACCAGAGGCTCGTGCAGCGGATCAATTCGCAAACCGACAATATGGATGGTCCGTTTGCGCCAGGTCACGGAAATTTCCACACCGTTGACCAGATCGATCCCCAACCGTTCGGCCGTTTCCCGCGCCTGCGGCAAACCGGCAACATCATCGTGATCGGTCAGCGCAAGCGTAGAAACACCGGCAGCAGCAGCCCGCTCAACCAGTTCGGCGGGAGGCAACAGGCCATCCGAGATATTTGAATGCGTGTGAAGGTCGTAGTTGGACATGCGCCCAAGCGGAATAAATTGAGTTGCAATCATAGCAAATTCCACGCAGCCACTCCACCTCGGGAACTCTTTGCTGCTGACAAGCTCATATTAAGGCAGTTTAATATCGGAGCTGCATTCGCGCCGCCTGATTGACGCAGCTGCTCGAATTGGCGAAAAGAATACTTTTTATGACGAATTAAAATTGATTTAAGTTATTCTTAAGTAATGAGGTGGAGAATGAGTCATGCCACATTTTACTTTGGCATTTTTAAACCTCATCAGGAGACTTAACTATCATGCGTAAAACTTCTCTGATCGCTGCTGTATTTGCTGCTGCTTCCATCGTGGGCATGAATGCTGTTTATGCTGCTGACGCCCCCGCTGCTGACGCCGCCAAAGCTCCTGCTGCTGAAAAGCCGGCCAAAAAAATGACCAAGCACAAGAAAGCTGTTCACAAGAAAGCTGCCAAGAAAGAAGCTGCTACCGCTTCCGGCGCTGCTGCCAAGTAATGGCATTCAGCCGGGTCGTTCGCGGCCCGGCTTTTAACTGCAAGAGTTTATTCCAGCCGTTTTGGGCAACATGAGAAACGGCCGTAATACGCTTTATGAGGATCGCGAGTGAGAATACTGCTGACAGAAGACGACTCCATGATCGGCACCGCCATCGCCGAGGGGGTAAAACTTGCCGGGTTTGCCGTTGATTGGGTGCATGACGGACAGTCAGCCCTGCTGGCACTGGAAACCACCGAATACGCCCTGCTGATCCTCGATCTTGGTCTGCCGAAAATTGATGGCATCGAGGTACTGCGCCGCATCCGCGCCAAGCGTCTTACCGTACCGGTCCTGATTATCACCGCACGGGATGCGGTGGCAGACCGGATTGCCGGACTGAATCTCGGCGCCGACGATTACCTGACCAAGCCATTCGACCTGGACGAAATGATTGCCCGCATTCGCGCCCTGCTGCGTCGACAGGTTGGGCAACATCATGCACAATTGGTGGCAGGCGAGATTTGCCTGGACCCGATTGGCCGGCAAGTCACCCTGGGCAACCAGTACGTTCACCTTTCCTCGAAAGAGTTCTCGTTGCTGGAAGCCCTGATGATCAAACCGGGCGCAGTAGTCTCGCGCGATCAGCTGGAAAACCAGCTGTATGGCTGGGGTGAAGAAATTGCCAGTAATGCGATTGAAGTTCATTTGCACAATCTGCGCCGCAAGCTCGGCCCGGAAAAAATCCTTAATGTTCGCGGCGTGGGCTATAAAATAGCCTGTGGCGAATGAATTCAATTCGAACTCAACTTCTTTTCTGGCAGACCAGCGCACTCATCATCGCCGTTGGTTTTGCCAGCCTGCTCACCTACATCACTGTATGGCATTCATTTAACCTGCTGCTCGATCACGAACTGCAGCAAATTGCCGTTTCCATCATGCGGCACGGTTCGGAAGAGCGTGGATTCAGCAGCGACCTGCCGCTGGAGGACGAGGCCAGCGATGTATTGAGCCAGATCTGGAATACACCGGTGGCACGCGTATACAGCTCGCTGCCGGAAGAAAAACTGCCCTATACCCGCCCCGGCTTTTCTGATCTCTCATGGAACGGCCACCATTGGCGCATTTATGCCGTTGAGTACGACGGTTATACCATTCAGACAGCGCACCGCCTGCGCGAGCGGGAAGCGATCTTCAGCCGCACCATGGTATGGGCCCTGCTCACTCCTGGACTGGCACTGGTTGTGGGCCTGGGTTCTCTGCTCTGGTATGTGGTCTATAGAGCGCTAATGCCGCTCAACGATCTGCGCGAAGCCATTTCTGCCCGTTCGCCGACCGATCTGACCGCCATCTCGACTGAGAAGGTGCCCAGCGAGATCAGCGCCCTGGTCAATACCATCAACCACCTGTTCAAGCGGGTCTCCGACATGTTGTTCATGCAACGGCGCTTCATTGCCGATGCAGCCCATGAATTGCGCACCCCGCTGACGGCTGTAAAACTGCAGGCCCAGCTGGCTTCCCGGGCAGAAAACATGCAGCAATGCAGTGCTTCACTGGAAAATCTGCAGGCCGGCATCAGTCGCGCTTCCCACTTGATCGACCAGCTGCTGCAGATGGCGAAACTCGAGCCGGATGCCCAGCTGAGTCTGCCCCAACCCATCCGCCTGGATGACATGGTCAAGCAGACCGTGGCCAACTCGTCTATTCTGGCCGCCGACAAAGAAATCGATCTCGGGGTCACCCAATGCGATCCGGTGCAAATTCTCGGACACGGCCAGGCCATTCAGGCCTTGATCCGAAACCTGGTCGACAACGCCATTCGCTATACCCCGCGCAATGGCGTCATTGATGTTTCTCTGCGGTTGATTGATGGGGTTGCCCAACTGCAGGTAGCCGATTCCGGCCCAGGCATTCCGGCAAGTGAACGCGAACGTGTGTTTGAACGCTTTCACCGCATCGGTGGCGACGACGTTCAGGGTAGCGGGTTGGGGTTATCCATCGTCGCCGAAGTGGTGGCCATGCATAATGCCAGTATTACTCTGGGAGACGCCGAATTGGGGGGGTTGCTGGTCACCGTTTCGTTTCAGCCGCAGAAGGCAGACAAATAGTGGAAAATGGTCTATTCTGCCTGTTTTGACCGGAGCATATCCGGCACCAGCCCGGCTGGCAGTTTTTCCCCTTGAATAATTTGACGCACTGAACAAAATGGCAGCAATCAACGACTTACAAGAACTCTTCAGCAAGGCCAGCGAGCCGATTGCACAAGCCTTTGCCGAAAACACCGTATCCGGTGGCGGCAATGTGACACCCACTCAACTGATCGAAGCGGTCGAACAATTCCTGCTCGTTTTTGACAAACTCGACCGTGAACAAGGCGAATACAGCGAAATTCTCATCGACGATGCCAGCCAGCTGGCCGAGCACGCCACCGGCTGCCTGATGGATCTGTCGGTATGGGCCGAACGTTTCAAGCTGATGCGCGAAAAACAGGCCATGGAAAGCATTGCGCTGGGCATCGCCCACTGGACGATCCGCCATCATGGTGAAGTGCGCATTCTCGAGCCGCTGGTAAATGCGCTGGCCGTACGCGCCAATTCGACCGGTAGCGAAGCCGACCTGCGCAGCACCTTCCTGGTCATCCGCGACATCATCGAGCATGTCTCCAATGGTATCCGCTCTGACCTCGACAAATCTGACGCGACACGCCCGTGGCGCATCATTAACTTCAACTTTGCCATTGTTGCCACTCGCAGCCAGGACCCGGAGCTGATGCGCGAAGCCTTTGAAACCCTGAGCCGCAACCTGCCGGAAGACTGTCCGCAGTTTTTCGCCGAGGGCATGCAGCAAGTCAACCGCAACGATTTCAAGCCCGCAGTCAAAGCGGTTATGGAAGAGTTTTTCGCCCGCTGGACCACACGCCACTAAGATGAAATTCCTGTTCGACCTGTTTCCAGTTCTGCTGTTTTTTGCCGCCTACAAATTTGCCGGCATTTATGTAGCAACGGGTGTTGCCATTGCAGCCACGTTTGTGCAAATCGGCTGGAGCTACTGGCGCCATAAAAAAATCGATGGCATGCTCTGGGTCAGCCTGCTGATCGTCGGCGTATTTGGCGGCGCCACCCTGTTTTTCCACAACGAAACCTTCATCAAGTGGAAACCCACCGTGCTGTACTGGATGTTCGCAGGCATATTGCTGGGCAGCCGCATTGTGATGAACAAGAACGTCATTCGTACACTGATGGAAAAGCAGATCACTCTGCCCGACCCGGTGTGGCACACCCTGAACCTGTCCTGGGCGGGCTTCTTCATCGCCATCGGCATTCTCAACCTGTACGTCGCCTACCGCTATTCGACCGATGCCTGGGTTGATTTCAAACTGTTCGGCATTACCGGACTGCTGTTAGTGTTCGTGTTGCTGCAGGGACTTTTTCTGTCCAAGCATCTCAAAGACGAGGAAACCCCCTGATGTTATATGCCATTATTGGTCTTGATTCACCCAACAGTCTGGAAAAACGCTTGTCCGTGCGTCCCCAGCATCTGCAGCGGCTGCAGCAGCTGCAGGCCGAGGGCCGCCTGCAACTGGCCGGGCCGTTCCCCGCTATCGACAGCCCGGACCCGGGACCGGCCGGTTTCTCCGGCAGCCTGATCGTAGCTGAATTCGACTCTCTGGAAGCGGCTCGCAGCTGGGCGGAAGCGGACCCGTATGTAGCAGCCGGCGTCTATGCCGACGTGCAGATCCGACCGTTTAAAAAAGTATTGCCATGAACACAGTCGACAAGATTCGCACCCGCCTGACCCAGCTCTCGCCTACCCAGATCGAGATTGCGGATGACAGCGCCCGGCACGCTGGTCATGAAGGCGCGCGTGGTGGCGGCGGTCATTATTTTCTGACCATCGTTTCCCCGCTGTTCTGGGAAAAGCCCACCATCGCCCGGCATCGCATGATTTACGATGCGCTGGGCGACATGATGAAAACGGAGATTCATGCCCTGAGCATCAAGGCGTTTTCTCCCGAAGAGTTACAATAACCCTACCAAAGGAAAACCGATGAAAAAGCAACTCATTGTCACATTGCTGGCCAGCATCATCAGTCTGCCTGTTATGGCCGACATTACTGTAAACGGTAAAGTCATCCCCAATGCACGCATCGACATGCTGGTAAAAGAACGTGTTCCGGCAGGCCAGACCGCTCCGGCGGAACTGCGCAACGCCATTGCCGACGATCTCGTCAGCCGTGAAGTTGTGGCTCAGGAAGCCGTACGTAAAGGCCTGGACAAGAATCCGGAAATCCAGCAGCAGATGGAACTTGCCCGCCAGATGGTTCTGGTGCGCGCCTACCTGAATGACTATATGAAAGCCCACCCGATCAGCGACGCCGCGATTCAGGCTGAATATGACCGCGTGAAGGCACAGGCCGGCGCCAAGGAATACCATGCCCACCATATCCTGGTTGGCACCGAAGATGAAGCCAAGGCAATCATTGCCAAGCTGGGCAAAGGTGAGAAATTCGAAGCGCTGGCAAAATCCAGCTCGAAAGACCCGGGCTCCAAGGAAAACGGCGGTGATCTCGGCTGGTTTACCCCTGCCGCTATGGTCAAACCGTTCGCCGATGCCGTTGCCGGTCTGAAGAAAGGCGAATACACCAAGACTCCGGTGCAGACCCAGTTTGGCTGGCACGTAATCCGCCTGGATGACGTTCGCGCCACCAAATTCCCGACCCTGGATGAAGTGAAAGCACGCATCAAACAGGGTCTGGAACAGCAAACGGTACAGAAAGCCGTTGCCGACCTGCGTAAATCCGCCAAGGTAGAAGGTCTCTGATCTGAATCCGGGCGACTGAATCGCGTCGCCCGCAGTCGATCGCCAACCGGCAGCACGTCACCACGGTGACAGGCTGCCGGTTTTCTTTTTACCTCAGCCGGCAGAAACGGGGATCAAGTCCTCGACTGTCACCTGCTCCCCATCGACAACCCATCTGACATCGTAATCCGCCAGGCGAAAGCCGTACTGTCGCCGGCTGTCGGCATGATAGGCTGGCCGCGGGTCCAACTCGAGCATACGGCGAATCAGTAGCGCCAGATCCATGCCCGTCTGTTGGCGGTAGCGCTCGCATATGTGCCACGCGACTTCGCTGAATACTACCTGCAGCCGCACTTCAGGGGGCTCTGCCGCATAAGCTGCAGCTGCCGTGTCGATTGCATCGGCATAAGGCAGGTACGGCTTGATGTCGAAAACCGGCGTGCCATCGAGCAAATCTGCACCCTGTATATGCAAACGTACGCCCGCCGTTGTCTCGACTTTTTCCAGGCGCACCACCGAAAGCCCCAATGGATTGGGACGATGCGTGCTGCGACTGGCAAACACACCAATGCGGGCATTGCCCCCCAGGCGTGGCGGGCGCACCAGCGGTTGCCATTGTCCGGCGGGAACAGCATGAAAGTGAAAAATCAGCCACAGGTGGGAAAAACCCTCCAGTCCACGTACGCAGTCCGGATTATCATAAGGCGGAAGCAGTTCAAGCGTGGCGGGCACCTCGGGCAACAGACCGGGCTGGCGGGGAATACCGAACTTTTCCTTGAACGGGGAATGAATCACCCCTACCGCAGGCAGGGAAACGGGCGTAAAAGTCAGATTAGCCAATGCTACCCGCCGGGAAGATTGTAAAACTCAGTAAGTGTTGGCGACCTCGGTGACTTGCGGGAACTTCTCCATCACCAGGCGCTCGACAATGTTTTTCAGGTCGAGCACGGAATTCGGGCAGCCGACGCAGTTGCCTTTCAACCGAACACGCACGACGCTACCCTGCACCTCTACCAGTTCCAGGTCGCCGCCGTCCTGCAGCAGAATCCGGCGCGCCTTTTCCAGCACGGCATTCAACTCGGTCAAATCAGGCGGCGGGGCATCCGGATTGGGTGGACGACGCACCAGCCCTGCCCGCTTGGCCTGTTCCTGCTCGCGCGATATTTTCATCGCCAGCACCGGGTCCTGCTCATACAGCGCATCCAGTTCCTCATCGCTGTATATGCGCGTAGAACTGCTCTCGATGCCGGCCAGGCGATCGCGCTCGGCCAGTTCTTCGGCGGAGAAGCGGGTTTTGCGCACGCTGATCGGTTTGACGTCCATCAACCGACCCACTTGCGGGCATTACGGAACATGCGCATCCAGGAACCGTCTTCACCCCACTCAGCCGGATGCCAGGAATGCTGAACCGCACGGAACACCCGCTCCGGATGCGGCATCATGATGCTGAAGCGGCCGTCCGGCGTGGTAAATCCGGTGACGCCATCGGGAGAGCCATTCGGGTTGAGCGGGTAGGTCTCGGTCGGCTTGCCGTAATGATCGACATAGCGCAGTGCCGCCAGGGCCTTGCTCTGTTGTTCGCGGCTGGCAAATTCGGCATAGCCCTCGCCGTGAGCCACCACAATCGGCATGCGGCTGCCGGCCATGCCGTCGAGGAAGATCGAGGGGCTGTCCATGACTTCGACCATGACGAAGCGTGCTTCAAACTGTTCCGACTGGTTGCGCACAAAGTGGGGCCAGTTTTCCGCACCGGGAATGATTTCATGCAGGTTGCTCATCATCTGGCAGCCATTGCACACGCCCAGGGCAAACGTGTCCTGACGCTGGAAGAAGGCGGAGAATTCGTCTCGCGCACGGCTGTTGAAGAGAATGGATTTGGCCCATCCTTCGCCGGCTCCGAGCACGTCACCGTAGGAAAAACCGCCGCAGGCTACAAAGCCGCTGAAATCTTTCAGGCTGACACGTCCGCTGATGACATCGCTCATGTGCACATCAATGGCAGAAAAACCGGCGCGATCAAAAGCGGCGGCCATTTCCACCTGGCCGTTCACACCCTGCTCGCGCAACACAGCCACCTTGGGACGCTTGCCCGTGGCGATGTAGGGCGCGGCGACATCTTCATCCGCTTTGTAGCTAAGAGAAACGGACATCCCCGGATCTGCGGCATCGAGCAGCGCGTCGAATTCCTGCTGCGCCCCAACCGGATTGTCGCGCAGTTTTTGCATGTGATAGGTGGTTTCTGACCAGGCGCGCTGCAAATCGACGCGGGATTCGTCGAAAATAGCCGCTTCCTTGCGCAGAATACGTACGCGATCAGTGTCGTTAATGCTGCCGACAACATGCAGTTCGCTGCGCAGGCCTGCATTGAAGAAGGCTTCCATGACTGCTGCCGTATCGTTGCGGCGCACCTGCAGAACCGCTCCGAGTTCTTCATTGAACAGCACACCGAAGACATGCTCTGAATAGGTGCCGGCTTCAATATCGCGCTCTTCCCCACAGGCTTCGGCTTCGTTACGCAGCTGTTCAATGCACAGTTCGTCGACATCCAGGGTAATGCCCACATGGCTGGCAAACGCCATTTCGCAAATGGTTGCGAACAGGCCGCCGTCGGAACGGTCATGATAGGCCAGCAGCTTGCCCTGCGCATTCAGCGCCTGGATGGTGGTGAAGAAACCCAGCAGCGTTTTGACATCATCGACGTCGGGAACGGTATCCCCCACCTGCTTGGTCACTTGTGCCAGTGCCGAGCCGCCCAACCGGTTTTTGCCGCAGCCCAGGTCGATCAGGATCAGATCGGTTTCGCCGGCATCCAGACGCAGTTCGGGCGTGAGCGTCTGGCGCACGTCGCTGGTCGGGGCAAAGGCGGAAATAATCAGCGACAGCGGAGCAGTCACCGATTTCGACTCGCCATTCTCCTGCCATACCGTGCGCATGGAGAGGGAATCCTTCCCCACCGGAATGCTGATGCCGAGCTGCGGGCACAGCTCCAGACCGACAGCCTTGACCGTCTCGTACAGGGCCGCATCTTCACCCGGCGCACCGGCTGCGGCCATCCAGTTGGCCGACAGTTTGATATCACCGATTTTGTCGATCCGCGCAGCGGCAATGTTGGTGAGCGCTTCGCCGATCGCCATGCGTCCCGATGCCGGAGCGCTGATGAGGGCCAGCGGCGTGCGTTCGCCCATGGCAAACGCTTCGCCCAGATAGCCGCGGTAGCCCATGGTGGTGACCGCCACATCGGCCACCGGAGTCTGCCAGCGGCCGACAAACTGATCCCGCGCGGTAAAACCGCCCACGGTACGATCGCCGATGCTGATGAGGAAAGTCTTGTTGGCCACCGCCGGCAGGCGCAACACGCGGTAGGCGGCGTCGTGCAAGGTCAAATTGCCGTAGTTGAATGCCGGCAGGCGGGTTTGCATGCGTTTCACATCGCGTGTCATACGCGGCGGCTTACCCAGGATAACCGACATGTCGATATCCACCGGGTTGTTGCCGAAGTGACGATCCTCGACTTTCAAATGTGTTTCGCTGGTTGCGCGGCCGATAACGGCAAACGGACAACGCTCGCGCTCGCACAGAGCCTGAAACAGTTCCAGCGATTGCGGCCGAATGGCCAGCACATAACGCTCCTGCGCTTCGTTGGACCAGATTTCGCGCGGCGACATGCCCGACTCTTCCGAAGGAATGTCGCGCAACTGGAATACCCCACCCTTGCCGGAACCGTCGACCAGTTCGGGCAGGGCATTGGATACGCCGCCAGCCCCCACGTCGTGAATCGACAGAATCGGATTGGCCGGCCCCATTTGCCAGCAGCGATCGATGACTTCCTGTGCCCGACGCTGCATTTCCGGGTTGCCGCGCTGCACCGAGTCAAAATCCAGATTTTCCGCATTGGCACCGGTATCCATGCTGGATGCGGCACCGCCGCCCAGACCGATCAGCATGCCCGGGCCGCCCAGTTGAATCAGCAGCGCCCCGTCAACCACTTCCTGCTTGAACACATGGTCGTCGCGGATATTGCCCACGCCGCCAGCCAGCATGATCGGCTTGTGGTAACCACGCATTTCTCCCGCCACTTCCTCCTCATAGGTACGGAAGTAGCCGGCCAGATTGGGACGGCCAAATTCATTGTTGAACGCCGCTGCGCCAATCGGTCCGTCAAGCATGATCTGCAGGGCCGAGGTAATGCGGCCCGGCTTGCCGTAGGTGGCGTTGGCCGCGCGGTATTCTTCCCACGGCTGACGTGCCTCGGGGATATTCAGGTTGGACACGGAAAAGCCGCACAGACCAGCCTTGGGCTTGGAACCGGTACCGGTCGCCCCCTCGTCGCGAATCTCGCCGCCGGAACCGGTGGCCGCACCCGGAAACGGCGAAATCGCAGTCGGATGATTGTGGGTTTCCACCTTCATCAGGATATGCGTCTTTTCCGGCGCGAAAGCATATTCGCCGCCGTTGCGCGGGTAGAAACGCTCGATTTCCGCCCCTTCAATGACGGAGGAGTTGTCGCTGTAGGCCACCACGGTGCCCTGCGGATGTTGGCGGTGCGTTTCGCGAATCATGCCGAATAGCGTATTGGGCTGCTTTTCGCCGTCAATCACCCATTCGGCATTGAAAATCTTGTGGCGGCAGTGTTCCGAATTGGCCTGGGCAAACATCATCAGCTCCACATCGGTCGGATTGCGGCCCATGCGGATAAAGTTGTCCAGCAGGTAATCGATCTCGTCTACCGAGAGGGCCAGCCCCATGTCCACGTTGGCCGCTTCCAGGGCTGCCCGACCGCCGGCAAGAATGTCGATGCTCTCGAGCGTGCGTGGTTCAATATGCTGGAACAACGCATCTGCCGATTCGAAAGCCGTCATGACAGCCTCAGTCATGCGGTCATGAATCAGCGGCAGAAGCGCCTGTCGCAGCGGTTCATTGAGACCTTCAACAAAATAGGCGACACCACGTTCGATACGGCGCACTTTGCCCAGGCCACACTGGCGGGCGATATCGGTGGCTTTCGAGGACCAGGGTGAAATCGTGCCAATACGCGGCGTTACCAGAAGCAACTCGCCCTTTTCCGTCTCTGCCGGAACCGACGGCCCATAGGTCAGCAAGCGCGTAAGCGTTGCCATTTCGTGGTCGTCCAGTGTCTCGCTCAGCTCGGCAAAATGCCAAAATTCGGTGTGGATGCGTACGTTGTTGAACTGCTTTCCGGCCAGACCGGCCAGCAGTTTATCCATACGAAACTGAGAGAGGGCGCGGCTGCCGCGCAAACGGAGAATCGAGGGCATGTAAATCCTGCTTCACAATTGAAGTGCGAAAGTCGGAATTTTACCGTAAATTGGAGCTAACACGAAAACAGGGGACGCTATGCCTGCCCGGGATAACACGACACGCAGAAGAACTGGCTGCCCGCAACGCTGGCAAAGGTTCAACCGGCAAGTATCCGGACGCGCGCTTCTGCTCACCGCCGCCCTGCTGACACTGACCGCACCGGTCCACGCCGAGCTGCGGGTACAGCCGGTGACGCCGCCGCTGCAGCGCCTGGTCCAGCCCGGCTACCAGCTGCAGCCACCGGCCGAACCAGGCTGGGTGGTGGCCAGCCGCTCGCCGTATCAGCTGATTCTCGGCAAGGCCGGCAGCGGGGTGGACGAATCGTACATCATCGAAGCGACGCTGATCCACGTTCCGGCCGACCAGACCGACCAGCTGCAGCAATGGGTGAGGGAGAGCGAGAACCGCGACAGCGATCCGCAACGGTTTGCGCAGCAAACCCATGAGGTCGCAGCCTATGAAGGGAAAAACACCCGCTGCATTGCCTCGCATACCGTCTCGCAAGACCTGCAACCGCACCGCCGCTCGGGCGGCAACGCGCCGATGGTGCTGGAGTTGTATGCCTACACCTGCCTGCTGCCGACCAACCCGACACTGGCACTGCATCTGGGGTATTCCTACCGCCACGAACCCGGACACGCCGATCCGCAGCTCGCCCAGAAAGCCAATCAACTGATTCTGGGCGTGCTGTTTACCGGCATGTAAGCGCTACGCGGGTCAGACCGTGACGGCGGAACGGGCTGCCGCGACGCGTTTGCCGATATGTTCCAGCGCCTCGTCGACCTGATCAACCAGTATCAGACACAGATCGCCTGGCTGCAGATAAGCAAGGGCGGTATCGATAGCGAGAAACTCGCCGCGAATTTCTTCTACGTGGGTTGCACGCGAGGCATTCACCAGCCCCTGCTGCAACAGCGCCAGCACCTCACCGTCCGCCCGGCCGCGCTGACACTGATCCTGATAGAGGAGCACCTGATCGAAAGCCGCGCCGACAATCTGGCCCTGCTGGCGAATGTCCTCGTCGCGCCGGTCGCCTGCCCCGCTGATCACGATAAACCGGCGGTTGGCCGGCATCTTCTCGATGGCGGCCACCAGGGCGATGATGGCATCGGGATTGTGACCGTAATCGGCAATGACGGTAGCGCCGCGGTAGTCGAACAGGTTAAAGCGCCCCGGTGTGGAAGCGGCATCGTTGACGAAAGTCGTCAGCGCCCGGTGAATCACATCCCAGCTCAGCCCCAGGCCCCAACCTGCCGCCACGGCGGCCATGGCGTTATCGACCTGGAAAGGAATGACGCCGTTATGGGTGAGCGGAATATCGGCCAGCGGGATCATGGTTTCCTCTGTACCCTGCGCGGCCACCACGGCGTTATCCTGCACAAACACCACCCGTTGCCCGCGTGCCCGATGGGCCGCGATCAGCGGATTATGCGGGTCCGCGGCAAAATAGGTCACGCCGGACGGGCAGGCGTCGGCCATGCGCGCGACAATCGGGTCTGCGGCATTGAGCACAGCCATGCCGTTGGGCGCAACGTTTTCCACGATCACACGCTTTACCACCGCCAGATCTTCCACGGTGGTAATGAAATTCAAGCCGAGGTGGTCGCCAATGCCCAGATTGGTAACCACGGCCACATTGCAGCGATCAAAAGCCAGCCCTTCGCGCAGCACCCCACCGCGCGCCGTTTCCAGCACGGCGGCGTCAACATGAGGGTGCATCAGTACACTGCGGGCACTTTTCGGGCCACTGCAATCGCCGGTATCAATGCGCTTGCCTTCGATGTAAACACCATCGGAATTGGTCATGCCCACCCGCAGACCGCTGGTCCGCAGCATATGGGTAATCAGTCTGACGGTAGTGGTCTTGCCGTTGGTGCCCGACACTGCCACGACCGGTATGCGGCCGTCGTCACCCTCGGGGAAAATCGACTGGATGATGGCTTCGCCCACCGGCCTCGGTTTGCCGTACGAAGGTGCCAGGTGCATGCGCAGACCCGGTGCGGCATTGGTCTCGACGATACCGCCCCCCTGCTCTTCCAGCGGTCGCAGCAGGCTTTCGCACACCACATCGACACCACAGATATCCAGCCCGACCATTTTGGCCGCCGCCACCGCCCGCGCCGCAACATCCGCATGCACATCATCAGTCACGTCGGTCGCCGTACCACCGGTGCTGAGGTTGGCATTATTGCGCAACATGACCAGCGCACCGTCCGGCGGCACGCTTTCCGGGGTGTAATGCTGTTTTGCCAGGGTTGCCAGCGCAATATCATCAATGCGAATACGCGACAGTGAAGTAGCATGGCCGTCGCTGCGGCGCGGATCACTATTGACCTGGGCAACCAGCTCGGCCACCGTATGCACGCCATCGCCAATCACTTGCGGCGGATCCCGGCGCGCTGCGGCCACGACCTGATCGCCAACCACCAGCAACCGGTAGTCATAGCCGGGAATATAGCGCTCGACCATGATCTCGCTGCTGATTTCCGCCGCTGCGGCGTAGGCCAGCTGCACTTCCTCGTAAGTTTGTACGTTTACGGCGACGCCTTTGCCCTGATTGCCGTCCTGCGGCTTGATGACCACCGCACCGCCGATTTCCTGCACCGCCGCCCAGGCATCTTCCGCGTCTTTCACCGGCCGGCCTTTGGGTACGGGCACCCCGGCCGCATCCAGCAGCAATTTGGTCAGATCCTTGTCCTGGGCAATCGACTCGCCGATAGCACTGCTGGCATCGGTTTCAGCAGCCTGGATACGACGTTGACGCGAGCCCCAGCCGAGCTGCACCAGGCTGCCACGCGTCAGGCGGCGAAACGGAATGCCCCGCGCAATGGCGGCCTGGACAATGGCTCCGGTGCTGGGCCCCAGACGAATGTCTTCATCCAGTTCGCGCAATTGCGCCAGAGCTGCATCCAGATCGTAGGCCGTGTCGTTCAGCGCCGACAGGCACAGTTGTTCCGCCAGTGAAAGAGCCAGACGCCCGACCTCTTCCTCGGTATATTCGACCACCACCTGATACACACCCGGCTCAATAGTCTGGGTGGTACGACTGAACGTCACCGGGCAGCCGGCTCGTGCCTGCAGGCCAAGAGCAACCAGTTCCAGCACATGTGCAAGGGATACGGCCTGTTCATTGCCGGCTGGCTGAAACACCCCCAGATTGTGGAAGCGGGAACGCAGCCGCTCTTCCAACCCTGCGATACGCTGAACCGAATTTTCATCCCCGCTACACGATACGATGGCCTCGACCGCGGTATGTCGACTCCACAGATTCGGGCCACGCAAGGCCCTCACACGCGAAATTTGCATAGACTCTATTTCCTCCCCCAGCGCGGGGGCTTTCTCAGTGCTGTTCCGCCCAGTGTCGCACAATGTGCAGCACCGATGCCGCCATCTCCGGAGTCACGTGCAGATAAAGCACGTCCCCCGCCTGCATGGTATCGAAACGCGCGCGCAAACGTTCTGCCTGCGCCAAATCGTTCAGGGATTCCCGAGCCACATTCTGGCCGTCTGCCGTTACCTGCTGCAATGCCTGCTCTACAGCTTCGCGGGCTGAGTCATTGCGCGCCTGGTCGATGATGACTTTTGCGCCGCGCTTTTCAAATAGCGAGAAGCGGCCGGGCAAGACATTGCGCTCGGCATTGAACGACTCCAGACCGGCGCGCATGATATCGGGCCACAACCCCAGCCCCCATGCTGCGCCGACTGCAGCCAAAACGTTCTCCACCTGAAAGCCGATACGCCCGCCTGCCGTGAGAGGCACGGCGGAAAGCGGCAGCAGATCGATTTCTTCGCGCCCCTTGGCCAGCACAATCATGCCATTGCGCACGAACACGCTGCGCTTGCCGCGTGCCCGGTGTTCAGCCAGGATCGGCGAGGTTTCGTTAACGCCGAAGAAAATCACTTCGCCATCACACAGCTCGGCCATGCTGGCGACAATCGGATCACGCGAGTTGAGCACGCCCACGCCGTGCGGCAGCACAACATCCATCTGAGTACGCATGACCTTATACATGTCAGCCGCGCTATTAATGTCAAAATCACCCAGATGATCACCGCTGTCGATATTGGTGACCACCCCGACAAGGCAGCGGTCATAGGCCAGCCCCTCGCCGAGAATGACGCCGCTGTCGTTTTCAAGCACCGCCGCTTCAATCTGCGGATTCATCAGCAGCTTGCGGGCCGCCCGCCAATTGGCGCGGTCGCCAGTTTCCACCAGGCGTTTGTCGACACAAAGACCGTCGCTGGAAGCCAGACCGGTGCGTTTGCCGCTCAGCTGCAGCATCCAGGCGAGCAAATGGGCGACGACCGACTTGCCGTTGGTGCCGGTAATGCCGACCACCGGGATACGGCCATCATCGTTGGCAGCGAACAGACTGTTAACGATCGCCTCACCAACCGGGCGCGGCTCACCCACGGCCGGCTTCAGGTGCATCAACAACCCCGGTCCGGCATTGACTTCCACAATGGCGCCACGGGTGGCTTCCAGCGGCTGGCTCACATCGGTGGTCACCAGATCGACGCCGGCAATATCCAGCCCCACGATCTGGCTGGCTAAAACGGCGGCAGCCGCCACATCGGGATGCACTTCGTCGGTTACATCAAAAGCCATGTTGCCGTTGCGTAACACCAGTACACGTTTGCCTTGCGGCAGAACCGAATCGGCGGTAAAGCCCTGACGCTCAAGTTCCAACCGCGCGACCGGTTCGTTTTCCAGACGGATCAGATTGAGAGGAAATTCTTCTTCGTCGCCGCGACGCGGGTCCGAGTTGAGCTGGGTATCGATCAATTGGCTCACGGTCGAGCGGCCATCACCGGTAATCCAGGCCTCTTCGCCCTTGTTGGCGGCAATCAGCTTCCCATTCACAACCAGCAGACGGTGCTCCCCGCCTTCGATAAAACGCTCGACAATGACCCCGCTGCCTTCATTCAGCGCGGCCTCGTAGGCAGCTTCAACCTGTTCCTGTGTATGCAGATTGGTAAATACACCGCGACCGTGATTGCCGTCGTAGGGTTTGACCACGACGGGTACGCCGATGGACTCCGCCTCTTCCCAGGCTTCCGCAGCATTGCGGACAAATGATCCTTCCGGCACAGGTACGCCGCAGGACTGCAACAGCTGCTTGGTCAGATCCTTGTCGCGGGAAATGCCTTCGGCAATGGCGCTGGTACGGTCGCTTTCAGCCGTCCAGATGCGACGCTGGCGGCAACCGTACCCCAGCTGTACCAGGTTGCCCTCGTTCAGCCGCATGGCGGGAATGCCGCGGGACTTGTCTGCTGCTGCATCGACAATACAGGCAGTGGAGGGGCCAAGAAGCAGGCTGTCGGCCATGTCGTGCAGCTCGGCAACCGCGGCTGTCACGTCGAACGGCGTATCGTTGATGGCCGCCATGAGCAAGTCGCGCGCCTTGTACAGGCTGGCTTTGGTGATTTCCTCATGCCAGGCCCGCACAACCACTTTGTAAACGCCACGGGTGGAGGTTTCCCGCGCCCGGCCAAAGCCGCCGGGCATGCCTGCGAGATTCTGCAACTCCAGGGTGACGTGCTCGAGAATGTGGCCCGGCCAGGTACCTTCTTCCAGCCGACGCAGAAAACCGCCCCGTTCGCCATAACTGCAACGGTGTTCTACGAGTGTGGGAAGCCAGGCCTTGAGACGGTCATTGAACCCAGGCAAGGTGTTGGAAGGATAATCCTCGAGATAACCGATATCGACCCACGCCTCTAGCACCGGTCGGTATGTCCAGATATTCGGTCCGCGCAACGAAATGATTTTAAGAAAGTCCATAACGCCGATTATTTACACTTAATACTTAATTAATACTTAAGAAAAATGAAACATTTTGCACAGCACAGTCGCCCATCATCCCGGCCTCCTCTGGGCACATTGAGGGTATAGCAGGCTCACGGTTCTCGCCGAATATCATTGCAGCAGGGTGACGCACTGTACTCCGACATCCAAGCCAAGTAAACTTCGCAGCCCGACTGCTGAACCGGCACCAGAACTGGGATTATCGTACAAAAACAAATTTATTTTGTACAAAACATATTTCAAATCAGTCTATTACGACATGATATACTGTAAAACTACTGTAGTAATCACCCTTTTCCGATCGGCCGTAAAAATGCAGGCATTTTGCTCAACAGAGGGACTGACGCGGTGAATCGTCCAGACCGAGCCCCACTCGACCTCTCTTCATCCCCTCTGCCAGCCACTTGGCTGGCACGTCTGAAGCCCGCCCTCAATCCGGGCGAACATATTCTGGCGTGGGTGCCGACGGATCTGAATGCCGAGCTGCATTTTTCCACAGGCCTGCTTGTACTCACGGAAACCCGTCTGCTCAGTGCTACCGGCACCGAAACGCCCTGGCAAATCTGGTCGCTGGATGGCCAGATGGCCTTCAACCGGCGTGACCACGCCGGCGTTGCCGCGCTTGAACTGGCCAATGCCGAGCGACTGCTGCAGCGCTGGCACTACACAATGGGACAAGACCCGGCCGCACGCCAGCTGATCGAATTGTTTGAGCAGCGTCGCCAGAGCGGCTTCGCAACCACCGCAAGCGAAATCGCACAACCCATTGCGGCAGAAACAAAAGGCAGCGCCAAGGCGATTGTCCAGACCTGGCCATTATTGCGTTTGTGGCGCTTTGCCCGCCCCTACCGTATGCAGCTGTTAGGCGGTTTCCTGCTGACTCTTACCGCCACTGCCGCCACGCTGGTACCGCCATATCTGACCATGCCGCTGATGGATGAGATTCTGATTCCTTATCAGAACGGTCACCCGATCGACTACGCCAAAGTGGAACTGTATCTCGGCGGACTGCTGGTCGCCGCCCTGGTGGCATGGGTGCTAAGCTGGGCCCGCACCTACATACTGGCATTGGTCAGCGAACGGATCTGCGCCGATCTGCGCACTTCAACCTATGCCCATCTGCAAAGTCTGTCGCTGGAGTACTTTGGCGGCAAGCGGACCGGCGATCTGATTGCCCGCATCGGCTCGGAAACCGACCGCATCAGCGTGTTCCTGTCGCTGCATCTGCTCGACTTTGCCACCGATGTGCTGGTCATCGGCATGACCACGGCCATTCTGGTTTCCATCAACCCCTGGCTGGCACTTGTAACCCTGCTGCCCCTGCCGGTTATTTTCTGGTTGATTCACGCGGTACGGGAGCGACTCAAAGTCGGCTTCGAACAAATTGACCGCGTCTGGTCGGAAGTCACCAACGTGCTGGCCGACACCATTCCCGGTATCCGCGTGGTCAAGGCCTTTGCCCAGGAAAAACGTGAAGTGGCCCGCTTCAGGGCCGCCAACCAGCACAATCTGGCCGTCAACGATCGTATCAATGCGGTCTGGTCGCTGTTCTCCCCTTCAGTCACCCTGCTGACGGAAATCGGTTTGCTGGTAGTCTGGATCTTCGGCATCTGGCTGATCGCCCACAATTCCATCACCGTTGGCGTGCTGGCGGCCTTTCTGTCTTACATCAGCCGGTTTTACACGCGGCTGGATTCAATGAGCCGCATCGTTTCGGTCACACAGAAAGCAGCTGCGGGTGCAAAACGCATTTTCGACATCCTCGACCATCAGTCCAGCGTTCCCGAACCGGCCAATCCGGTACACCTGCCGCATGTGCGCGGCGACATTTCCATTCGCCATGTCGGTTTCCGTTACGGCAACCGGACCATCCTGCGCGATGTCAATCTGGACATTGCCGCCGGCGAAATGATCGGTCTGGTCGGCCATAGCGGTTCGGGCAAGAGCACGCTGGTCAACATGATCTGCCGCTTCTACGATGTCGCGGAAGGCGCCATTCTGGTAGACGGTGTCGATATTCGCTCGCTGTCCGTGGCGGAATACCGCAGCAACATCGGTCTGGTGTTGCAGGAACCGTTTCTGTTTTTCGGCACCATTGCCGAAAACATTGCCTACGGCAAGCCCAATGCCACACGCGAAGAAATCATCGCCGCAGCACGGGCCGCACATGCCCACGATTTTATTCTGCGCTTGCCGCACGGCTATGATTCGCTTGTCGGCGAACGCGGCCAGGCGCTTTCCGGTGGTGAGCGGCAGCGCATTTCCATTGCCCGCGCCTTGCTGATCAACCCGCGCATCCTGATTCTTGACGAGGCTACTTCGTCGGTCGACACCGCGACCGAACTGGAAATCCAGGCGGCGTTGGACAACCTGATCCGTGGCCGCACCACCATCGCCATCGCCCACCGGCTGTCGACCCTGCGGCAAGCGGACCGGATTATCGTAATGGACAAAGGCCGCGTGGTTGAAGAAGGCCAGCATGACGAACTGCTGGCGCGGCAAGGCGCCTACTACGAATTGCATCAGGCGCAGAACAAGTTGATCGAGGCCGGCGGCTGGCAACAACCGGGCAACGACGATGAGGATGATGAATGAGTCTGAATTTCACGCTGCAACGCACCCCCTTCGGCCGTTTGCTGCTGATTGATGCCGAAGGCACACGCCACGAGGGTGTGATTCCGGTCCGGGCGTTCCCGATCACGGCCCCACAGAGCGGGCTGTCGCTGGTCAGTTCCGACGGACATGAGCTTTTCTGGCTGGACACGCTCGACAGCCTTCCACCCGACCAGCGCGCACTGATACAGGAAGAGCTGGCACAACGTGAGTTCATACCGGTTATCCAGCGGCTAATCCACGTCTCGTCTTTCTCCACCCCGAGCGAGTGGGATATCGAAACCGACCGCGGCGCTGTCCGCCTCACCCTGCGCAGCGAGGATGATATTCGTCGGCTGTCCGACGATACACTGCTGATCAGCAGTAGCAATGGCGTGCAATATCTTATCCAGGATAAGACCGTGCTCGATCACCACAGCCGCAAGCTGCTTTCCCGCTTCCTGTAAAAGTTTGCAGAAAACCTGAGAAACTTTGCCAAAGCGTTTGCTTTGCAAGGTAAATCTGGTCAATAATGTCCGGAATTTATTGCTTACCGGAATAACGAATCAGCCTTATGCAGCCCCAGACATGCGACACCCCGCTGGACAAGGTTGATTACAGCCAGCTCAGTGCTGCCGAGCAGGAGAAGGTCCTGCATCTACAGCAGGATATTCTTACCGCCGTCGCGCGTGGCGGCGACCCCATCGAAATCGTCAATGAAGTATGCAAGCTGGAAGAGCACCTGCTGCCGAATTCCGTTGCTTCCGTCATGCTCATGGACGAAGAGCGTAAGCACCTCAACGTCTTTGCCGCTCCGAGCATTCCGGCCGCCGGCGTACAGCAGCTCAATGGCCTCGTCCCGGGGCCGGGCGCGGGTTCCTGCGGCAATGTGCTGTATCGGCGTGAACCGGTATTCGTCGGCAATACGCTCAGCGACCCGCGCTGGCTCGACCTGCGTCACATCGTCGAAGATTTCAATATTTGCGCCTGCTGGTCGATGCCCATCTATTCCGGCGGACAGGACCGGATTATCGGCACCTTTGCGCTGTCCAGTTTCGAAAACCGAGATCG
>JAJZTZ010000003.1 GCA_021847305.1 Pseudomonadota bacterium | reverse complement strand
GCAGAAAGGCCGCGTCGACGATGCAGCTGTAGCCGCCCGCAATACAGGCGCGTGCGGCATCCATGATGAGCCGGTAGGTCAGTCGGGTGGCTGACGCGGTGTAAATGTTCATTTTTTCGTGGCTGGTTTCCAGCGCGCCCAGACCATGAAGGCGCTTGCGCTCAACGTCGGAACGAATCCGGATCAGGCGCGCTTGCGTGGCGGCCAGGTTTCGGCTGACGGTGCTTTTGCCGCTGCCTGACAGGCCGTGCGTGATCATGAGTCTGGCCGGCGGCGGGCGGGTAAACGACAGTGCCAGTTGCAGGTAGTCGCGGCAGCGTGGCCAGTTGGCCTCAAAGGCGGCAATTTTGGCGCGTACGACGGCGCGGTAAACCAGATAAAAGTCGAGCACCGCTACGCCCTGGTAATCGCCGCTTTGCTCCAGATAGCGATTGAGGGCGCACTGGGCCAGCTCCGCTTGCTGCCGGGCAAACAGGTCCATGACGAGGAAGGCCAACTCGCTGATCGTGTCGATCCAGCGGAACGCGGCGTTGAATTCGATGGCGTCGAAAATGACCGGCTTGTTGTCGATCCAGGCGATATTGCCGGCATGCAGATCGCCATGGCATTCGCGGACATGCCCTTGTTGGGCGCGCTGATAAAAAACCGGCTGCAGACGCTGGGCGGTATGTTCGGTCCAGGCAGCCAGCTCCGCGAGTATGCCGGGCAGATCAATGGCGGCGGTAAACGGGGTGAGTTGGGCAAAGTTTTGTCGTGCCGGCGCCAGAATGGCGTCGAACGCGGCATAGCGGCTGCCTGTCGGGCTGACAGGGCAGCGTTGGTGGAAGTCGGCCACGTTATCGGCCAGCTGTTCGATCATGGCGGTGTTTACCGCGCCGGCCTCAAGCAGTTCGTCCAGCAGGGCGTGCGGCGGAAAGCGGCGCATTTTTACGGCGTAGTCGAATGCTTCGCCGGCCCCGTCCAGCTCTGGGGCGGCGGGTGTGCCGCAGACCGGCACAACGGCAAGATACCAGTCTGCGGCCAGTCGGCGGTTGAGGCGCAGTTCTTCCTGGCAGGCGTGCAGGCGGTCCGGCAGGGTGGAAAAATCGAGAAAGCCGAAATTGACGGGCTTTTTGATCTTGTAGGCATGATCGTCCAGCAGCACAACCCAGGAAATGTGCGTTTGCAGCAGGGTGCCGTTGCGCTGGCGAACCAGATCAAGCAGGCCTTGTGTCAGGGGAAAATCGTCAGGCATGGCAGCGGCCGGGACAAAGACGCTTTCATGGTAGCAGAATTGATTTGTGGCGGAGGAGCGGCTGCCTATAATTAGAGTTCGGTGTGTAAATCAAAATAAAACAGGGAGATTAAAGAGTCATGGCACGCAGCGCGTCGATACGCAGGGATGACGAGGGGTTGAGCGAATACACCGATACGCTGTCTGATCGGGTGCCGCAAATCGAGGCTGACGTGGCGGCATTGCGCAAGCAGCCGGGCGACGCCGAGCGCATTGCCAGCCTGTTCCGTGCCCTGCATAACCTCAAGGGGGATGCCGCACTGTGCCATCTGGAGGTGGCGGTGCGTCTGATCCATCCGCTGGAAAGTCTGCTGGATAAGGTGCGCAGCGGTAAATTGCGCTTCAGCAACGTGCTGGGCGAGGTGGTGCTGCTGACGGTGGATCGCCTGGAAATGACCATCGAGGCCCTGCGCACCGGGCGCAGTCTGGAGCCCTTGCGGCTGAACGTGCTGGTGAATGAGTTGACCGCCATCAGCCGTGCTTCTGAAAGCAACGCCGAAACCATGGCGCGCAAGCTGATCTATCAGGTAACCGGCTTCTGGCCGGCCGTAACGCCGGCACCCACAGCGGTGATGCCGGCCCCCGAGGTGATGCATGACCACACCCAGCAGCTGAATTTTTTCCGCACCCTGGCTTTGCAGCTGGAGCGGCGTTCGCCGCTGTTTTCCGGTCGTACCGGGCGGCTGGCCGATCTGGCGCAGCGCACCAATCAGGAGGCCGGCGGCCTGGTTGATGCGCTGCAGCTGGAGGCGGCCATTTACATGCACGATATCGGCATGATGTTTCTGCCCGATTCGGCCTGGCTCAAGCCGGGACAACTGGAGCCGGCGGATATCGAAGTGCTGCACAAACACCCGCAATATGCCGCCGGCCTGCTTGAATGCATGGAAGTCTGGAGCGGTGCGGTGGAGATGGTGCGCCAGCACCACGAAATGCCGGACGGCAGCGGCTACCCGGCTGGTCTGAAGCTGGAGCAGATCTGTGACGGTGCACGCCTGATTGCCATTCTTGATGCGTTTGAGGCGGTCATGCTCAAGCACGCCCAGCGCGGTCATGGCCGCTCCATGCTGCGTGCCATTGCCGAGATCAATGCCTGCGAGGGGCAGTTCGACCGCGCCTGGGTGGAGCCGTTCAATCGCGTGGTCCGGCGCATGATCGAGAGTACGCCGGGCTGAGGCGCTGTTTGGGGTCTGCCAATCCGATGCGGCGCGAACCGCCGATAGATCAGCGTTTGTTCAGGCATGGTAAGATTAAGACTTTGTCCATTTTGTTGCTGCCATGCTGAAGATCTACAACACCCTCGCGCGCGAAAAGCAGGTATTCACTCCTATTGAACCGGGCAAGGCCCGCATGTACGTTTGCGGCATGACCGTGTATGACTTCTGTCACCTGGGACATGCCCGCGTGATGGTGGTGTTTGATATGGTGGCGCGGTGGCTGCGGGACAGCGGCTACGATCTGACATATGTGCGCAATATCACCGATATTGACGACAAAATCATCAAACGTGCTGCGGAAAACCGGGAACCGATTGACGTCCTGACTGGCCGCTTCATTGCCGCCATGAATGAGGATGCCGCGCAACTGGGCGTGCAGTCGCCTGATATCGAGCCGCGCGCGACCGAGTTCGTGCCGGGCATGGTGCGGATGATCCAGACGCTCATTGATAAGGGCCTGGCATACCCGGCGCCCAACGGCGACGTGTATTACTCGGTGCATGACTTTGCCGGTTACGGCAAGCTGTCCGGCAAATCGCTGGAAGACCTGCGCGCCGGCGAGCGCGTGGATGTGGACCCGAACAAGCGCGATCCGCTCGACTTCGTACTGTGGAAAGCGGCCAAGCCGGGTGAACCGGCGTGGGATTCGCCCTGGGGCAAGGGCCGACCGGGTTGGCATATCGAGTGCTCGGTGATGAGCGAGCATTATCTGGGCGAGCATTTTGATATTCACGGCGGCGGCCAGGATCTGCAGTTCCCTCACCACGAAAACGAGATTGCCCAATCCGAAGGCGCGCATGACCACGCCTTTGTGAATTACTGGATGCACAACGGCTTTATCCGCGTGGATAACGAGAAGATGTCCAAATCGCTGGGCAATTTCTTTACCATTCGCGACGTATTGCAGAAGTACGACGCCGAAGTGGTGCGCTTCTTTATTCTGCGCGCGCATTACCGCAGCCCGCTGAACTATTCCGACGCGCATCTGGATGACGCCAAAAACGCACTGACCGGCCTGTACACGGCGTTGCGCGGTGTGGATGTGGATTTGTCGCCGCTCGACTGGACGGCGGAATACCCGGCCCGCTTCAAGGCCGCCATGGATGACGATTTCGACAGCCACGGCGCCATCACCGTGCTGTTTGAACTGGCGAAAGAGGTCAACAAAAGCAAGAGCCCGCAGCTGGCAGGACAGCTGCAACAATTGGCTGGTATTCTCGGCCTGTTGCAGCGCCAGCCGGAAGATTTTCTGCAGGCCGGCGCCGGCGAAGAAGGGCTGAGCGCCGCCGCTATCGAACAGCTGATTGCCGACCGCGCCGCCGCGAAAAAAGCCAAGAATTTTGCCGAAGCCGACCGTATCCGCAACGAGCTGACGGCGGCCGGCATTGTGCTGGAAGACGGGCCGCAAGGGACAACCTGGCGGCGCGGGTAAACTGGGAAGTGGTGAACAATGATGAGTGAATTGTGGGGCAGTTTCTGCTTGCGGTTTCCGTTCACTGTTCACCATGCAAATGCTATTTCTGACATGGAGTAATAAACATGGGTATGGACGTCGTCGATTACGAAATTTTTGGTGCGGAAATGCAGTTTGTCGAGATCGAGCTCGATCCGGGCGAGGCGGCGATTGCCGAGGCGGGCGCCATGATGTTCATGGATGACGGCATTCAGATGGAAACCGTGTTTGGCGACGGCTCGGCCAGCCAGTCCGGTTTTCTCAGCAAGCTGGTCGGCGCCGGCAAGCGTTTGCTCACCGGCGAATCGCTGTTTACCACCGTGTTTGTCAACCAGGGCAGCGGCAAGAAGCGCGTGGGCTTTGCCGCACCGTATCCGGGCAAGATCATTCCGGTGGATCTGTCGCAGATGGGCGGCACGCTGATTTGTCAGAAAGACTCTTTCCTGTGCGCCGCCAAGGGCGTATCGCTGGGCATTGCTTTCCAGAAGAAGCTGGGTGCCGGCCTGTTCGGCGGTGAGGGCTTCATCATGCAGCGTCTGGACGGCGACGGCATGGCCTTTTTCCATGCCGGCGGCACGCTGAAAGAGCGCACCCTGGCACCGGGCGAGGTGATTCGTATCGACACCGGTTGTGTAGTGGCGATGCAGCCCTCGGTGTCCTTCGACATTCAGTTCGTCGGCGGCATCAAGACCGCCATGTTCGGCGGCGAAGGTCTGTTCTTCGCTACGCTGCAGGGTCCGGGCAAGGTCTGGCTGCAATCGCTGCCGCTGTCGCGTCTGGCCAACCGCATCGTCATGGCTGCGCCGGTAGCCGGCGGCCGCAGTGTGGGCGAAGGCTCAGTGCTGGGCGGTCTGGGCGGCTTGCTGGATGGTGACAACTGATTTGATGAATCTGCTGTGTTTCGGCCCGGGGTTGCCGGACGGCGGCAGCCCGTGTTCCGGCCGCTGGGTGGATGATTCGCTGCAGCTGGATTTGCCCGGTGGCAGTGTGACGGTGCCGGCCGCGCAGGTGACGGTAACTGCCGGCGGGTTTGACGGCCAGCAGATGATCGTGCACTGGCAGGATGCGGCCGGGCGCTGGTCGTGCAGCCCGGTCAGCGCTGCCGACCAGCAGCAGTTCCTCGCCGCTGCGCCGGATACGCTGGGCAGCCAGCTTGCCCGCTGGCGCAAGCGGGTGGGCCGCACCCGGGCAGGGTTTCATTTCGGCTGGCTGGTGCTGGGTACGTTCTTCGCCTTGCCGTTGCTCGCCTTGCTGCTGTTCTGGCTGAATGCCGACCGGATTGCCGGCTGGGTGGCGCAGCGCATTCCCCAAGCGGAAGAGGTGAAGCTGGGCGAGATGTCGCTGGCGCAGGTGCGCGCGCAGATGAAACTGACCCAGCAGGGCGAGGCCGCCCGTGTTGTACGCGACATCGGCCAGCGGCTGACGCAGGGTTCGCGCTATCACTACCAGTGGTATGTCGCAGATGATCCGACCATCAACGCTTTTGCCATTCCCGGCGGTTTCGTGGTGGTGCACAGCGGTCTGATCAAGGCGACTGATAACCCCGAGGAGCTGGCTGGCGTACTGGCGCATGAAGTGCAGCACGTCGAGCAACGCCACAGTCTGAAGGGCATGGTCCACAACATCGGCCTGTCCGCGCTGATGAGTCTGGCGCTGGGAGACATGAGCGGCACTGTGCTGGCGAACATGGCGCAGCAGCTGGGCGGACTGAAATTCAGCCGTGATCAGGAGTCGCAAGCCGACCTGGGCGGGCTGGAAGCGCTCAAGCGCGCCGGCATCAGTCCGCAGGGCATGATCCACTTTTTCGACAAACTGTCCAAACAGGACGGTGGCAATATCGAACTGCTGTCGTCCCACCCTGCCAGCGACAACCGCGAGCAGGCGCTGGAGCAGCGCGTCCGGCAAATGGGCAGCTGGCCCGCCCAGCCCTTGCAGTACAACTGGCCCGCGGTGAAGCAGAGCCTGAAGGATATGCGATGACCACCGTACTTGATTTCATGCGCCATGGCGAACCGGTGGGCGGGCGCAAATACCGCGGCCAGATTGATGATCCGCTGAGTGAAAAAGGCTGGCACCAGATGCGCGCCACGGTGGGTGATTTTGCCGGCTGGGACGCCGTTATCAGCTCGCCGCTGACGCGCTGCCACGCCTTTGCCGAAGAGCTGGCGGGGCGTTTGCACAAACCTCTGCATCTGGACCCGCGTCTCAAGGAAGTCGGTTTCGGCGAATGGGAAGGCAAAACGCCGGCGGAACTGAAGGCCAGCGACCCGGATACGCTGACCCGTTTCAAGCTCGATCCGGTGGGTTCCCGTCCGGCCGGAGCCGAACCGCTGGAGGATTTTCACCGCCGGGTCGGTGAAGCGCTCGATTCCGTGCTGGCACACCATGCCGGTCAGCATGTGCTGGTGGTGTGCCACGCCGGTGTGATTCGCATGGTGCTGGCGCATGCCCTGTCCATGCCGCTGGCCAATGCCTACCGTATTCATGTCGCCAGCGCCGCGCTGACCCGTCTGGTGGCGCAGCCGGCCGGTCAGGGCGTGTTGTGGCAGCTGCGTTTTCTTGACGGCCGGGTGGATGCGCCGCTGGGCAATGCCGAGTAAGGTCCGGTACGCGCGCAGGCTTGTTCTGCTGCCGGTTTTGCTGGCCTGGCTGGCGTTCCCGGCGCAGGCGGCGCTGACAATGACTGACGATGCCGGCCGGGTGGTCAAACTGGCTCAGCCGGCGCAGCGCATCGTTGCATTGACGCCTCATGTCACCGAGCTGCTGTTTGCCGCCGGTGCCGGCAGTAAGGTGGTGGGAGTGAGTGCTTTCAGCGATTTCCCGCCTGCGGCAAAACAGCTGCCTCTCATTGGCGACGCCAATCGCGTCGATCTCGAAACCCTGGTACGCCTGAAACCCGATCTGGTAATTGGCTGGGCCAGCGGTACTTCGCCGCTGATGGTGCAGCAGATTCGCCAGCTGGGTATACCCGTCTGGCTCACCGAAGCCCCCCGTGTGGATGACATTGCCCGCCAGTTGCGCCAGTTGGGGCAACTGGCGGGGACGCCGGCGCAGGCAGATGCGGCCGCTGCGCAGTTCGAGCAGCGGTGGCATGCCCTGCAGCAGCGCTACCAGTTGCGCCAGCCGGTGAGCGTGTTTTATCAGGTGTGGCCAGCACCGCCGATGACCGTCAACGGCAAGCATTTCATCAGCGATGTGATCAGCGCCTGTGGCGGGCGGAATATTTTTGCCAATCTGCCGGTACTGACGCCCACGGTAAGCGTCGAGGCTGTGGTGCAGCGCAACCCGCAGGTCATTGTCGCCAGTGGGGCGTATACCGGTGATCCGGGGCAGTGGACGGCCTGGCAGGGTTTGCCGATTCGCGCGGTACAGCAGCACCAGTTGTACGAGCTGCCGCCGGATCTGATTCAGCGTCCTACGCCACGCATTCTGCAGGGTGCACAGATGATGTGTGCGGATCTGGAAAAGGCCCGGCGGTAGCGCACTGTAGCGCCGTACAGGGTGCGGGAAAGCTGTCAGGCCGCCTGGTCGCGCGGCTTGTCCGGCGGCGGGAGAAAAAGCGCGGCAGGGCGCTGTATGGCCAGGCGTACGACCGCCGGCACCAGGGCCCGGGCACGCGTGAGGGGCACGCCGCGGGAGCGCATCGCCAGCCACAGCGCCAGCCAGAAACTCACCGCCAGATTGACCATGCCGATCAGCGCAATGCCGACAATGCCTTTGATCCACCATTCCAGCGGCAATTGAAATTGCATGGCTGCCAGCGCATAACCGAAGTTGGCCGAGGAAAAGGCGATGTGACGGATATCCAGCGGCAGGCCGAACAGGAAGCCGAGTGTCGCTGTGGAGCCGAGCATGCAGCCAAACAGGAAATTACCGCCCAGACCGCCGAGATGGTTGCCGAAGAAGTCGCCGACCCGTTTCGCGCCATTGCTGCCGGCAACATAGCGCAGCCAGCGCAGTTGCTGGATGCGTTCGGATAGCCGGGTGTGTGACGCCAGGTTGTCGAAATAACCGGTGATCAGGCCGGCAAGGAAGAGATAGACGCCGGCAATGGCGGCATGGAACAGGGCGGGGCTGTCTAGCGGCGACAGGTCGTGCAGCAGATGGTCGCTTTTTTCGGCAGTGATAATGGCGTTGCCTGTAGCCAGGGCGTAGAGCGTTGCAATGCCGACCGAGGTGGCCACCGCCACCAGCACATTGCCGCCAATGGCAGCCAGCTGGCTGCGCAGCACGTCGATCACCATGCGCGCCAGCGGTTCCAGGTCGCTGATACGGCCGCGCGTCTGGCTGATGGCGCCGGCCAGCGTGGCGGCGGTCATGGCCGGCTGCTTGGTGGCGATGGTGAAATGCAGCAGATAGACCAGCACAAATCCCAGACCGTAGTTGAGGCTGAGTAAAAAAGCCATGTTCAGGGGTGCCAGCGACAGCTTGGTAATGCCGATCTTGATCAGCGCCAGCATGCCGATCAGCACCCCCGCCCCTGCGGCGGAACGCCACATGCCGAAATAGCCGCTCCGGTCGTCGGTAATGTAGTGCTCGCCGGTTTTACCGGCATTTTCGGTCACGCGCAGGGCCAGCAGGCGGGTAATGTTGGCGATCAGCAGCGACAGGCTGCGGCGCTGATTGTCGGCCACGGCGATACGGGCGAGGCTGCCGTGCCAGCTCTGCTCCTGCTGTGCCTGCGGCGTGCTGTCGCAGCGTTCTCCCAGGATGGCCAGCAATTCATCCAGCCGGGTGAGCTGCTGCTCCAGCCGTGCCAGCAGATAGGTGAGCGACAGGCTGGTGCCGGTGGCACGGGAAATACCGCGCGCTTCGCGGAGAATGTCGCTGCACTGCTGCAGCAGGACGCGAATGTGCCGGCTGTCTGCGACGGCCTGCTCGGTCCAGCCGCTGTGCAGCACCTGTTTGACCAGCAGGCCGGTTTCCGTTGCCTGGGCAAAAAACGGCGAGTCATAATCTTCAATATGCGGGCACAGGCGCAGCAATTCGGGTTGCATGCCCAGCGCGCTGATACGGTGCGACAGCAGCAGTACCGCGTCGAACATTTCCTGTTCGCTGTGTTGCAGCGCAGCATTGCTTGCCGGAGTGCCGAGCTGCAGCGTTTTCAGCAGCGGGGCCAGGTCTTCCGCTTCCAGTTCATCCAGCCACACATGGTCCTTGGGGTGGCGGAATATCTGTTTGATTTCATCCTGCAGGCTGTTGCTGTCAATGACATCAGGCAGCAGCCGGTTGATCAGATTATTGCGCAGCTCGGTGAAAAAGCCGGTTGCCGGCAGAATGCCGCCGTCGCTGAAGAACCGCGTCTGGTTGCGCGTGGACAGCACTGCCAGGATGTGTTGTCGCAGTGCGTCCCTGTACTGGTCGCGGCTGTGCAGCAACTGCACCAGCAGGGCGAGGTTGGCGCGGGCTTGTTCGATATTGTCGAGTTTGCGCGGGCGCAGCCGGTCCACCAGGGCAGCCAGCAGGGAAACGGAATTGTTTTCGCTGCCGACCAGCCAGCGCAACGCTTCTTCCAGTTCGGCGCGTTTATCCGTCGGGCGTAGAAATCGCATAAGTTCGGCTTGGTTTTAATATTGGGTTGCGGCGAGTGGCATTGTACGCCTCATCCGCTTGATTCGGCTTGCTTGATTCGGCTTTCAGTGTAGTCCGATTCCGCGCCCACACCTGTTTCAGTCTGTTTCATTTCCTGTTTACATATTTTTGCAAATGCGCTGGCTTGCAACACGTCGTTTTATCTCATTCCTTTAACTTCGGCAGGCTGTTAAAATTGCCATTTTTCCTGCTGGCCACCCCTTCATGACTCCCACTCTGGTGTTCGATATCGAAACCGTGCCTGATGTGCGCGGGATTCGCAAGCTGCTCAGCATCGGAGACGAAGTGAGCGATGCCGCTGTTGCCGACATGGCGTTCCAGCGTCGCCGCCAGGCTACCGGCAGCGATTTTCTGCCCTTGCACCAGCAACGTGTGGTGGCGATTTCCTGCGTACTGCGCGAAGGCGAAGGCAATTTCAAGGTCTGGTCACTGGGAACGCCGGAAGACGGCGAGGCCGAGATCATTCGCCGCTTTTTCGACGGTATTGCTCGCTACACCCCGCAGCTGGTGTCGTGGAACGGCGGCGGCTTCGATCTGCCGGTGCTGCACTACCGTTCGCTGGTGCATGGTATTGTCGCGCCGCGCTACTGGGATACCGGCGAAGACGACCGCGATTTCAAGTTCAACAATTACCAGTCCCGTTATCACACCCGCCATCTTGATCTGATGGACGTGCTGGCAATGTATCAGCCACGCGCCTTTGTCGGACTGGATGATCTGGCGCAGCTGTGCGGCTTCCCCGGCAAGCAGGGCATGGATGGCTCGCAGGTGTGGGGCGCGTTTCAGAATGGCGAAATCAGCGCCATTCGCAACTACTGCGAAACCGACGTGGTGAACACCTATCTGATGTTCCTGCGCTTTCAGTTGATCCGCGGCTGGCTGACGCAGGAGCAGTATATCCGCGAACTGGCGCTGGTGCGCACTCATCTGGCGGAGTTGCCGGGCGAGCACTGGCGCACCTTCGAACAGCATTGGCAGGTTGACCATGCTGCGTAAGGTCTGGCTGGCGCTGGGCATCGCCTGGCTGCTGGCTGTCTGGGTGCTGTCGCTGATTCCCGTGCCGCCGCTTGCCCAGGAAGTGAATGACAAGATCGAGCACGCCACCACCTACGCCTTACTGATGCTCTGGTGGGGGCAGCTGGGTTTCCCGCCCATGCGGGTGGGCCTGGCGCTGATTGCCATGGGTATTGGCATTGAATTTGCCCAGGGGCTGACGCCGTACCGCAGTTTTGATGTGCACGACATGCTCGCCAATACCCTGGGTGTGAGTGTTGCGTCGCTGTTGTTGTTGAGCCCGCTCGGCCGGGTGTTGCAAATGCTGGAAAAGAAATGAAAGCTGTCATCGAATCGCTGGATCAGGAAGGCCGCGGCGTTACCCACGTCGAAGGTAAAACCATTTTCATCGAAGGCGCGCTGCCGGGCGAACGGGTGGAATACCGCTCGTTCAAGAAAAAGCCCAGTTATGAATTTGCCGAGACGGTGCGGGTGGAAAAGGAAAGTTTCCGCCGTACCACGCCGGCCTGCCCGCATTTTGGCGTGTGCGGTGGCTGTTCCATGCAGCATGTCGAGTTTTCCACCCAGGTAGCGGTCAAACAGCGCATTCTGGAAGACAACCTGACCCATATCGGCAAGGTGCAGCCGCAGCAGTGGCTGCCGCCGGTGCAGGGTCCGGTGTGGGGCTATCGCGGCCGGGCGCGCCTGTCGGTGCGTTATGTGGAAAAGAAGGGCGGCGTGCTGGTGGGCTTTCATGAAAAGCGCAGCAGCTTCATTGCCGACATGCGCGAATGCCGTGTGCTGCCCAGGCGTATTTCCGACCTGATCGTGCCGTTGCGCGAACTGGTGATGCAGCTGTCGATCCGCGAGCGGTTGCCGCAGATCGAGCTGGCGGTGGGCGACGCGGTGGATGTGCTGGTGCTGCGTGTCATGGAGCCGCTCAACAGCAACGACGAAGCCCTGCTCAGAGCCTTTGCCGACACCCACCATATCCAGTTCTGGTTGCAGACGAAAGGGCCAGACACAGCGCAGCCGTTCTATCCGGAAAATGCCCCCGAACTGGCTTACCGTCTGCCGGAATTCGATATTTACATGCCTTTCAAGCCGACCGAATTTACCCAGGTAAACAGCGGCGTGAACCAGATCATGGTGCGGCGCGCACTGAAACTGCTGGACGCCCGGCCGCACGAAAAAGTGCTGGACCTGTTTTGCGGTCTGGGTAACTTTACCCTGCCCATCGCCCGCCAGGCGGCCGAGGTGGTCGGGGTGGAAGGGCACCCGGGGCTGGTGGCGCGCGCCAAAGAGAATGCCGAGCGCAACGGCATCAGCAATGCCCGTTTCGAAATGGCCAATCTGTTTGAAGCCACGCCAGAGAGCCTGGCAGCGCTGGGCGAGTTCGACAAGTGGCTGATCGACCCGCCGCGCGACGGTGCGGTGGAAGTGGTGAAATCGCTGCCGGACAGCGGCGCGCCGCAGCGCATTGTCTATGTATCGTGCAACCCGTCAACACTGGCACGCGACGCCGCTGTACTTACCCATACAAAAGGGTATACCATGCGCGCCGCCGGCATTCTCAACATGTTTCCGCACACGGCGCATGTCGAGTCGATTGCTGTGTTCGAACGCTAACCAAGCGGCATCAGGACGTAAAAACATGCCCCGATACACTGCGCATATCGGCGGTGTAATCAAATTACGGTTGTATTCGGCGTGGTGATTGATTAAGCTGAATCAACCTCCGCGTGAACTCAAAGACACTCTCAAAAGAAGCATACAGAAACGAGGTTAACAATGCTAAAAACAGGTGATAAGGCGCCGGATTTCAACCTGCCCGACGCTGATATGGAAGAAATCAAACTGGCGGATTTTCTCGGCAAGAAGCAGGTGATCCTGTATTTCTACCCCAAGGACGATACGCCGGGCTGTACGCTTGAGGGTATCGAGTTCAGTGATCTGGAAGCGGAGTTCGCCGCGCAGGAGGCTGTGGTACTCGGCGTGAGCAAGGATGACTGTATGTCCCACGCGGCTTTCCGCGACAAGCACGGTCTGTCCGTGCGCCTGCTGGCGGATGTTGACGGCGAAGCCTGCGCCGCTTACGGCGTGTGGCAGGAAAAGGAAAAAGACGGGGTCAAGCGCATGGGCATCGTGCGTTCCACGTTCATTATCGGCAAAGATGGCGTGCTCACGTACGCCCAGTACGGCGTGACCGCCAAGGGGCATGCCAACGAAATTCTTCAATTCATCAAACAAGGGTAAATGCCATGCAAGTCGTAAAAGATACCGTAGTCTCCATCAACTACCAGCTGCATGACATGGACGGTCAGCTGCTGGAAAAAACCGACGAACCGGTGAGCTATCTGCATGGCGGTTACGACGGCATCTTCCCGATCGTGGAAGAGCAACTGCACAACAAGAGTGTGGGCGACACCGTGGATCTGATTCTGGAACCGGACATGGCGTTCGGCGAATATGATCCGGAACTGGTGCGCATCGAGCCGCGTCATCTGTTCCCGGACAATGTTGAAGTCGGCATGCAGTTCGAGGGCAGCCCGGAAGGCGATGACGAAGACTACATTCTCTACACCGTGACCGATGTGACCCCGGATAAAGTGGCCGTGGACGGCAACCATCCCTGGGCCGGCCAGCGCCTGAAATTCTCCTGCACCATCACTGAGGTGCGTCCGGCCACCAAGGAAGAAATCGAGCACGAACACGTGCACGGTGCCGGCGGCCATCATCACTGAGAGTGATTGCTGCGAAGTAAATAAAAAAGGCCGCGTAAGCGGCCTTTTTTAATTTATGTCTGTCGTTCAGATACTGTGATTATGCCGCAACAGCAGCAGCGAGATATCGTCGTGCGGCGCCTGCGTGTCGCAGTGTGTTGCAATGGCGTTTTTCATGCGCGGCGCGCCGCTGTTCAGGTCGTGCCAGTCTAGATGCTGCAAAACGCCTTCATGGCCGAACATCTGCTCGCTGCTGTTGCAGGCTTCGGTCAGCCCGTCCGAGCACAGCATCAGCATGTCGCCTTCCGCCAGACTGCATGCTTCCGGCGCGGGCAGCGGCGTATCCGGCGACCACAAGCCCAGCGGCGGATAATTCGAGGGGAAATTTCGGTGCACGCGGTTCTGCCGGTCCAGCAGATAGGCATCCGGCAGGCCCGCATTGAGGACTTCCACTGTGCCGCTGGCCGGGTCATACAGGGTCAGCAGCACCGCGATAAAGCGGTTGATCGGAAACAACTGGTTCAGGCGTTGGCTGACAGTGTGTCCGAGTGTAAGCAGCGGCATGTCGTCTTTGGCGGCCTGGTGCAGGATTTTATTGAATGGCACCAGCGTCACGGCGGCCGCCAGGCCGTGCCCGGCGGCATCGGCGAGGCCCATCAGCCATTTCCCCGATGCGGTCCGGAGTGCGACGGGCAGATCGCCGGAGACGTTGCCGACCGGTATCAGCATGTGCTGCAGACTGGCTGGCGGCTGGTAAAGCTCGCGGGCCAGACGTTCCAGCAGGTCCGACGCCGAGCGGTTTTCTTCCTCAATCCAGGCGGATTTTTCCTCGTTTGCCTGTTGCAGCGCGGCAATACGCTGCATGGCGCCGATTTTGATCTTGAGCAGGCGCAAATCGACCGGTTTTGGCAGGTAATCGTCGCCGCCTGCCTGGAGGCCCATTTCGATGTCATCAATCTTGCTCAGCGCGCTGAGGAAAATGATCGGTACCCAGCGGCTGCCGCAATGCTGGCGGATTTGACGTGTGGCCTCCAGCCCGTCCATGACGTCCATGCGTACATCCATGAGAATCAGGTCGGGGAGCTTGTGCTTGACTTCATCAATCGCCAGCTTGCCGTTTTCGGCCAAGCGCGTGTGATGTCCCCAATCCTCCAGGGCCTTTTTCAGCATGCGCTGGTTGGCCGGAGTGTCATCGACAATCAAAATGTCCAGGGGAAGTGTAAACATCGAAAATCCATGTTTATAATAAGGGCATATGATATGCTTAACTTAGAATAATTATAAGTGTTTATGCAAGACGTAGCTGAATTGTCATACATGAAGAAAAAGTATCGATTGCTGCCAAAGTCGTCAATCTGTACCTCCTCCGTCCACCGGGCAGGAATAGGGGGGGATATGAAAGCAGATTGCAAAATCATGTGATTGCATTAATGGTCGGGCTATGCCCGGCCTTGCAGGCGGCACGGAAGCGGTTGGTCAACAGTCTAAAAAAATAGAACCATTCTGGGGGGGCGATACATGCCAATGAATGGACCTAACGGCAGATTTACTGCCTTGCGCAGGACTTACATCGCCGAATTACCGGAGCGGCTGGGGACGTTGCGGCATCTGGTGGCACGCTTAAAGGCGGCCAAGCGCCCGCCATCCCATTTGCTACAGGAAATCGATACGCTGCTGCGCAAGATCGGGCCGGCAGCCGAGGTGTTCGGCTTTGCCGCACTGAGCCAGGCGGTCTCTGTGCTTGGTGGTCACCTGGCCGGTCTGCGCGAGAGCACCGCTCCTGTCGCCGACGCCTTCTGGTATGAAACAGAACACCTGCTGGATGAACTTTATACCGGTGCCTCGCTGCCCTTGCCGGGGAGCGAGGCTATTCCAACTGCTTCGCCTGCTGCATCCGAGGAGCATCCACTTATCCTGTTGCTGATGGCCGATGCCGAATTGGAGGCTCAGCTGCGGGCGATTCTTGCGGCTGCCAGCTATCAGCTGGAGTGTTTTGACGATCTGTCCGCCCTGCAGCGGATTGGCGATGGGCAGCTGCAGCCGGCGGCGGTGCTGATCGACAAGACGCTGATTCAATCGGTGCCAAATGGCAAGAAGGCGATTGCTGCGATGCAATCGCGCTGCGTTGCTTGTCCACCGGTTATTTTCCTGTCCGATAACGACGATATGGCCTCGCGTCTGGCGGCATATCGCGGCGGCGCCAGCCATTGTCTGCGCAAGCAGCTGGTGCCGGAGCGTTTGCCCGGGCTGCTTGGTCGGCTGGTGAGGCGCCCATCGGAAAAGCCTTACCGGGTGATGCTGGTGGACGACGACCCGTTATATCTGCTTTTCGCCACGGAAATTCTCCAGCGTGCCGGCATGGAAGTGAGCAGCACGACGCAGCCGATGCAGGTGCTGGACATGCTGCAGGCTTTCCCGCCGGATGTCCTGGTGCTGGATGTCAATATGCCGGAAGTGAGTGGTCCGGAAGTGGCCGCCATTTTGCGCGAAGACGAGAAATGGGCGTCGTTGCCCATCCTGTTCCTGTCTTCTGAACGCAACATCGCCAAGCAGTTGCTGGCACTCGGTCTGGGGGCGGATGATTTTATTACCAAGCCGGTCGAGCCGGCTTATCTGGTTGCTCTGGTTAGTGCACGGGCCCGTCGCAGCCGGGCATTTCATGATCTGATGGGGATATTTAAACGCAATTTTTACGAGCGCGAGCGGGAACACTTTGCGCTTAACCGGCATGCGATTGTCAGTACCACCGACGCCGCCGGTACCATTCTCTATGCCAACGACAAGTTCTGTGAAGTCAGTGGCTACAAGCGCGAAGAGCTGGTGGGACAGAACCATCGCATCGTCAATTCCGGTTTGCATGACCGGCAATTTTTTCAGGGATTATGGCAGACCATATCGCAGGGCAAGGTGTGGCGGGGTGAGGTCTGCAACCGGTCGAAGAGCGGTGGTCTTTACTGGGTCGACTCCACGATTGTGCCGTTTATGGACGAGAACGGCGTACCCTACCAGTATGTGTCAATCCGTACCGATGTCACCCGACTTAAGATTCTTGAGCAGACGGCGTCCGCCAATGCTGAACGACTGCGCCGCAGCCAGGCATTTGCCAATATCGGTACCTGGGACTGGAATATCCTCACCGGGATGGTTTACTGGTCCGAGTCTGTTGCTCCATTGTTTGGACATCAGGCTGGCGAGCTTGAGACGACCTATGAAAACTACCTGGCCGCGCTTCATCCGGACGACAGGAATAGGCTGGTGCAAGCCGTCAATGCCTGTGTTGAGGAGGGAACGGAATACAACATTGAGCATCGCGTGATCTGGCCAGATGGGCAGATTCGTTGGCTACAGGGTAAAGGCGACGTCGTGCGCGCAGCCGACGGCACGCCGGTTCAGATGCTGGGTGTGGTCATTGACATCCATGAACGGAAAATGGCCGAGCTGTCCTTGGGCCTGCTGGAAAAACGCTTCCGCAGTTTGTTTGAGATTGCCCCGGTAGGGGTGACACGCAGTACGCTGGACGGTCATTTCCTGGAAGTGAATGAGGCCATGCTGCAGCTGACCGGCCATACCGAGGAAGAGTATCACCAGCTGGATTTCTGGCAGCTGACGGCGGAAAAATACCTCAAGGCCGAGCAGGGCTACATGGACAAACTGCTCAAACTCGGCCGGTTCGGGCCGTTTGAAAAGGAGTTGCTGCACAAGAACGGTACGCGCATTCCGGTGCTGGTGAACGGCGTAGTGGTGCAGGACGAGAGCGGCAATGCCTTTATCTGGACCATTGTGCAGAACATTGCCGAGCGCAAACGCCATGAGCGTACGCTGTCGCGCGAGCGCAGACGTCTGATGCAAGCCCAGGAGCTGGCACGTCTCGGCAACTGGGAAACGGACCTGGAAACCGGCGAATTGTACTGGTCGGAAATCATTTATGAGATTTTTGGCCAAAATCCGGATCATTTTGTCCCCACGCTCGAAGGTTTCTATGCGATGGTGCATCCGGATGACCTGCCGCGCGTGCATGCCAGCGAAGCCGTCGCATTTGCCTCCGGCCAGTATGATGTGATCCACCGGATTATCCGTCCGGATGGCAAGATCTGCTTTGTGCATGAGCGCGGTTCCGGCGAATTCGACGCCAACGGCAAGGTGATACGCATGCTTGGCACGGTGCAGGACATCACCAGTATCAAACAGGCCGAGCAGGATCTGCAGATTTTCCGCAGCATTTTCGATGCGACCGATCAGGGCATCGTCGTGACCACGCCCGAGGGGTTGGTGGTCTATACCAATGCGGCATTCGAGCGCATGGTGGGAAGCGAGCAAGACGAACTGCTCGGTGAAGAGATTGCCGCATTCATGCCCGAGAGTGTCCGTACCTGGTCGCTGCAGGTGATTCTGCATGCGGCGAAGACCGGGCAGCCGTGGTCGGGCCTGCTGCCGGTACAGCGCAAGGACGGCAGTGAGTTCGTGTCCAAGTCCAATGTCGCATTTGTGCACAACGAACATGGCGAGTTGCAGTATATCTTCAATGTGCTGAGCGACTATAGCGACGAACTGGAGCGCCAATTCCAGCTCCGTCGTGCCCGCGAACAGGCGGAACAGGCCAGCCAGGCAAAGTCGGAATTTCTCTCCAGCATGAGCCATGAATTGCGCACACCGATGAATGCCATTCTCGGTTTCGCCCAGATTCTGGAGTATGACGCTTCGCTGGATCAGGATCAGAAAGACAGCGTGCAGGAAATTCTCGGTGCCGGGCGACATTTGCTCGAGCTGATCAACGATGTGCTGGATTTGTCCAAGATCGAGTCCGGCCAGCTCAATCTGTCGCTGGGGCCGGTATTGCTTGCCGAAGTGGCGGAGGAATGTGCCTCGTTGATTGAACCGATTGCCGGACGGCACGGTTTGTCATTCACGATGGGCGACTTTGCCGGTCTGGTCGTGGTGGCTGATCGCCTGCGACTTAAGCAGGTGCTGCTGAATCTGCTGTCCAATGCAGTCAAGTACAACACCGAGGGCGGCAGTATCCGCTTTGAAGCCAGGCGAGAGAAAGATCGGGTGGTAATCAGCGTGGCCGATACCGGTAAAGGCTTTGACGTGGCCAAACTGGAGGAGCTGTTCCAGCCGTTTAACCGTTTGGGAGCGGAATCCAGCGGAATTGAGGGGACGGGCATCGGCCTGACCATTACCAAGCGCCTGGTGGAAATGATGGGCGGCCAAATCGAACCCGAAAGCGTACTGGGGCGCGGCAGCCTGTTTAAGGTGAGCCTGCCCATGGCGGAAGCTGTGCCTGCGGGCGAAGATGAGCGCAGCCAGACAGGGGATATGGTGCTTACTCCGGTCGACAGTGCGAGAAAATCGGTGCTGTATATCGAAGACAATCCGGCCAATCTGAAACTGGTCAGCCAGTTGCTGGCGCGCAAAGCGAATATTCTGCTGCGGACCGCATTTGACCCCTCGTTGGGCATCGAACTCGCGCGCCTGCACAAGCCGGATCTGATTCTGCTGGACATCAATCTGCCGGGCATGAACGGTTACCAGGTGCTGCAAATATTCCGCGACGATGCCGCGTTGCAACAGGTGCCGGTGGTGGCGGTAACCGCCAATGCCATGCCGAGCGATATTGCTCATGGCAAGGCGGCCGGATTTGCCGATTATCTGGTCAAGCCGCTGAATATTGAGCGATTTTATACGGTCATTGAGCAATTTCTGTTTGGTGGAAGTGAGGATGTGTCGGCTGCGGAAAATGTTTCTGCAAAATAATTCTGTACAATAGGTTGTCCGGCGTTGGCCCGGGGCTTAAAATCTCGCCTACCAACCTTTTAACACCCCCGGGTTCCAAGTGCCTAAACGATTTCTGCGTCGCTCCCGTTCAGTCTGGCTGTCTGTACGTCACTGGAAGAGGCGGCTGGTGTTCTGGGGCGGAGCCATCGCGCTGGGTGCGACTGCGGTACTGTTTGCCGAGGGTGCTGAAGCTGCCAACCGGCTGTTTGAAAAACTGCTGACGGCCTCGCCGTATTGGCCGTTATTGCTTTCCCCGGCCGGGCTGGCACTGGTGGCCTGGATTACGCGGCGCTACTTCCCCGGCTCTCAGGGCAGCGGTATTCCCCAGACCATCGCGGCATTGCAGATCACCGATCATGCTGCGCGCGGAGCGGTGTTGTCCTTGCGTATCGGTATCGGCAAGGTGTTCCTGACTCTGCTGGCCTTGCTCTCGGGCGCTTCGGTCGGGCGTGAAGGCCCGACAGTCCAGGTCGGCGCGTCGATTATGCATTCGCTTAGCCGGCTGGCCAATTTTCCCCGCCCGGAACTGGAAAAGGGGCTGATTCTGGCTGGCGGCGCTGCCGGCGTGGCAGCCGCTTTCAACACGCCGCTGGCCGGCGTAGTGTTTGCCATCGAAGAGATGAGCAAATCATTCGAGCAACGTACCAACGGTATTATCCTGACCGCCGTGATTCTGGCCGGTATGACTTCGTTGGCAATGAGCGGTAATTATTCGTATTTCGGCCATACCTCGGCGGAACTCGGTTTCAATGAGGGCTGGCTGGCCGTACTGGCGTGTGGCATTGCCGGCGGTTTGCTGGGCGGCCTGTTCAGCCGTGTGCTGCTGGAAACCCGGAGTGGTTTGCCGGGGCGCTGGGGCGCCTGGCTCAGACAGCATCCGGTGACCATGGCTGCGCTGTGTGGTCTGGTCCTGGCGCTTATCGGGCTGGTTTCCGGTCATACCACCTACGGGACCGGCTACACGGAAGCAAAAGCACTGCTGTCGGAAACCGATCCCATGCCGGCCAGTTATGGAATACTGAAAATGCTGGCCACCGTTGTGTCCTATCTGAGCGGGATTCCGGGCGGCATTTTCGCGCCTTCGCTGGCCATTGGCGCGGGTTTTGGCTCCAATATGGCCGACTGGATGCCCTATGCTCCGGCGGGTGCGGTGGTGATTCTGGGGATGGTGGCGTATTTTTCCGGGGTGGTACAGGCACCAATCACGGCGTTTGTTATCGTGATGGAAATGACCGACAACCATAATTTGCTGCTTCCGCTCATGGCCGCCGCGATTCTGGGTTCGGTCAGTTCCCGCCTGGTTTGCCGCAAGCCGCTGTATAAGGCCCTGGCGGTTGGTTTTCTGGAACGGCAGCGGGTCGTGACGACAATGCCGGATGCGGCCCCGGTTCCGCCAGAGCAGGCAGGCGTCCATCCCGGCACAGGTCAGCACGACGCACGTCAGTAAGCCGGCCCAATTGCCGTCAGTCTCCGCCGGGTGGGGCAATACCTGACAGACCCTGACCGGCCTGACCGCGTGGGTCAGTCTTCCGCTTCGTCCATGTCGTCGGCGTTGTTGGTGGCGTCGTCCGGTTCCTGGTTGCCGCTTTCCATGATCTCGCGGATCAGACGGAACAGCGCACGGCTGCTTTTCGGCGGCTGATTATTCAGCTGTTCCTTGCGCGCATTGCGGATCAGGGCGCGCAGCTGCTGGGTGTCGCTGTGCGGATGTTCGTCCATGAACTGGCCGAAGGCCTGGTCGTCGCCGATCAGCCGGTCGCGCCAGCGTTCCATCGCATGGAAGCGGGCATTTTCTTCGTTGGATTTGCCTTCCCAGGCATCCAGCTTGGCCTGGATCGGCGCCGGGTCGACTTCACGCATGAGTTTGCCGATATACTGCATCTGCCGGCGCAGTGCGCCGTGGCTGCGGATTTTCTGCGCTTCCTTGACGGCATTGCGCAAGTCGTCGGGAATGTCGATCTGAGCCAGACGCTCCTTGTTCAGCTTGACCAGCTGCGCGCCGAGGTCCTGCAGGGCCAGCATTTCACGCTTGAGCTGGCTTTTGCTCGGGCCGCTGTAGCGAGGCTCTTCCTCTTCCTCGTGCTCGACGTGATGCTCGGTCACCCCGTCGTGCTCATAGGTGTAGATGATTTCCACTTCATCATCTTCGTCATGATGGGGTTTATGGATAGATTTGTGTTCCGGCATCGCCAATACTCGCAAAATTGTTATCATTGCAATTTTGCCGCGATCGAGTAGCCGGGACAACCATGAAATCAACAGAACGCTTCAATTATTCACCCGATCAGCTGCGCGAACTGGCTGCCGATATCTTGGCACAGGCCAAAACGCAGGGTGCAACCGCTTGCGAGGCGGAGGTGTCGGAAGGGTTCGGGCAGAGCGTGACGGTGCGCGAAGGCGAAGTGGAAACCATCGAATACAACCGCGACAAGGGTATTGGCGTGACCGTCTATGTCGGCAAGAAACGCGGCCATGCCAGCACATCGGATATGACGCCGCAGGCAGTGCGCGATACCGTCAAGGCAGCGCTGTCGATTGCCAGCTATACTGCCAGCGATGATTATTCCGGCCTGGCCGACGAAGATCTGCTGGCACGGGATTTCCCCGACCTCGAGCTGTACACCCCGTGGGATCTGAGCGTGGACCGCGCCATCGAACTGGCGCAGGCATGCGAAAGCGCCGCCCTGGACGTGGATGAACGCATCAACAATTCCGAAGGCGCCAGCGTCAACACCAACGAGTCGCATTTTATCTACGCCAACAGCCTGGGCTTCATGGCCGGCTACCCGGTATCGCGCCACGGGATTTCCTGCGCCGTTATCGCCGAGTCGGACAACGGCATGCAACGCGATTACTGGTACACCACCGCGCGCGACTGGCGTGATCTGGACAGCGAAACAAAGGTGGGCAAGCTGGCTGGCGAGCGTACGGTGCGCCGACTGGATGCGCGTAAACTCGATACCATGGAGGTGCCGGTGCTGTTTGAGGCGGCGATTGCTTCCGGCCTGATTTCGCATTTTGTTTCCGCGGTCAGCGGCGGCAGTCTGTATCGCAAATCCACTTTCCTGCCTGACAGCCTGGGCAAGGAAGTGTTTTCTCCATTGATTAATCTGCACGAACGGCCGCATCTGAAAAAAGGCTTGTCCAGCTGCATGTTCGATAACGATGGCGTGGCCACGCGTGATCGCGACATCGTCAGAAATGGTGTGGTGCAGGGCTATTTTCTTTCCACCTATTCTGCGCGCAAGCTGGGCATGCGTTCTACCGGCAATGCCGGCGGTAACCACAATCTGGTGCTGGACTCCACCGGTGAGGATTTTGCCGCCTTGCTGAAAAAAATGGACCGCGGCCTGCTGGTGACGGAATTGCTTGGTCACGGCGTCAATGCCGTCACCGGTGATTATTCGCGCGGCGCGGCCGGATTCTGGGTGGAGAACGGCATCATCCAGTACCCGGTGGAAGAAATCACCATTGCCGGCAATCTCAAGGACATGTTCCGCAATATTGTCGCGATCGGCACCGATGTGCTGGTGCGCGGCTCCAAACAGTGCGGATCGATTCTGGTGGAACGCATGACGGTGGCAGGCAACTGAGGCGGCCACGACCATGATGGCGCACCTGCTTCCTCTGCTGGGCATGGCCGGGGTATCCCAGAATGAAACCCACGCAGCGCACCAGTGGCAGCGCCGCCTGCACTGGGTGATGCTGTCCCTGGCCATTCTGGTCATTCCGGCTTTTTATCTGCATGCTGTGAGCGATCACCCGCTGTTGCGGCGCATTGGCGCTTACCTCGACTGGATTGTCGTGGTGGGTTTCACCCTGGAAACTGTTCTGATGACCTGGTTGTGCCGCGATAAATGGCATTACCTGATCGGCAATTGGCTCAATCTGCTCATTATCCTGGCATCAGTCATCAGTCTGCTGGGGGTGGAAGACGCGCAATTGCTGGCGTTGGCCCGTTTGCTGCGCATAGCGACCATTGCGCTGCTGTTTACCCGGGTGCTCGGCTCGCTCAGCACCATCACTCCGCGCACCACGCCTTTTCTGCTGGTACTCGGTATTGCCCTTATGGCGCTTGCCGGGGCCGGTTTCTACTGGCTGGAGCCATCCGTGCACAGCTATGCCGAGGGGCTGTGGCTGGCTTTTGAAAGCGGCGCCACGGTCGGTTACGGCGATGTGGTTCCGACTACCGAGGCATCGCGTTTTTTCGCGGTTATCGTCGTGGTTATCGGTTTTGCCATGCTGTCGCTGGTGACTGCCAGTATCACGGCCTTTTTCATCGGCAAGGATGAGACCCGGCTGCGGCAGGAAATGCACCAGGATATCCGCGCGCTGCGTACCGAAATTCAAACCTTGCGCGAAGAAATGGACAGCCTCAGGCAGGATATCAACCGCCGTTCCACGGAGCGCTGACCGCTCCGATTCCTTTCTGGCTGTCGCCACGGCCAGTTTCCTGTGCAAGGCGCCGCTCACGCTAGGGCAGCGCCATAATTATGTAGTGCAAACCTGTTATCTGTACTACAACGGGTTAAGGCGTGTTAACACGCCCTAATAATAAATGAACAGGAGACGGCGCGTGGATAATGCTCGACAGAGCGAAATGCTGGAAATCATCAAGCAGCTGGACCTGGCGATTGCCAGTCACACCGAATGGTTTGACGCCATTACGCGCACCATGGTTTGCCATTTGCCGTACAGCAAGAACGATGTGGCAGAAGACGCACACCGCTTGTGTCGCCTGGGGCAGTGGTACTACAGCACCGTGCCGGACAAGCTGCGCCAGCATCCTGGTTTCATCGCCATGGAAGAAGATCACAAATCCATGCACCGCCTGGCGGCCGATCTGTTGGTGAAGACGGAAGCCTGCCACCCTGTGCCCGCTGAAGAGTACGACGCCTTTGCTGCCGCGCTTGGACGCATGCGCCTGGAAATGGCAACAATCAAGCGCGAACTGGAAAGCGAGCTCTACAACCTGGATGGACTGACCGGCGCATATAGCCGCATCGGCATGCTGACCCGCTTGCGCGAGCAGCATGAACTGGTCAGGCGCAACGTCCAGCCCAGTTGCGTGTCGATGATGGACATCGATTGCTTCAAGACGGTCAACGATACTTACGGGCATGCAAGCGGTGACAAAGTGCTGTCAGCCGTAGCGCGTTTCATGCTGGAGCATATCCGCCCCTACGACAAACTGTTTCGTTATGGCGGAGAGGAATTCCTGCTGTGTATGCAGAATACCGACGTCAAGACAGCCTATGAAGTGGTCGAACGCTTGCGTATCGGTCTGGCGGCGCTGCCGATCGATGCCGGCAATGGCGTTGAATTGCATATCGCCATGTCATTCGGCGTGGCGCAGCTGGCAGCCGATATATCAGTCGAGCGCAGCATTGAGGAGGCCGATCAGGCCATGTACGCTGCCAAAAGGGCTGGACGCAACACAACCCTTATCTGGGAGCCATCCATGGCGGTCAGTCCGTAAGGAAGCGCTGATTTATTCCATTTATGGAATAAATCAGCGGGTCGGTTGCGCGGCACCTGTCCGCACAACCTCACGCCTTCAATGACTTGCGTCATTGAGCGGCCGGACGAAAACCCTGCCCGGCACGGAAACGCGATTAAATCAGCGTTTCCTTGAGCGGACTGTCGCTGTCCAGCACCCAGCACCGCGGATTGCTGGCAAAACCCAGGTGTTCGTAATAATCGTTGGCGGCCGGGGCGGCGATCAGGATCAGTTTACATTTCTGGCCCAGTTGCTGCCGGGTTGTGCGCAGCAACAGTTTGCCAATGCCCTGTTGCTGATAATCGGCATGCACGGCCAGGTCGGATAGATAGCAGGCATAATGGAAGTCGGTCAGCGACCGTGCCACTCCCACCAGTCTGTCCCCATCCCATGCCGTCACGGTCAGATTGGCGTTTTTCACCATGCCTTCCATGCAGTCCCGGTCATGCACCGGTCGGCGCGCTGCCAGACCTGATGCATGCAACAGATCGACGAACGACTCGGTGCTGACGGGGTGGTTGATTTTGCAGTGGATGGACATGGTTCAGGGTGGTCAAAGTCAGAACAGTGTATTCCTGCCTACCACAGCTTTTTCCCTTCCTGCTGTTTCTGCTGCATTTCTTGCTGAAAGGCGGGCGGACCATAGGCAAATGCCTGCTGCTGCTTCTGAAAAACGCCGTGTTCCACGTTCTGTTCGGTGTAAATCAGCGGGCGGGCGTGCTTGGCGGAAAATTCCTTCAGCCATTGCAGCGAGCGTGACGGGATCTGTTTACCCACCGGAACAGCCAGATCAACCGGCAGACCACGCCAGTGTAATTTGCTGAAAATCACGATCACTTTGCCTTCGTTCGGCTTCATCCAATCAGGCAGGGGGCTATTGGGTAATACCCAGCCGCAATTAAAGTTGCCGCAAGGGTCAATCGGGCGGTTGTGATAGTCGTTACAGCCCTTACCAGTGCTGTGCGGGCAAGGGTGGCCTGGGTAGACCGGTGTGCCGTTGATCACCATCTGAACCCAGCCGTCGCAGCATGCCGTGCATGGCTGGCACAATCTTATGCCTTTTGTATCACTCATCATTGCTTACGCTAAGAGGGTAGGGGAAGCCGACGGGTACAGATGCGGCCGCCATCAGCTGTCCATTTTACCGTAACAACTCCGTTGCCAGCGGAAATTGTTGACGGAACGGCTCGGGGATGCCGGGTGATTTCAAGGCGGGTTTTGCCGCGCGAGAGGAGGTAAGCCATGCTTCTGCCGTGCGGCGGCGCAGCGCTCATCGCCGGCTGTGAACTCCCGACAGGTGCTGGGGCGCAGAGGGTAGAGCGCGCAGGCGGCATGTTTGCCGATTTCGCCCGTCAGGGCAGTACAGCGTGGCGGCTGTTTCTCCGTACCTTTCATACATACGTGATGGGGGCCGACAGGAACGGTCAGATGATCCGGCACCGTGCCGTTGGGATGGGCATCGGTCTCCGCCCAGTAAAAAGAGACGCGGAAGGTGGCGCAGCAGGCACCGCAAGCAAGGCAAACCTGACTCATGGCGTGTTTGGCAGAGGATGACAAAAACGGTTCAACTGAGCCGGATTTTAGCGAAATGGCTCGCGCTCAGGTAGAGGGGGAGATGCTGGCCGTGGTTGCGAGCACGCTGAGCGCGTTACTCAACGCGGCAGAAATTGCCGGGTGGGTCACGATGCCGTCCTCGTTCAGGCCGGAACCGAGCAGGGGCAGGGTGATGGAAGCGGCCTCGATCAAGTGGGCGGACATGACCGAAAGCGTTTCGCGCAGCGCGGCGTGGGCGTGGATGGCGCGCGGTGAGGCATTAAGCAGGGCGACGGGTTTATTGACAAACACTTCGCAGCCGACCATCCAGTCCAGTGCATTTTTGATCGTGCCGGTGACGCCATGCGCGTATTCCGGGCTGGCGATGAGCACGGCATCCGCTGTGGTCAGGCATTCATACAGGCGCCTGACAGGTGGAGGGAAAATGTCGCCGTAATCCGGGTTGAATAAGGGAAACTGGCCCAGTTCGCCGAACAGCTCAATCCGCATGCCCGGTGGCGCAAGGCGTGCGGCGGCCCGTAGCAGAGCGGTGTTGTTGGAGGCGGCGCGCAAGCTGCCGGATAGCGCAAGCACTTTCATGCGTGTTGGAGTGTTAAAAACCGCTTTGGTTGCCAGGCGTCAAGGGAAGGTGGCAAGTCATGTGCAATTCTTCGATGAGGTTGCCGTTGATGTTGACGGAATAGGGTTCGCTGCCGCTTAAGCGGAAACCTGCCGAGGTGTAGAGTCGGATGGCCCGCGAATTGTTCGCCAGTACCGTGAGCATGATGTGATGCAGGCCGGACTCTTGCGCGGCGGATGCCAGCGCTTGTTGCAGAAGAGCTCTGCCCACGCCCTGTCCTGCCGCTGAGCGACGTACGCCCATGCGGAACAACAGCGCCTTGTGGCGCAATTTTGTCTGCCTGTTGCGATCCAGGCTGACGCTGCCAAGCAGCTCGCCACAAGGGTCAAATGCACCAAGCGTAAAGCTGCCGGCGGAGTAGCCGGTAGGAATGCGCGGTTCCGGCTCATCTGCCAGGGCGATGCGAAAATAATCGCCCTGGTCGGAGAGCATGTCATGCCACAGCGCGGCATAAGCCGGCTGGTCGGTGGGCTGCAGGTGGCGGATCAGCATGGGGATGGGCCGGGCAGGAATTTACAGAGCCAACAGGGCATCGATTTTCGCGGCGCAGATAAAGTCATTTTCCGATAAGCCGTTGATGGCATGGGTGGTATAGCACACGCGGCAGGTGTTGTAGCCAACCTCCAGATCGGGGTGATGATCTTCGCGATGGGAAATCCAGGCGGTCGCATTGACGAACGCCATGGTGTGGTAATAGTTCTTGAAAGTGAAGGTCTTGGCGATTGTACTGCCGTGTTGTTCCCAGCCGTTGAGCGCTTGCAGCAGGCGGGCAATTTCGCTTTGTTCCAGGGGCGGCACGCCGCCTTCGCAGGGTTTGCAATTTTTTGTCGTCAGATCGCAGTGTGTGGTCATGCCGGTCTTTCCTTATGCCATTTAATGTTACCTCGGTGCCGGCATTCACGCTCGGTTTTGTGTTGAACCGCGACGCAATAGCCAGTAAAGTCGATATAGGAATGTGATGAAAACAAGAGGGTTATTTTGGCTTTACTGACGAATTTTGTGGCGGCGGAAGAAGATGAACTGGAAGCGGTGGGCGAGTCGCTGCATCCGATTGACGAGTGGAGTGGTATCGAACGGCGCGGCATTGATATCGCCAAGGTGGTGATGCTGCATTGCCTGCTGGTGGGCGATGATTTCGACCTCGCGACCACTTACTACGAGCCGGTTTACGTCAACAGCGACGGCGGGCTGGTGCTGCGCTTTGCCGATGAATTGCTGGAGCGCCTGGCGGCGCTTGACGAGGAAGGGCTGGAGCGGACCGGGATGGAGCTGGCTGCTACCGACACCTTCGAGTACGAAGGCTGGGAGACGGAAGAGGTGGAAGAGCTGGTGCTGGAACTGGGTGAACTGGCGCAGCTGGCGGAGTCGCAGGGCCAGGTGATTTTCGTGTGGATGTATCCCCTGATGACCTGAGCGGAGTGGCTTGCCGATGAAGCTGATGCAGTATCAGGTCGATGCCTTTACCGACCGGGTGTTCGGGGGCAACCCGGCCGCCGTGTGCCCGCTGGAGTATTGGCTTGACGATGCTGTCATGCAGGCCATCGCGGCGGAGAATAACCTGTCTGAGACAGCGTTTTTCGTCCCGCAGGAAGACGGCTATCAACTGCGCTGGTTCACCCCGCTGGCTGAGGTGGATTTGTGCGGTCACGCCACGCTGGCGACTGCGCATGTGCTGTTTGAAGAAATGCATGTTGCCGCGCCCCGCATCCGTTTTGCCAGCCGCAGCGGCGTATTGCGGGTGGAGCGCGACAGCGACCGGCTGACCATGGATTTTCCCGCTCTGCCCATGCAGGCCTGCGCGGCACCTGCGGTGCTGCTGGCCGGCCTGGGGATCACCCCGCTTGGGGTATGGGGCGGCGACGATTACATGGTGTTGTGTGACAGTGAGGCAACGGTGCGTAATCTGGCACCGGATTTTGCCCAGTTATCCCGTCTGGACCGGCGCGGTGTGATCGTGATGGCCAAGGGAGACACGGTGGATTTCGTCAGCCGTTTTTTTGCCCCGCGCTATGGCATCGCCGAGGACCCGGTGACCGGTTCCGCGCACTGCGCCATGGCGCCGTACTGGGCCGAGCGGCTGGGCAAGACCGAGCTGCAGGCGCGTCAGCTTTCCCGGCGCGGCGGTGAACTGATCTGTCGCACACAGGGGGAACGGGTATTGCTGTCGGGGCAGGCCGTCACCTTCATGCGCGCGGAAATCAATTTCTGATAACAACCCGGAGACAAAGATGGACCAGCAGTTTGCCGCCGCGTTTGCGGCTGAATGGGTGGGGGCATGGAATGCCCATGATCTGGATCGGGTACTGATGCACTACACTGACGATTTTGTCATGTCTTCGCCGAAAATCGTTCGCATTGCCAATGAGCCCAGCGGCACTCTGAGCGGCAAGCAGGCTGTGCGGGCCTATTGGGCCAAGGCACTGCAGATGCTGCCGGACCTGCATTTCGAACTGCACAACATCCTGGTGGGAATAGACAGCCTGGTGCTGTACTACACCAGTGTGAGCGGACAGCTCGCGGCGGAAGTTTTTCTGTTCAATTCACAGGGAAAAGTAACGCGTTCGTTTGCGCATTATGTCCTGTGATGCGGAATGCTGATGCGCCGCTGCGCGTGTTTTTGCCGCAGGCCGGCGCAGGAGATTACGCCTCGGGTGTCTCGCTAAAGCGGCGGATGAGCGGCCGCATGGCGTCAACAATAGAGTTGAGCAGCAGGGTAAGCACGGTGGCGGAGGCAATGGCGCTGACAACGAGCAAAGTGGCATGGAACCATTCGGTGATATTCATAACCGTATCCTTATTGGATTTGCGTGTGCTGGGCAGATTAGCACGTTGTTATTGCAGTTTGGTGAATGCAAACGGCTTGTGCTGACATGGTTTGCCGTACGCAGGCAAACCATGTCCACCCGCTTTACATGTCCGGGTTTTTCCACTGATTTTTTTCCGGCTTGGGCGGCAAGCCTACCCATTTGGCGGCGTGTTCCACGCCTTCGCTGGCTTTTTCGGCACCATATTCAACTCCGGATGCGCCTTTTCTGACACCGGTTACAACGAAATCCTGAGCCTTTTCCAGTCCGTGAACAGTGGCTTTCTTGGCAGACTCCATATCGGCCATGGCCGGGGCGGAAACCAGCACTGCCAGGGCGGCGGCAAGAGCGAGATGAATGTGTTTAGACATAATTAACCTCCATAACGTGTCTGCGGTATGCATTCCAGAGCTGAAATGCATGGGGATATCCTATCAGACCTGTGTATTGATGATCTGTTCCGGAATGTAGGTAATTTGTAACGTAATGTTTCAGGCGCGTGGGGCTGTCGTCTGCAACTGCTTCGGGCGACTTTTCTGTTTCATGTGATACATTGCCTGGTCGGCATGGTGCATGAGCGCCTTGATATCAGTGCCGTCATCCGGATACAGGCTGATACCGGCACTGACACTGATGGTGAGGTCGTGGCCGTTGATGGTGCACGGGGCACTGACCGAAGCCACGGTATTTTGCAGCAGTTTCTCTGCGCTATCCCGGTTGGCCACCTCTTCCAGCAGGATAACGAATTCATCCCCGCCCAGTCTGGTTACCGTGTCGGTGCCGCGTACATGCTGGGTCAGACGGTTGGCAACGGTCTGGAGCAATTTGTCGCCCACTGCGTGGCCGAAATTGTCATTTACCGGTTTGAAATTGTCCAGGTCGAAGAACAGAATGGCAAACCGTCCGCCGTTGCGTTCGCTGCGCTTGATCAGCTGCTCAATACGGTCATTGAACAGGACGCGGTTGGGCAGCCCCGTCAGTGTATCGTGATGCGCAATATGGCGCAGATGCTCTTCTTCCGCCTTGCGTTCGGCGTTGTCGGAAATAATGGCTACATAGTGGCTGACCTGCTGTTCCTCATTTCTCACCGCGCTGATGCTGATATGCACCGGCAAAAGAGCGCCGTGCTTCTTGCGATCGACAATGTCGCCCTGCCAGTGTCCCGGGCCGTACAGGGCTGTGAGCATTTCATGATATTGCTCCACCGTGGTGTAGCCGGATTGAAGAATGGAAGGTATTTGCCCGATCAGCTCGCTTTCCGTATATCCGCTCATTTCGCATAAGGCCTGGTTGACGGAAACAATACGCATGTCGGCATCAGTGACCAAAATTCCGTCATGGCTGGAGTCGAACACAACAGCGGCCAGGCGCAGCTGCTTTTCGGTTTGCTTGCGCTCCGTCAGATCCATGATGTAGGCGATACCCTGGTTTACCTCGCCATTGAGCAGTGCGGCGCCGATATAGACCGGCACCGGGTGGCCGTCCTTGTGCAGAAAGGCCTTTTCGAAGGGCGTGCAACTGCCGTGTTCCAGCAGTTCGGCAATAGTCTGTTCATCGCGGGCGCGAAACGCCGCGGGTGTCAGGTCCCGCCAGTTGAGTCGGCCTTCCCTGAATTCGACTTCGCTGTAGCCCAGCATATCGAGAAAATGTTTGTTGGCCTCGTCAAGCGTACCGTCCATGCGCCAGGAAAGAATGCCGATGGTGTTGGATTCCTTGAGGCTGCGAAAACGGGATTCGCTGATTTTCAGTTCGCGTTCGGTTTGGGCAATCACCGCAATAAGCTGGCGGCTGATGATCATGGCCAGGCTGACAAACAGCAGCAGCAGCGTCAGGCTGGCAATCAGGGTGGCTTGTTTCACCCAGCGGGCTCCTTCTCCGAGAACCGAGGAGAAACGGTTTTCCAGCGTGAGGAGCTCGATATTGAGGGAATTCACCCGGCTGCGCAGGCTGTTCAGCTTCTCGGTATCATGTGCGCCGGACTGAATTTCCTGGCGGATTGCCTGGCCGACTTCTAGCAGTTCCTTAATTTTTTGGTCGGCATCGGTCCAGATGGCAATGGCCTGGTGCATATAGGAGATCGACTGGAAGTGCTGGAAAAACCAGATAAGTGCGTCAATGTCCTCTGGGTCGTTCTGCCCATGGGCAAAGCCGGTGGCGGCAGCTTGCAAGTCGGGTGGCGTGGCCAGCAGGGCCTTCCGCGCGGCATGATCACCCAGGTTGGTTTCCACTGCCTGGAGAAAGGCGCGGTAGTCGTCCTCGGCATGGCTGTGAGAGTACCGCTCAAGATAAATTACCGCGTCTTTCTGTCCTTTGGCCCACAGGCCCTCACCGCGCACATACACGCGCACACCGTCGAAAATGCGGCCTTGCAGATAGATCATGCCCCCCAGCACGATGGCAATGAATACGAACAGGCCGATAATCAGGACGACCTTACCGGTAATGGACTGGTTCGTTGCGCGTGATGCCCACTCTTTGATCTTCGCTGGATTCATTGCCGCAGCTTATGAAGGTTAACCGTTTAATAGTAGAACATTATTAAGCTGAATGCGGGCCAGGGCGAAGAAGCTGATTTTAGCGATGCCGGCGGGGAATTGGTGTGAGGCGATAAAGAAGTACGCGAAAGCGCACAGGGAGGTAAGCGAAGTCAGCAGCAGCGTTTAACGCCACTCCATTTGCGTTCCAGTTCGCGCTGGTAGAACGCCTTGCAGGAGAGCGGAGGCTCGTCAGGGTGGGCCTCCGCATGGTGTTTCAGGTAGCGTTCATAGGCGTCGTCTCCGGAGACTTCCCGCAGGTAACGCCATAAACGTGTCAGCCAGGTGCGCATCAGTCGCGTACCCAGTCTTCCACCAGCCGGCTCGGTTCATGCGGCGCTTCTGCCAGGGGCAGAACCGGCTTGCCGGCAAGATGGCGGCTGGCCATACGCAGCATGTCGAGGATCACGATCCACAGCACCGCGACAAAAAACAGGGTGAGCGCTGCATCCAGCTGCAGGTTGAAGATCAGCTGCGGCGCGACAGCGGCCTTCTCCGGCGGCAGGGTACCGCTGGCGAGTTTGTGCGCCATGGCGTCGGCGGCAGAGAGAAAACCGACCCGGACATCATCGCTCATCAGTTTTTGCCACGATGCTGTGGTGGTGATGACGGCCAGCCAGGCCAGCGGTACGCCGGTCACCCAGGCGTATTTCAGCTTGCCGGACTTGATAATGATTGCGGTCCCCACCGACAGGGCGATGGCGGCGAGCATCTGGTTGGAAATGCCGAACAGCGGCCACAGCAGGTTGACGCCGCCGTTCGGGTCAATCACACCAATGTAGAGGAAGTAGCCCCAGGCCGCCACCACCAGTGCGCTGGTGAGAATGACCGAGGGATACCAGGAGGTCTGACCGAGCGGCTTGTAGACGTTGCCAAGCATGTCCTGCAGCATGAAGCGGCCAACACGGGTGCCGGCATCGAGAGTGGTGAGGATGAAAATGGCCTCGAACATGATGGCAAAGTGATACCACATGGCCAGCAGTCCCTGACCGAAAGCACTGCCGAAGATCGAGGCCATGCCGACTGCCAGCGACGGCGCCCCGCCGGTACGGGCAAACAGGGTGGCTTCGCCCATTTCCCTGGCCAGCCCCTGCATCTGTTCGACGCTAACCGGAAAGCCCCAGGAGGAGATCATGGCTACAGCATCGGCGGCTTCCTTACCAACCACGCCGGCCGGGCTGTTGATGGCAAAAAACACGCCGGGTTCCAGTACGCTCGCGGCAATCATGGCCATCAGGGCAACAAAGGATTCCAGCAGCATGCTGCCATAACCGATCAGGGGAATATCCCGCTCGTTGGCCAGCAGTTTGGGCGTAGTGCCGGAGGAAATCAGGGCATGGAAGCCGGATATCGCGCCACAGGCGATGGTGATGAATACGAAGGGGAACAGCTTGCCGCCGAAAATTGGTCCGCTGCCGTCGATGAACTGGGTGACGGCCGGCATTTTGATCATCGGTTGCAGCAGCAGAATTGCGATGGCCAGCAGGGCGATGGTGCCGAGTTTCATGAAGGTGGACAGGTAATCGCGCGGCGCCAGCAGCAGCCAAACCGGCATGATGGCGGCCAGGAAACCGTAACCGATGACGAACCAGGCCAGTGTCAGGCCTTCGTGGTCAAACAGACCGCGCAGCGAGGCGTTGTGGTCGACCCAGCCGCCGCCCACTACGGCAAGCAGCAGCAGCGCCGCACCGATCAGCGAACCTTCGAGAACGCGGCCGGGGCGGATGTTACGCATATACAGGCCGACAAACATGGCAATGGGAATGGTGGCGAAAACGGTGGATGTGGCCCAGGGGCTGTGCTTCATGGCATTAACCACCACCAGACCGAGCACGGCGATAAGGATGATCATGATCATCAGCGTGCCGATCAGCGCCGCGCTACCGCCGATTGGGCCGAGTTCGTCGCGGGCCATCTGGCCCAGGCTGCGGCCGTTACGGCGAACGGAGAAGAATAGCGTGACCATATCCTGCACTGCGCCACCCAGCACGCCGCCGATCAGAATCCACAGCGTACCCGGCAGATAGCCGAACTGTGCCGCCAGAGTGGGGCCGACCAGCGGGCCGGGGCCGGCAATGGCAGCAAAGTGATGGCCGAAGACGATCCATTTGTTGGTGGGGATGAAGTCGCGGCCATTGTTAAGGCGCTCTGCCGGAGTAGCGCGGGTTTCATCCAGAACCAGCACCTTGGCTGCAATCCAGGCGGCGTACAGACGGTAGCCGATGGCGTAGACGCAGATGGCGGCGGTGATGAACCAGAGGGAATTGATTTCTTCGCCGCGATGCAAGGCAATGCCGCCCAGCGCCGATGCGCCGATGAGGGAAATCAGCACCCAGCCGATCAGGGACATGATTCGTGGTTCTGGCATCATGATTGTGGAGTCTCGCTATTTGGTCTCGTTTTAGGTGTTGCACATCATAACAAAAAATGCGCCGCAAGTCGGTCCTGCAGATGGCAAGTCTTGCCGGTTTGTCCATGAATTTCCAATGAATTTGCTGTGACAGGAAAACATTGACCGCATCTGTTGTCCGGTGCGCTGTTACACGCAATCGTACCCTTAAGAAAGTGCTGATTAAGGCGGCTGCGCGGCGCATGTCCGTACGGCCTCACGCTTTCAATGACTAATGCCATTGAGCGACCGGGCGAAAAATCTGCCCGGCACGGAAGCGCGATTAAATCAGTGCTTCCTTAATTATTTCTGCTTTGTCCGGCTAAAACCCTTCAGCCTGTAACACCATTTGCATCGTTTTGTAACGGAGTAAATAAATGAAATAAAAGGTTAATCGGTATGTAATTACTTGCTTATATAGTGCCGCTCTTAGATTTGATCTAACCGATTTAATTAAGAGTTTTAAGGAAACAGCAATGTTGTTCTGGCACGAAGAGCCTCGCCGCAAGGCCCGTATCGAAATCATCCCGATGATCGACGTGATGATGTTTCTCCTGGTGTTCTTTGTGCTGATCAGTCTGCACGTGATACCTGCGCTGGGAATCAAAACCAAATTGCCGACCGCTGGCCAGCCGGAAAAGCTCGATGTGCGGGTCCATGTGGTGGTCACCGTGAGCAAGAGCGGTGTGATCCAGCTGGACGGCCAGAACCAGACGCTGGTCTCGCTTAAGGCGGAACTGGTGAAACTCAAGCAAAGCGGCAAGGACATAGACGTTGTAGTCAACAGCGATCGCGATGCTTCGGTACAGCAACTGGTGGATGTGATGGATACGGTCAAGTCGTCCGGCATTACCTCCATTGCCATCGCTTCTGCCCGGAAATAAGGGACAGGAGGGAATATGACAGCCGTTGCAATTCCGCTGGTTTACGACAAGCGCGAGTGGTTTGCCCAGGGTGGCGCCATGCTGGCAGGGATCATGCTGGCGTTCGCCATCACCCATTTGGCGATCCGCCATGATCCCTTGCCGCCGGAGACGCCGATTGAGGTCACGCTGGCCGAACCGCCGGTAGAGCAGCCCAAACCGGTCGAGCCACCCAAGCCAATTGAACCGCCCAAACCGCCCCAGCCTGTGCATCACGAAAGCAAGCCCGAACCGGTAAAGCAAACACCGGTGACTCCGGTGGCGGCCAAGCCTTCACCGGTGCCGGAATCGAACCCGGTGAGCGTGCCCGTGGCGCCGGTTGCCGCAGAAGCCAAAACCATCCCGCCGGCACCGCCCAGCCCGCCGCAGAGTAATGCAGCCGCGGAGGGGCGCTTCGCCAAGGATGTGCGCGCGCAAATCGAACACAACAAGGTATATCCCGACAGCGCCCGCGACCTGGGGATGGCCGGCGCGGTCGAGATTCTCTATGTGCTGGATCGCACCGGCAAACTTGTTTCCGCGGAAGTAACCAAGTCATCGGGTTATCCGCTGCTCGATCAGGCGGCTTTGCGTGCCGTTCGTTCTGCCTCTTTTGCTGCATTTCCGGCAGACGCCTGGGTTGGTGAAAACCAGAAAGAGTTCCGTACCAAACTGGTCTTCTCCATCAACTACTAGCCGGCGGCCATATGCCGGTTTATTTATAAAAGTGCCAATTAATCAGGGGGTTTTAGATGAGTAACGCGTTTCGCTTACGTCCGCTGGCGGTGCTGATCGCTGCCACGCTGGTCAGCAGCGCCTATGCGCAGGACGATACTGTTCAGACTGAAGACATTACCGTGTTCGGCCAGGGGCAGACCCGTCAGGTGCAGAACATCACCAAAAAGGATATTGAGGATTCCGCACCGGGCAGCAGTCCGCTGAAAGTGCTGGACAAGGTGCCGGGTGTGCACTTCGAGTCCAGCGACACCTACGGTGCCTATGAATGGTCGACCAACCTGAGCGTGCGCGGCTTCAGTTCCAGCCAGCTTGGTTACACCCTGGACGATATTCCGCTGGGTGACCTGAGCTACGGCAACCACAACGGTCTGAGCATTGCCCGTGCGATTTCTTCCGAAAACATCGGCCGCGTGCAGGTATCGCAGGGTACCGGTTCGCTGGATACCGCATCCACCAGTAACCTGGGCGGTACCATGCAGTTCTACTCCACCGATCCGGAAGAAGAGTTTGGCGTAACCGCCAGCCAGATGCTGGGCAGCGACAGTGCACGCCGTACCTTCGTGCGTCTGGACACCGGTCGCCTGAGCAACGGCGGCAAGTTTTACATCAGCGGCGTGGACCAGAATTCCGATAAGTGGAAAGGTCACGGCGAGCAGCGTTACAAGCAGATCAACACCAAATACGTGCAGTTCTTCGGTGAAAGCAAACTGTCCGCCTTCCTGAACTGGTCCGACCGTCAGGAAATCGACTACCAGGATCTGTCCAAGGAAATGGCCAGCCGTCTGGGTTACAACTGGGACAACTACTATCCGGACTGGCAGAAGGCGATTGATTCCGCCAACGGTATCTGGACCAGCGGCGAAACCTCCAAGGATGATGCCTACTATGCCGGTTCTGGCCTGCGCCGCGATTACCTGTCCGGCGTGACCCTGGATGCCAAGATCAACGACCATCTGCGTTGGAAAAATACTGTTTACAACCACAACAACCGCGGTGCCGGTTTGTGGTGGACCCCGTATGTATTCAGCCCGGGCACGACCGTTCCGTCTACCCGTACGACCGAATACGATATCAATCGCAGCGGTTTGATCTCGACACTGACCTATACCCTGGACAAGCACAAGATCGAGGGTGGCCTGTGGTATGAAAATGATAAATTCAATCAGGCCCGTCGCTACTACGCGAACACGGCAGCTGCTGCGCTGGATCCGTATGTGATTCCGTCCAATCCGTTCCGTACCGACTGGGCGTTCAATTACACCGAAAAGACCCTGCAGTGGTTTGCCCAGGACACCATCACCGTGTCGCCGCGCCTGACCGTGAATGTCGGCTTCAAGTCGCCGCGCGTTGATGTGACCGGCAACGAAACCACCGGTGCCAACTACCCGTCCGGTACCATTACCTCGAAGAAATCGTTCCTGCCGCAGGTGGGCATGGTGTACAAGCTGGATCAGTCCAACGAACTGTTCGCCGGTATCGCACAGAACATGCGTGCGCTGTACACCCAGCCGTTCAGCACTACCCAGGCTGGTTTTGCTGCCATTCAGGGCAATCTGCGCCCGGAAACGTCCACTACCTATGAAGGCGGCTGGCGTTTCCACGGCGACAAGCTTGACGGTGTGCTGTCCTTGTACCACGTGGACTTCTACGACCGTCTGCTGAGCATCAGCAGCGGCGCCGGTATCGTCGGCAACCCGAGCGTGCTGGCCAACGTGGGCAAGGTTGAGTCCAACGGTTTCGATCTGGGCCTGAACTGGAAGATGGCGCGCAACTGGTCGTGGTTCAACGCCCTGAGCGTAAACAGCACCCAGTACAAGGACAACTACCTCAACGGTACCACTGTGCAGTATGTGAGTGGCAAGCAGGTTGTCGGCGTGCCGGAGCAGACCTTCAAGACCGAACTGGCGTATGACGATGGTGCCTGGTTCACCCGTCTGGGTGGCGACTACACCTCCAAGCGTTACTACACCTACTCCAACGACAACTACGTTGATCCGCGCTGGATCTGGAACCTGGGCGTGGGCTACAAGACCCGCAACGTAGGCATGTTCAAGGAAGTGAGAGCGCAGCTGAACGTGAACAACCTGTTCAATAAGCAGTACTTCTCCTCCATGGGCACCAACGGCTACGGTTACTCCGATCCGAACGGCACCACCCAGACCCTGCAGGCTGGCGCACCCCGCATGGCGTTCTTCAGCGTAACAGGCAAGTTCTAAAGCAGCAGCCCGGAACCCGCAAGGGTTCCGGTTTTTTCAAGGATTTTTGGCATGACGTTCACTCTGATTCACGACATCGTGATGTACATCATGGGCGGAGTAATTCTGCTCGCAACTTATCTCATCATCGAACGAATGATTTTTTTCTCCACCATCCTGCGTGAAGGCAAGGATGTGGTGAGTTTCGTGCGCAGTCACCTGCACGACAAGACCTTGCACGGCGAGATTCTCGACGCGTTCCGCTCACACAAAAGCCCGCAGGCCGAGGCGATCTGCGAGGTGGTTGAAGCGGCCAAGGAAAACCATGGCCATGAGCAGATGGAATACATCGCTCAATCGATTTACGTAGACAAACAGCCGAAAGTGATCTCCCGGCTGTGGATCCTCGATACCATCGTCACCCTGTCCCCGTTGCTGGGCCTGATGGGCACCATTCTCGGTATTATCGACGCGTTCTACAGCCTGTCTTCCGGCAGCGTGGCAGCTGATCCGGCGGCGGTGAGCCGCGGCATCGGTACGGCGCTGTACGCCACCGGCGTGGGTATTTTTATTGCCCTGTATGCCATGTTGTTCTTCAACTATTTCACCAGCAAAGCCGAAGAAGTGACCAATCAGATGAAGCTGATCACGCTGACTCTGCTGGGTGCGCGTTAACAGTCAATTTTGTCTAAAGAGAGAGTGTCCATGCTGTCACGAATTGCAACGGCTGTTGTCCTGGCTTTGTCGCCGCTTGTGGCGCTTGCCGCCCCCAAGGCGCAAACGCCGATCGAACACGTCATTGTGGTGGTGGGGGAGAACCGCACCTTCGATAATCTCTACGGCGTGTATCAGCCGCCCAAGGGGCAGACAGTATGGAACCTCCTGTCGCGCGGCATTGTAAATAGCGATGGCACACCGGGGCCCAACTATCATCTGGCCATGCAACGCACCGCCGATGCCAGCCAGGGTTACAGTCCGACGCCGCGCATTACCGGCGATTACGCATCTTTGCCGCAGCCCTACGCCGCCGGTGCTTTCGGCCAGCAGCACGATGTGCCGGATGCGCGATTCCCGCAGCAGCTTGCCAACGGACCGTTCCAGATTACCAAGTACGTCAGCTATGGCGCGCATACGGGGGATCCGATCCACCGCTTCCTGCAGATGTGGCAGCAGGTGAATGGCGGTAAGAACGATCTGTTTGTCTGGACTGCCGACCATTTCGGCTTTTATCTGGGCGATAAGGTCGATCAGGTGGAGTCCGTGCCGACCTATCAGGGCGCCGTTGCCATGGGTTTTTACAACATGGCGCAGGGCGACGCGCCGTATTTCAAAAAGCTGGCTGAACAGTATTCGATTGCGGACAATTACCACCAGTCCATCATGGGCGGCACGGCGCAGAATTATTTTGCCCTGGCGTCTGCCGATGTCGCTTTCTATACCGAAAACGGCAAAATGGGCGTGCCGCCGGCCAACCTGGTGACTCAGCTGCATGTGCTCAAGGGCGGCAAGCAACTGGTGGAAAATGGCGGCAGCTATCTCAACTGTGCCGACCCCAACGCCGCCGGCGTATCGGCCATCAATGCCTATATCAGCACTCTGCCGTACAAGCTGTTCAACAACGGCAACTGTGCCGAGGGGGCCTATTACATGGTCAACAACCTCGATCCATCCTATACCGCAGACGGTCGTTCGCTGCCGATGGGGCCGGGCACCCGGTTGCTGCCGCCGCAGATCATTCCCAGCATTGGCGATGCAATGAGCAAAGCCGGCCTGTCCTGGAAGTGGTATAGCGGTGGCCGCAATGACGGCAAGAAGACCGACCGCGAATACTGTGGCATGTGTGACACGCAGACGTTCTTCCATTCCACCATGAGCGGGCCGGACAAGAGCAAACTGCTGGATTTGCAACGCTTCTATGTCGATGTGAAAAACGCCAAAACGTTCCCGGCCGTGTCGGTGATTGCCCCGTACGATAGCGTATCCGGTCACCCCGGTTATGCCATGGAAACCGGTTTCGAGGAGCTGGTACAGGACATCGTCCGGCGCGTGCAGTCCAATCCCGAACTGTGGAAGAAAACCGCCATTCTCGTGACCTTTGACGAAGGCGGCGGCTACTACGATTCCGGCTATGTGCAGATCGTCGATTTCTTCGGCGACGGCACACGCATTCCGCTGATCGCTGTATCGCCCTACGCACGCAAGGGCGAAATCGACCACACCTACTACGATCATGCCTCGATCATTAAATTCATCGAACGCAACTGGGGTTTGCCGACCCTGTCGCAGCGCAGCCGCGACAATCTGCCCAACCCGGTGCATGGCAAAGCCAATCCTTATGTGCCGGAGAATCGGCCGGCCATTGGTGACCTGATGAATATGTTCGATTTTTCCCGCCCGGCAGCGGGCGGGTTGTAAACTACAAGACAGTCTGGAAAGTATTGCCTTATGAAATCACGCATCATGCTCAAGCCCCTGACCGCCGCCCTGCTGGCCCTGTGCAGTGTCACAGCGCAGGGGGCCGAGGTGAGCTTTGCCCCCTCATCCCTGCCCAGCGGTGCCAGTGAAATGACCCGGGTACACAGCAGCGCCAGTGTCAGCGTGACCGGAGCGGACGGCGCAGCGCGCAGCCTGCCGTTGGCCTATCACGTGCTCTACCACTCCGGCGACGTGGTGGGCGGCTGGCCGGCCGGCCAGATCGTCAACCGGGAAGGCAAGCCGCTCATGCTGACCAGCTATGATGAGTCGGCGCATGAGGGGCAGGGGCCGTTCTATGCCAAAGGACCGGATTCCAACTCGCTGATTGAGCAGCGCAACGGCAAGCAGTCGGCCTACTATCTGGTGACGCACTTCGAGTACGATACCGATGCTCCCGCTACTGGCGCGGCACCGGCCCGGGTTAATCTGTACGGCAAGCTGCCCATGGCGATCAACGTAGCCACACTGAAGCAGGACCCGGCCAGCGGCGCATTGCAGGCTGTCAGCCTGAAAAATGTCGACATGAAATCGGTGGACGGTCTGTGGACCCCTTGCGCCGGCGAGAAAACTCCCTGGAATACGCACCTGGGCAGCGAGGAATATGAGCCGGATGCGCGCAATTTCGAACGCGTGCCGCTGGAAGCCATGAATGCCTATCTTGGCACGTCCGGCAAGCTGACTCGCGATGGCGGTGCCAATCCCTACGCCTATGGCTTTATTACCGAAGTCCGGGTCGATAGCCGGGGCGCAGGGCACATCGTCAAGCACTATTCCATGGGGCGCTTTTCCCATGAACTCGGCACCGTCATGCCTGACCGGCGTACCGTATACCTGAGCGACGACGGGCGTGATGTGATGATGGGGATGTACGTGGCTGATCGTGCCGGTGACCTGTCCTCGGGTACCCTGTACGCGGCCAAGTGGAACCAGACTGACGGCAGCAACGGCGGCAAGGCTAATCTGCAGTGGATTCGCCTGGGACACGCCACCGATGCCGAGGTGCGGTCCATGATCCGCAGCAAGCTGCGCTTCTCTGAAATCTTCGACTTCGTTACCGCCGAAGGCTATCAGCAGAATCCGCAGCGCTTTGCCGGCTACCGCCCGGTATTTGTCTATGGTGGCACCGGCGGGGTCACCCGTCTGGAATATCTGAAGCTCAAACCCGGTATGGAAAAAACCGCCGCATTCCTGGAAACCCGTCGTTATGCGGCCTACCTGGGTGCAACGACCGAATTCAGCAAAATGGAAGGCTTGACCTCCAATCCGGCTGACCGGCAGCTGTACTTTGCCGTGTCGTACGCCGAGGGCGGTATGCCAACCGGCAAGAACGGCGAACGGCCGCAGAACGATATTTCCCTGTCCGATCCGGATGGCGCGCTTGCCTGCGGCGTCGTTTACGCGTCTTCGTTGCAGCCGCAGGCGCGCGACATGCTCGGCAAACCGATCAACAGCCGCTGGGTGGCAGGCGCTACCCGCGCGTTGCTGACCGGCAGGCCCAACCCGGTGGCTGACAGTCACGACAAGTGCGATCCGGAGCGCATCGGCAATCCCGACAACATCAAGTATTCGCCACAAATGCGCACTCTGTTCATCGGCGAAGACAGCGGCAACCATCTCAACAACATGCTGTGGGCCTACAATACCGTTTCCGGTCAGCTGACCCGCCTTGCCACGGCGCCCATCGGCGCGGAATGGACCGGCCTTGCTCCGGTGGTCACGGCGGATGGTTATGCCTACCTCATGGCCAATGTGCAGCATCCGGGAGCGGACGACGATCTGAGCAAGTATCCGGTGGAAATCCGCGAGGATATGGCCAGCCACGTCGACAAGCGCGGCATGGTCGGCTATATCCCGCTGGGTAAACTGGACTGAGTGCGCAAGCGCCGCAATAGCGTGTTTTAAGGAAACGCTGATTTATTTGCGTTTCCGTGCCGGGCAGATTTCTCGCCCGGCCGCTCAATGACGCAAGTCATTGAAAGTGTGAGGCTGTGCGGACATGTGCCGCGCAGCCGCCCTGCTGATTTATTCCATAAATGGAATAAATCAGCGCTTGCTTAAGAATGCTGTGTTTGCCCCTGGGGCCGGATTTGTCCGGTCTGCAGCGGCAGTGCAAGGGCTTCCGGTGGAAGCCCTTTTTTGTTTTGTCGGGAGGCAGGCGTTCGCCCGCCATAAAGCCATATTGCTGCCAGGGTGTTTTCGCCCTATATAATTGTAATGTTGCAGTGTATACAGTGGTGAGGCGCGATGATTGCATTTCTCGAAGCAAAACGGGCAGGGCTGTTTTCCAGACAGCACTGGATGACCAATCTTCTGGCAGGTGTAATCGTCGGCGTGGTTGCCTTGCCGCTGGCCATGGCCTTTGCCATAGCCAGCGGAGCCAAGCCCGAACAGGGCCTGTACACCGCCATCGTTGCCGGTTTCATGACCAGTCTGTTCGGCGGCAGCCGGGTGCAGATTTCCGGCCCTACCGGTGCCTTCATCGTTATTCTTGCGGGTATCACCGCCAAATATGGCATCAGCGGCTTGCAAATCGCCACGCTGATGGCCGGTGTCATGCTGCTTGCCATGGGACTGGCACGGCTCGGCAACGTTATCCGCTTTATTCCCGATCCCGTCATCACCGGATTTACCGCCGGTATTGCGGTGATTATCTTCGTCGGTCAGTGGAAGGACTTTTTCGGTCTGCACCCGGCTGGCGGCGCCAATGCACATTTTCACGAAAAACTCTGGCACCTGCTACAGAGTCTGCCGCAACTGAATGTGCCGACGACCCTGTTAGGCGCGTTTACCCTGGCTGTTCTGCTGCTTTCGCCCAAGGTGCTGCGGCGCGTACCGGCACCGCTGGTGGCCATGGTGGCGGCCACGCTGCTGCAAAGTTTCTGGGACTCACCGCAAGTGGCCACACTGGGCAGCACGTTCGGCGGCTTGCCGCAGCAATTGCCATCATTTTCCCTGCCGAGCATGCAGTTCGACGATGTCCTGCGTCTGATCGGCCCGGCTTTCACCATTGCCTTGCTGGGTGCCATCGAATCGTTGCTGTCCGCGGTGGTGGCCGACAGCATGGCTGGCACGCGGCATGATTCCAATCAGGAGCTGGTCGGGCAGGGGCTGGCCAATATGGTTTCGCCGCTGTTCGGCGGGTTTGCCGCCACCGGCGCCATCGCCCGAACCGCCACCAATATCCGCAACGGCGGCACCAGTCCGCTGGCCGGCATCGTGCACTCGATCACGCTGATTCTCATCGTGCTGTTGCTCGCACCCCTGGCATCGCAGATTCCTCTGGCGGCACTGGCGGCCATTCTCTTTGTGGTGGCCTACAACATGAGCGAGTGGCGGCATTTTCGCCATACCCTGCTGACTGCACCGCGTGCCGACGTCGTCGTGATGCTGATTACGTTTGTTCTCACGGTATTTGCCGATCTGGTGATTGCGGTCAATATTGGCGTGTTGCTGGCGGTATTGCTGTTCATGAAGCGCATGTCGGAAACCGTGGTGCTGGAGCAGCAGTCGGAAGAGGCGTTGAAAAGCGAATTGGCTGATCAGGACATGGAATGGCCGGCCGGTACGGTGGTGTACTCGATGGAAGGGCCGTATTTCTTTGGCGTGGCCGAGCGTATCGAAACCACACTGGAGCGCCTGCAAAGCCATACCAAGACTCTGGTGCTGCGCATGCATGCGGTGCCGATCATTGATGCCACCGGCTTGCGTTCGTTGGCGAGCCTGCTCAAGTCATGCGACAAAAACGGCACGCGCCTGATTCTGTGCGGCATGCGCAGTAATGTGGCGGAAAAAGTCAAAAATGCCGGTTTGATCGACGAGGTGGGCAGTCACTGCGTGATTGCAGTGAATACGCTGGCCGAGGTGGCGAAAAAGAAATAGCAGCCGGCGCAAGTCAGACTGCGCCCGCTGCACATTTCTGGCGCTTTGAGATTAAAGCTTGGGAACGTCGAGCCTGAATCCCTGCTCGCGCAGGAAATTCAGTGTCGGGTTGACGCACTGGGCGATGAAGACCTGGCGCTGCGGATTGCGCCGAGCTTTTCCCACCCAGTCCTTGCCGGGGGTCAGGCCGGACAGTTCATACACTTCGGGAGTGGGGAGGTAGAACGTGTTGACGAACTGCTTGAGCAGATAGTTGACCACCGGAGTCAGCATGATGCGGGTCAGCGCACCTTTTCCCTTCAGGCTGTCCACCAGGGCGCTGCGGGCATGGGCAATATGGCGGGCCTCGTCGATGATGTGCAGGGTGCACATCTGCCGTACCAGCGGATTGATCGACTTTTCGCCGTGCACGCGCACATGGCGGTTCATCTTGTCCGGCACTTCTTCGCCAACCACAACGGCCAGCCAGAACAGCGTGGTGGACACCGGCGTATTGCGACCGACGAAATCGGCGAATTTGGGCCGCCGTTGCCAGATGCCCGGCAGGCGCAGGCCGCTGGTTTCCATCAGCTTGAGGAACATCAGGCTATGGCCGGCTTCTTCGCGGATTTCGTGCAGATAATAAGCATGTTCGGCCAGCGCCTGGGTGTTTTTCAGGCTGCGTCCCAACCGCTCCATGAAAATGGATTCCAGCCACAGGCCGGCCTGGGTAAAACCGATGAATTCGTACTGCGACAGGCGTTTGCGGGTGCTTTCCGGCAGCGCCTCGTATTCGGGCACGCCAGCCAGTGACACAGCCGACTCGGGCAGCCAGAACTCGTCCGTGCGCAACTCGCTCCAGTCCAGATGCTTGAGCGGGTCGTGATACGGGTCGCTGTTGGTGTTGAGCTGCTCAATGAGCGAGAGTTCGGCGTGCGGCATGTCCTGCGAAACACGTTATGGGAAACAAACGAGCCGCTGATAATATCATAAAAACACAATATACCGGGGGCAAATCGAAAGGCTAGTGTTCGGCGATTGCGGCACGCCTTGTCTCCTTTGTCTGTGACTGCAGGATGAGCAAATTTTCTTTTGCCTTGCTGAAATTCGGATCTTCCTGCAGTGCGTATCTGTATGCCCGCTCTGCCTCGGCATAACGCCCCTGCAAAGCCAGCGCATAACCCAGATTGTTCTGCACCCGGGGTTTGTTCGGCGAGACGTGTGCTGCGGCTTGCCACAGGCTGATTTCGCTCCGGTATGCCTCATTACGCATCAGGGTCAGCCCTGCAAGCACTGTCAGCAGGGTGACCGCGAGGCTGCCGGCAAGCGCCCGCGACATCATACCCGGTGCAGTCAGGACATAGGCCAAGGCAAAACAGGGGCCTATGGCCGCAAGATAGAGATGACGGTCATTGGCCGGATCAAGTCGGGGGATCAGGCTGTGGGTGGGTAACAGGTGCAGGAAAAACCATAACAGGGCAAAAGCCAGAATCTTTAGCGCGCCCGGGCGTCTGCGAATTCGCCAGGCGGCCAGTCCGGCCAGTAGCACAATAACCGCGAACTGGATGAATGGAACGGGCGAGCCTGTTGATCGCACATCAATGGCCGGGTCTATGCTCAGGTGCATCGGCCACAGCAGCGTTTTAAACAGATACGCAACCCCGGCCATGGCAGGAGACAGATTGTCCTGCAGGCTGCGGTAGGAAAAGCTGTGGAACACCACCGCATCATAGACGGGGGTGAGCAGCAGCACCAAAGCGACGGCACCCAGCAAAGCAAAAAATGGCCACAGTCGGGCCAGTCTGGCCGAACCGTCGGCTTGCCATAGCCAGAGCGCAAAGGGCAAAGTGACAGCAACTTCCTTGACGCCGAGAGCCAGTGCAAACAGCCATAATGCCAGCCAGCGCAGCCAGGTTTTTTGTTTGCCGTATAGATAAGCTGTCAGGGCGGCAAGATAAAAGCTGGCGGTAAGCGAGAGCGAGCGGCCGCTGATATAGGTCACTGCTTCCGTGTTGGCAGGGTGGAGGGCAAACAGCAAGGCTGCTAATAGAGCGGCGAGATTGATTCGGTCATCTGAAAGCGTGCTGTACCCGGCGAAAAACAGTCGGCCCAGTACGTAGACCAGCAAGGCGTTGAGCAGGTGGCAGGCCAGATTGAAAAGATGAAATCCGACGACGCTGCCTGTTTTCCAGCTGAATACGTAGCTGGCCTTGAGCAGAGGCCGGATGCCCGGCATTGAGGCCAGCCAGGCTGACCAGCTGTGAACGCGGGGCTCGTCGACAATGACATTGAAGTCATCATACTGAAAGCTGCCGTGCAGGCTGTTGGCATAGACCGTCAGTACGCAGGCAAAAATCAGCACAAGATGAGGCAGCGGCTGGTAAAACAGCCGCTGCAATGAAATGGGCTGATCCCTGCGCGTGGCGGGATCAGCAAATTGATCAGAAGCCGAACAGGCCACGGATCGATTTCACGCCATCAATGGCTTTTTCGCTGTCGCTTTTCTCTTTCGGGGGCGAACTGTAGCTGCGGCCACCCGCTGCGCTGTAACTGCCGCCGCCGGCTTTGGCGGCACCGCTTGTGCCGCCCAGCATCAGTGAGCCAACCGACTTGAGGCGTACTTTCACATAGGCCTGGGGTTTTTCCGGTTTTGCCGGCCAGGCAGCGTTCATGTCTTCGCCGTAGGCAATCATCTGCACCATCAGGCCCTGACTTTTATCGGCGACTTCCGCGGGCACAGTGCATTCGCTCGCGTCGCCAGGCAGCACGACTTTGTTTTTGACGAACTTGCGCACGTCAGGTGTGGGCATGAAATCCATCATGCCCCAGCCCGTGTCGGCTTCGCGGCTGGACGTCCAGACAATCATGTCGCCGTTGGCATTGCTGCCGCTTGCCATGATGAAAAAGCCGATTGAGGTCGGAATGTCTTTCCACTTCAGTGTGTTGCCGTTGTTGCTCAATTCTACCGGGGCCATGAAATCCTGCTGCTTGCCAATGCTGAAGCGGATGTCCGGAGTATAGTTGCCGTGAACAAAATGGTCGCCGACCAGTGAGGCGTCAGACGGAATGCGCTTGCTGTTTTCCTTGTTTGGCCAGGCCGCGTAGATTTTGCCGCGGCTGGGGGATGGCGGGTAAACGGCTGAGCCGTGATGACTGGGCATGCCGGCCATACTCGTGACTTTGGCGAAGTCGATCACTTTGGGCTGGCCGGAGCCCGTCTTGTCGCCGCAGCCCCAGTAAATCAGCAGGCGTCCTTTGGGCTTTTCACCCCGTTCAAAAGGCGTTTGTTCCTCTTTTTCCGCCGAGCTGGTAACAAACTCGGGGATGACAAGCGGCAGACTGTCTCCCATTGACATGCCCTTGGGGATGTCGTGCAGGGCATTGGGGCCGGCAGGCAAGCTTTGCGGTGAATTCAGTTGCAGACTCAGTGTGCGCGTCGGGCCGGAAACCTTGCTGCTGAGGCTGCCAAAAAGGCCGCCCAGAAAACCGCCGGCGGACTCGGTGGCGGCTTGTTTGGTCATGGCTGAGCCCATGCCGCCACTGTCTGTTGTAACGCTCAGCCAGTAATTCGCTGTATTCGTAGCCGCCCAGCTGGCAAGTGGAAAACTCATCAGACCGGTGGCAATGCACA
>JAJZTZ010000075.1 GCA_021847305.1 Pseudomonadota bacterium | reverse complement strand
GTGAAGGCGGTGATCGCGAAAAAATCACACCGGCGCTAACCAAATTTGCAGTGAGTCGCTTGATCAGGAGAAGAACTGCTGATGAAGCCCTACGAGGGGGTCAGGACGATGAATAACGTAAGTAAAGTGCTTACGAGAGTGCGCATAATACGGTAATACATTAAATATGTCTAATAAATTTTAGACACGACTTCATCGTTCAAGTCTTGTAAAAGTGGCATGGCTACCATAAGCTGTGACAAGCTCCATAAATACATGGGCACTTTAATAAAAATACAACGAGGAGTTAGTCGAATGAGTCGAAAAATCAACGTGGCAATTCTCGGGCTGGGTAAAGTGGGTGAAGTCTTTGCCGAGCACTTTCTCAGCAAGATCCAGGAAGCCCAGGCCAATGTGCAGATTGTCGCCGTTGCGGCACGTAATACGCAGTCTCCGGTGGCGCTCGGTTTTGCGCACAACGGGGTAACCGTGCTCGACAATGCGCTGGACGTGGTCAAACTGGGCGACAATGTCGATATCGTGTTTGATCTCACCGGCGATGCAGCCTTGCGCAAATCGCTGCGCGAGCACATGCAGGCAGCCAATAATCGTCATACCGTCATTGCGCCGGAAGTCATGGCGCATCTGTTGTGGGCCTTTTTCGACGCCGGCAGTCTGCCGGAAAGCGGTCATAGCGGCTACGATTGAGTAGTTGAAGTTGGCTGACTCCGGGTGGCTGTGTTAGTGTTGCGCTTTGACTTGATTCAATCTGGAGCACGACATGGCCGTTATTGAAGCCACGCAGGAAAACTTTGAAGACCTGATTCTGAAAAACGATACCGTTATCGTTGATTTCTGGGCACCGTGGTGTGCTCCCTGCCGCGGCTTTGCGCCGACCTTTGAGGCGGCTTCGGAAAAATATCCCGACATCACCTTCGTTAAAGTGAATACTGAAGTCGAGCAGTCCCTGGCCGGCTATTTCCAGATCCGTTCCATCCCCACCCTGATGGTATTCCGCGAAAAAGTGATTCTGTACGCGGAAGCCGGTGCCCTGCCGGCCAATGCGCTGGACTCGCTGATCGAACAGGTACAGGCCGTGGACATGGCCCAGGTACACAAGGAAATCGCTGAAGAGCAGGCGAAACAGCAGTCCTGACCCTGTACGGCTTCAATGCAAAACGCCCGGCTTGCCGGGCGTTTTGCATTTGGGGGCTTAGGCCAGCTGGCGCAAGCCGGCGACAGCGCTATTTTGCTCCATGCGATTGATGCCGCTGATCAGCGCCTTGATCGAGGCGGTGACAATATTGCGGTCAAGCCCGACGCCAAAGCGCTCGGCGCAGCCCGGCGCGGCCACTTCGATAAAGGCGCAGGCAGCGGCTTCGGCGCCTTCGTTGCGGCCGGCCAAAGAGCGTTCTTCAAAGCTGCGCACTTTTACCTCAATGCCAACGCTGGACAACGCGTGTACCGCGGCATCAATCGGGCCGTTGCCTTCGCCATTCAGCAGGTGGGGCACGCCACCTATCTCAACTGCCAGGCGGATGCCCTGTGCTTTGCCGTGCTCGAACAGGTGGTGCTCCACATAGCGTACCGGCTGCTTGTCTGCCAGGTAGGTGGCGGAAAACAGTTGCCAGATATCGGCGGCGTTGACTTCGCCGCCATGCGTGTCGGTGTGCTGCTGCACCACGCCGGAGAATTCCACCTGTAGCCGGCGCGGCATGACGATGCCGTACTCGGCTTCCAGCAGATAGGCGATGCCGCCCTTGCCGGACTGGCTGTTGACGCGGATCACCGAATCATAGCTGCGCCCCAGATCGGCCGGGTCGATGGGCAGATAGGGTACATTCCACACGGCATCGGGCTTCTGCGCGGCAAAGCCCTTTTTGATGGCGTCCTGATGCGAGCCGGAAAAGGCGGTGAACACCAGGTCGCCGACATAGGGGTGGCGCGGGTGGACTGGCAGTTGCGTGCAGTATTCCGCCGTGCGGGCAATCGCGTTGATGTCGGAAAAATCCAGTCCGGGCGCCACGCCCTGGGTGTAGAAATTGAGTGCCAGCGTGACAAGATCGACATTGCCGGTGCGCTCGCCATTGCCGAACAGACAGCCTTCCACGCGGTCGGCGCCGGCCATCAGGCCGAGTTCGGCCGCGGCCACGGCGGTGCCACGATCGTTATGCGGGTGCAGGCTCAGGATGATGCTGTCGCGCCGAGCCAGATGGCGGTGCATCCACTCAATCTGGTCAGCGTAGACGTTGGGCGAGGCCACCTCAACAGTGGTGGGCAGATTGAGGATGATCTTGTTGTCCGGCGTCGCGCCCCATTCTTCGGTCACCGCATTGCAGACTTCCAGGGCGAAATCGAGTTCGGTGGCGGTAAACGTTTCCGGGCTGTATTCCAGCACCCATTCGGTTTCCGGTTGCTCGGCTGCCAGTCCCTTGATCAGGCGCACGGCAGCTACCGCCATGTCCACCACTTCCTGCTTGCTCATACGGAACACGACGTCGCGAAAAGTGGGCGAGGTGGCGTTGTACACGTGCACAATCGCCCGGCGCGCTCCGCGCAGCGATTCCATGGTACGGCGGATCAGGTGTTCGCGTGCCTGGGTCAGCACTTCAATGGTGACGTCTGCAGGGATGTGATTGCCTTCAATCAGCTGGCGCACAAAGTCAAAGTCGGTCTGCGAAGCCGAGGGAAATGCCACTTCGATTTCCTTGAAACCGATGTCGCACAGAGTGCGGAACATGCGCATTTTCTTGTCCGCATTCATGGGCTCGAACAATGATTGGTTGCCGTCGCGCAGGTCGGTCGACATCCAGGTCGGCGGAGCGGTCAGGGTGCGACTGGGCCACTGGCGGTCGGTCAGGTTGACCGGGGCAAAGGCGCGGTATTTGCGGTCGGGCTGCTGCAACATTGTCGTATCCTCATGGAATGCCAGGTGATGTGACAAATTTTAGCGACAAGGCGGCGAAATTAAATTGCGTATTTGCTCAAATATTTTTTTAAATTGAAATACTATTTCATAAATAATATTATATTTGGAATAATATTTCCTATTTCGTTGCCTTGTTGGGGGTGGTATGCAATTGGATCGCTATGATCGTGAAATTCTGCGCATCCTGCAGCAGGATGGTCGCATCAACAATCAGGATCTGGCCGACCGCATCGGCCTGTCGCCATCCCCCTGTTTGCGCCGCGTGCGCGCGCTGGAAGATGGCGGGCTGATTCAGGGCTACCACGCCCAGCTTGATCCCAAAGCGCTCGGTCTGTCGCTCATGGCGCTGATCCATATTTCCATGGATAAGCACACGCCCGAACGTTTCCAGAATTTTGAAACCGAAATTGCCCGTATTCCCGAGGTGATGGAATGCCTGCTGATTACCGGCCAGACAGCCGATTATCAGCTCAAGGTGGTGGTGGCCGATATGGATGCGTTTCAGGTTCTGTTGCTCGATAAAATCACCCGGATCGAAGGTGTTACCGGCGTGCATTCCAGTTTTGTGCTGCGTCGCGTAGTCGACAAGACCGCCTTGCCGCTAGCCGGGTGAGCAGGTTTGACAGTCCGCACCAGGGCCTTATATAGTGGTGACATGAATCGAGAAATTTCCGCTTTTTTGCTGTCCAAACGACTGTGGCTGTGGGCTTGTTCCACTGCTGCGGTGTCTTGTTTCTGATTTTCTGACTAAATCACCGCGGGTCGAAACCGCGATGATTCCTGTCCCGCCTGCCGACCCGCCGTAGAAAGGGTTGTATGGCACAGACTGATTCTGTAACTTCCGTTGTCCCCGCTGCCACCTTGACCGGTGTTGCCCTGGCCATGCTCGCGGCAATCGGCTTTTCCGCCAAGGCCATTTTCATCAAACTGGCCTACCGCTATGGCGTGGATGCCGTGACTTTGCTGGCATTGCGTATGGGCTTTGCCGCACCGGTGTTCCTGGCAGTGGCGGGCTGGTCCGGCCGCAACGGCAACAGTCGGGCCCTCGACCGGCAGGAGTGGGGCGCCGTCGTGGTATTGGGGTTGCTGGGTTATTACCTGTCCAGTCTGCTCGACTTTCGTGGACTGGAATATATCTCTGCAGGGCTGGAGCGGCTGATCCTGTTTCTTTATCCGACTGTCGTGGTGCTGCTTTCCGCGCTGTTTTTCCGCCAGAAAATCACTGCCAGGCAGGTGGCGGCGCTGGCGCTGAGCTACGCCGGTATTGCACTGGTGTTTTTGCACGACCTCGGTTCCCTGCGCGCAGGGCTGTGGCTGGGCGCGGCGCTGGTATTCGCCAGTACGCTGACGTACTCGCTGTATCTCATCGGTGCCGGACGGTATATCCGCCGCATCGGTTCGGTACGTTTTACCGCCTATGCCATGACCGTGGCAAGCGCCGCCACGCTGGCGCAATTTGTCCTGACCCATCCCCTGCAGGCGCTTGGCCAGCCGGCGCCGGTTTACGGCTTGGCCGTGGCCATGGCGGTGCTGTCGACCATTTTGCCGGTGTTCATGCTCTCGTCCGCCATTCACCGTTTGGGAGCCGGTCACACAGCGCTGGCCGGAGCAGTCGGGCCCGTGGCGACACTGGTGCTGGCCTACTGGTTTCTCGGTGAGCAAATCGGCGGACTGCAAATGGCGGGTTCAGCACTGGTTCTGCTCGGCGTGCTGGTGATTACCACGGCAAAAAATAAATGAAAATTATTCTCTGTGCTATAAAGAAGTACGGCTTCTTTTACAAAGGAGACTGTTATGAATATCCATACGCTACCTGAAGCAATTCAGCGTGAACGCGAAGCATTGCTTAGCGATGCGGTCGAGTTGATGAAAGGTCAGGGTTACCGCGATCTCGCGGTGCAGGATCTGGAGGGCTATGCCAACCCCGCAGAGATGCTCATCCCCATCCTCAATGTGCACATGCAGCCTGATATTGTCGCCATCAATCGCGATGGCGACGATGCACTGCTTGGGCTGGTGGAAGTCAGTACCGATCTGGGCGAGGAGTTGTGCGGTCGGCGCTGGCAGGCATTTGATGCATGGGCCAGGAGTCATCACGGCATGATGCGGGTGTTTGTCCATCCGGAAGATCTGACCCGGGCCGAGGAAATTGCCCGTTTCTGGCATCTGCAGCCGGATTTCCTGATTCCGCTGGAACGCAGGCACTGAAGCGTCGATTTACCTTTTTTACCTCCGGGCGAACGTTTTTTGTACCTGTTTGTCCATATTTGGAAAATGGGTTTAAACAAGCCGTGGGGGTAAAAAATGCTTATAGCGAAAAAGTGGTGGGGTAAAGTGTGGCCGGCCGTGCTGGCAATAGCCGCATTACTGGTGCCCAGCGTGTCGCAGGCTGTTCCGCTGTACGCCAGACAGACCGGCATGGCCTGCGAGGTCTGTCACTTTGGCGGCAGCTTTCCCGAGCTGACCGAAACCGGCCGGGAGTTCAAGCTGACCGGCTATACCTGGGGCAAGGTCAACGGTTTGCCACTTGCTGGCATGGTGCTGGCCGGCAAGACCAGCCTGGACAACACGCATGGCTCAGCCGACCCCGCCAGCGATTTTGCCCACGATAAATCATCCCAGTTGCAGCAGGTAAGCCTGTTTACCGGCGGCCGCATCACCGACGAACTGGGGGCTTTTGTGCAGTGGACTTATAACGGCGTCACGCAGCACAGCAATATGGATAACACCGATATCCGTTTTGCCTCTGCCACTCAGCTGGATGGGAAACCGCTGATTTACGGCGCGACCCTGAACAACAGCCCCACGGTACAGGACCTGTATAACACCACGCCGGCCTGGCGCTTTCCTTATGCCCAGCCGGGCGGGGCCTTCCAGGGGTACGGCAGCAGTACGCTCATCGAAGGCACGCTGGCGCAGCAGGTGGCAGGGCTGGGTGCGTATGCGGACTGGAACAGTCATGTGTACGCGGAATTGAGCGCTTACCGCACCGCTGACAAGATTTTTTCTTTCCTGCGCGCTGGCCAGGACACGGCAGCCAACACCTATCCCCTCAGCGGCACGAATCCTTACTGGCGGCTGGCCTACCACAGCGCCTCAGGACCGTCTTCGTGGATGGTGGGAACATTCGGCATGAACGCTGCGACGTATACCAACGCCCAGGACAGCACCAGTCCGGTGAATCACTACTACGATACCGGTGTGGATGGTCAATATCAGCTGGTAGAGGGGGCGAACGACTGGTCAGTGCAGGCCAGCTGGGTGCATGAAAAGGTGAACTGGGATGCCAGCACCGGCAATAATGCTTCGGATACCCTCGATTCGCGCCGGATAAAAGGCAGTTATTACTACAACCATAAGCTCGGCGGTTCGATCGGACTGTTTGATGTGAGCGGCAGCCAGGATGCCACCCTGTACTCCGACAATACCAGTCAGACGCCCAATACCCAAGGCTATGTGCTGGATTTCGATTATCTGCCGATGGACCGGCTGAAACTGGGGGTGCAGTACACCGGTTACAGCAAATTCAACGGTGCTTCCAGCAACTACGATGCTTCAGGCACGTTGCCCGGGCGCAATGCGCGGGATAACAACACGCTCTATGTGTATGGCTGGCTGATGTTTTGAACGGGGCCGTCCTCCTCCTGTCCCTGGACTCAGGGAAAAGAGGAGGCAGGCAAGGCATATTTTAGTGTACCCATTCCACACAGGGCAGGTCGCTGGACGTGATCGCCTTGTGCAACGCCGCAATGGCTTCCGGCCGGGGAAAACTTTTGCGCCACGCCAGCACAATGGTCCGTTGCGGCACCGGTTGGGAAAAAGGCAGATAGCGCAGCAGCGGATTGGCGCCGGCGGCGGTACAGGGCAATACGGTTACGCCGGTTCCTGACGCGACCATGTGGCGGATGGTTTCCAGCGAGCTGCCTTCCAATGTCTTCTGCATTTCACCCGGCTGCGCGCTGGGACGGTTGAGTTCCGGGCAGGCTTGCAGCACCTGGTCACGGAAACAGTGGCCGGTACCCAGCAGCAATGTGGTTTCATCGGCCAGTTCATCTGGCTGAATAACGGTATGGCTGTGCCACGGGTGGTCGTGCGGGACGGCCACGGTAAACGGCTCGTTGTACAGCGGCAGAATGTCGACCCCGGGTTCAGTAAACGGCAGGGCAACGATGATCACGTCTACTTCTCCCTGCCGCAGCCGTTCGGTCAGCCGGGCAGTGAAGTTTTCTTCCAGCAACAGATGCAGCTGCGGTGCGCTGTGTTGCAGCGCCGGAATCAGGCGCGGATAAAGATAAGGAGCCACAGTGTAAATGGCTCCCACCCTGAGCGGCTCGGCCAGCGGGTCGCGGCCGGATTCGGCAATTTTCTTGATCAGCCCGGCTTCTTCCAGCACGCGGGCAGCCTGCGCCACGATCCGCTCACCCACCGCGGTAAGGCGCACTTCCTGTTTGTCGCGTTCGAACAGGGCCACACCGAGCTCGTCTTCCAGCTTGCGGATACCGACTGACAGCGTGGGCTGGCTGACAAAGCATTTTTCCGCCGCCCGGCCAAAGTGGCGTTCGTTGGCGACGGCGACAATGTATTTGAGTTCGGTGAGGGTCATGGTTGGCGCAACTGTTTTGCTGTATGGATTTGCTTTATGGAATAAATCGGCAAGGCGGTTGTGCGGCGCATGTCCGCACAGCCTCACGTATTCAATGACTCTTGAGTCATTGAGCGGTCGGGAAAAAGTCCGCCCGGCACGGAAACGCGATTAAATCAGCGTTTTCTTAGCTTAACGCAAAACCGAAGCGGGCGCATTTCTTTGCCGCGATCGCATTGGCGTGACCAAGCGCTTCGGCAAAGGGCAGGCGGCGCGCCAGCGCGTCGATCAGTCCGGCGTTGAAGGCGTCACCCGCACCGAGGGTATCGACCAGCTGGTCGATACCTACCGCCGGAGCGTGAAAGCGCTGGCCATGGGCATCCCCCAGGGCGCCCCGCTCGCCCCATGCCAGGGCGATGCGCGCAGTCGGGCTGTGCGAGCGCAACCAGTCGAGCATGGCATCGGGCTCGGCCAGTTTAAGGTGGGCAGCCAGCGCTTTGCCGGCAATTAATACGTCGGGCAGTGGCAGAACAGTTTCCAGCTCGTCACGCCATTTTTCCGCTTCCAGTGAAATGGTGCAGTCTGGCCGCTCGGCGCGCACGCGCGCAATCATCTGGCGCAATTCGCCAATCGCCCGGCCTTCAAAGTGCACCCAGTCGACGCCAGTCAACGGCACGGTAGCAAACTCGGCAGCGGTCAGTTCCGCCAGATCGCGGTAGTGCACAATGGTGCGCGAGTGGCCGGTGAGGGTGATGGATGAGGTGGGCGGGCGGCCCGCGTGCCTTACCGTGTGCCGGTAGTCGACGCGATACTGCTCCAGCTCGCTGGTAATGATGGCCGACTCGGGGGCCTCTGCCAGCACCCCGGCCCAGCGACAGGTGTGGCCCAGCTGGCTGAGCATGACCAGCGTGTTAGTGGCATTACCGCCGCGGCTGATGCGCAGACTCTGGGCGCGCATTTCCTCATCTTCAGCCGGATAATGATCCGCGCCGAACACCAGATCCAGCGTTGCAATGCCTACGCCGAGAACCGTCATGGACGCGTTACCAGCGATACTGCTCAAAGAACAGCGGCAGCTTTCCGGCTACCTCGTCACGCTCGAAAAAGCGGTCGGCGCGCGACAGGCGCGCTTCGTCGCGTTCTTCCGGGCTGCCGCCAAAACAGAAAATCGGCAGGTTGAGCATCCACTCCATACGCACCTGGCGGATCACGTCGAGCGGATCGAAGACATCCAGATCGTCCAGATCAAGAAACAGGAATCGGTGCAGCAGCACGTCCTGAAACTCGCCCAGATCGTCCAGGCTGTCGGTACGCACCAGTTCCCAGTCAGCCGGGGTGATGGCGCGGATTTGCTCAACCAGGGGTTCATCGTGGGTCATCAGGATAAACCGCTTCTTCAGGCGTTCTTCAATTGTCGGGATAGCCATTATTCCGTCTCAAAATAGGCAGTTTGCATAATGCGCTCGGCCCACAGGGCGGCCTCATTGGTATGCGACTGTAACACAGCGGCAAGGCTCGCGCTGTCGGCGATACACTCCAGCAGCAGGGCCTGTGTCGCAGCGTCAAGCGGCAGAGATAACGCCAGCCGTTCAAGTTTGTCCGCCTGGGTCTGGACGCGCACCCAGTCATTGCCGAAGTGGCGCTCGGTGAGAAAACGCCGGGCATTGAGCTTGATGCCGTGCGGCACGTGGCGCTGGCGGGCCGGATACAGCTCGTCTTCGTCCGGCTGCCAGGTCTCGATCGCGGCCTGTTCTGCCGCGCTAAGCGTAGTCTGGGAGATTTCGCAGCCGAGGTGGGATTTCAGTTCATGCAGCAGCTGTTGCAGCAGTTCGCATTTGGCCGGCGGGGGCGCGATGCTGCGCCAGTCCGTCATCGCATCGGTGAGTGCCTGGCTGAGCCACTCGCGGAAACCTTCAGAGGGCGCAGCGATACAGGCCGCGAAGCGTTGCGCGGGGAATTGAAAGAGAAAGCTGCTGGCCACTAGTCCAGCCTGACCGATGCTTGCCGCGCCGCTGCCGGCAAGTTTTTTTCCCTGATACCACAAGTCGTGCACAATCCGTTCGGCTTCAATGCCGAAATGCCGGTAGGTCGCACGCATGGGCTGAAGCAGGGCATCGAACCACTGCACCGGGCGTTTGCCGCTGGTCCAGTGACGCGGCAGGATCAGCACCAGCAGCAGCTGCTGTTCGTCCAGCCAGACTCCGCCGCCGCCCAGAGGACGCTGCAGCACAGGTATGTCGCAGTCGGCGGTCAGTTCAAGCGATTGCCCCTGATGCGCTCCCAGACAGAAATGCGCCGCAGTCCGGCCGCACAGCAGAATCGGGCCGCTTTCAGGCGGCATGGATTCGGCCAGATACGGATAGGCCTTGTGCCAGAAAGTGGGGCTTACCAGCCCCAGGTCCAGCAGACGCAGTAAAGCTGAATCAGGCATTGTCCCCGGCGGGCTGCTCGGCATCGGCCTTGAAGAATTTGCCGAAATAGAAGTCGCGACGATCCAGGTCCTGCAGTTGTGCGGCGCGCTCCTGCACACCCTGACGCAGAATTTCCGCCAGGTAACCGCCTTGTTCGCGATCAACAATATGAATCTGACCCATCAGGTCTTCGTCCAGATTGATGATGTGCTCGGCCAGGCCTTCCGGGTAGGACAGGTGCAGCAGCCAGGCCTGGTTTTCGGCATCTTCCGGATCCAGCGGACTCAGGCTAATTTTACCCAGCCACGCCAGGCGTGCCGCCATGTTGAACTGGCGGATATCAAGTTTCTTACCCTTTTTGTACTTGTTCAGCTCGTTTTTGAGCTGGCCGACGTCAGTCACTTTGATCTGTTTCATCAGGTACTTCCGAATGCGGTTGCGAAAGCAGGTGAGTTTCCGTGAAAACGCAGTTTTCTGCAACCCTGAGGAGAGAAGGGGGAAGAGGGGTGAGGGGCGAGGGGTGAGGGGTGAGGGGTGAGGGGTGAGGGGTGAGGGGTGAGGGGTGAGGGGCGGCGGCCGAAGCCGCCCGTCCTGGCCCAACGAGGCCGGGGTTTCCCCGCCCGCCGGGCGGGGACGGAAGGGGTGGGGACATGAGATTCAGGCCCGGATGCACCGGTAGGTCAGAGGGCCGGGCTTGCCCGGCCTAGGTGGTGGAGAAATTTTGGCAGGATGGGGCCTGAAGGCCGGCGGCCGAAGCCGCCCGTCCTGGCCCAACGAGGCCGGGGTTTCCCCGCCCGCCGGGCGGGGACGGAAGGGGTGGGGACATGAGATTCAGGCCCGGATGCACCGACAGGTCAGAGGGCCGG